>JANLYH010000009.1:0-49027 GCA_031365545.1 Pyrinomonadaceae bacterium | reverse complement strand
ATCTCGCTCAGGCGTTCAATAATCAACATGCACTATCACCTGATTGGAATTTGCGGAACGGCGATGGCCGCGTTGGCAGGAATGCTGCAGGCGCGTGGGCACCAAGTCACCGGCTCCGATGAAAATGTCTATCCGCCCATGTCCACCATGCTGGCGGGGCTGGGAATCGAGGTGAAGCAAGGCTATCGCGCCGAACATCTCGAGCCTTCGCCGGACTGCGTAATTGTCGGCAACGCTATTCCGCGCGGCAACGCTGAAGTTGAAGCGACGCTTGCTCGCAAACTGCTCTACCGTTCACAGGCAGAAGTTGTCAAAGAGGAATTCATCCGCGGCCGGCGTTCGCTGGTCATAGCCGGAACGCATGGCAAGACTACGACGACGAGTATCGCCGCTTGGGTGATGGATCAGGGCAAACTTGATCCGACCTTCCTGATAGGCGGGATTGCGCAAAACTTCGGCGTGAGCTTTCGTGTCACCACCAGCGATTATTTCATCATCGAAGGTGACGAATACGACACTGCCTATTTCGACAAGGGTCCGAAGTTTATGCACTACCTACCGGAGATCGCGATTGTCAATAACATCGAGTTTGACCATGCCGACATTTACCACGACCTGGCGGCGGTGAAGCTCGCGTTTCGCAGATTCATGAACCTGGTTCCCGGCAATGGCAAACTAATTGCCGGTTGGGACAGCCCGGCGGTGCGCGAGGTAGTGGCTGCGATGGGTCAGAAACTCTTTGCTCAGCTTGAAACCTTTGGGACGAGGGAAGACGCAAAGTGGCGACTCAGCGAAATGGATTTTTCCGGAGAACTGAGCAAGTTTACGGTCACTTGCGCCGGTAAGGAGTGGGGCAAGTTTGAAACGCCGCTGATCGGCGACTTCAATCTGCTGAATTGTTTGGCAGTGATCATTGCCGCCGACGCCTGGGGCCTCGGCCGTCAGGTGATCGCCGCAGCCCTGCGCTCGTTCAAAAACGTCCGGCGGCGCGCCGAGATCCGCGGCGAAGAACGCGGCGTAATTGTTATTGATGATTTTGCGCACCATCCGACGGCCGTGCGGGAAACACTGCGTGGACTGCGCAATCGCTACCGCGAGCGTCGTTTGATTGCGGTGTTTGAGCCGCGTTCGTGGTCGTCACGACTCGCAGTGTTTCAGGATGATTATGCCAAAGCGTTCGCGCCGGCTGACTATGTGGTGATTGCCAACGTCTTCGATAGCCAAAAAGTTTCGGAGAAAGGAAAGTCACTCGATACGCGGAAGCTAATCGCGGACATTTCTCAGGAGGATAAGCCCGCCGTTGCCTTGCCTGACGCCGATGCAATCATCGAGCATTTGCTTCCGCAACTCCGCGCCGGCGATGTGGTCGCGATAATGTCCAATGGTGGCTTTGGCGGGATTCACGAGAAGATGCTTGAGGCGCTGCGCCAGTAGCTTAAGAAAGCAGTTTTCTTTACTGCTCACTAGTTCCGGTTCTTACCTTCGGCGGATTGCTGTCTACCACTTCCAGCTCCGGCCGCGCCACCAGGAACGGTTTGGGAATGCTCTTGATATCCTCGAGTTTGCCCGGCACCACTTCTACACGCGCAGTCAGCACCCGACGAATACGCTGCGGCAGAAACTTGCCGGCGACCAACGCGGCCGCACCGACGAGTTCCACTACGTCGCCGCCACCACTCCAATGTTCGCGTACAACTTCCGGATCAGTCCGTTCCATCAGCCGCAGTAGCGTCAGCGCAACCAGGTAAGCATCGTCGACCTGGCCGACAAAGGGGATCATGTCGGGTATCAGATCAAACGGAATAATTGCATAAACAATTGCGCCGCCAAGCAACGCCCGGTCAATTGCCGGTACACGCGGGTCAGCCATCAGACGCACCGCCAGCAACAGCATGTTAGGAATGAAAAGCAGCAGGTTCTTTAGTCGCCGGTTAATTTGCCAGGCCATCTCTCGTTGACTCCGTATTTTGTCTTCTTAACGAATTTTCTTTGTAGGCATGTTGCCCCGATTCTGACGAAGAATCAACTGCGAAACCTGTCCCTGCTCGCCTCCGATTATTTGAGAATAAACGCCTACGCCCGCGCATCCAAACTTGTTCTCCCTCCGTAGCTCGGTTAGACTCCGCAAACGCAAGCAGGTTCCGCTGAAGTAAACTCTACAGCCATCGCCCGTCACTCTTATGTCGATACTAGAAGGAATTCGCCAGCGCGCCGCCGCCAAACCGCAACATATTGTTTTGCCCGAAGGCAACGATCCGCGCACCGTGGTCGCCGCCTCGATCTGTGCGCGCAATCGCCTGGCGCGGATTACGCTACTGGGTGATGAAGCAACCATTCGTGAAGCCGCCCAGCGTGAAGGTGTTGATCTTGGGGGCGTCGATGTTATCGACCATCGTCGTGCCGCTGACTTCGACAAAATGGTTTCGTTCTTTCATGAGCTGCGCCGCGCCAAAGGGCTTATGGCCGACGAGGCTCGCACTCTCGTGGGCGATCCGCTTTACTACGGCAACCTCATGGTGCGTTTGGGAAAAGCTGATGGCTCGGTAGCTGGTGCAACCAATACGACTTCGCACACCGTGCGCGCAGCGCTCCATTGCATTGGCGTGCGTTCGGGATTCAAACTCGTTTCAAGTTTCTTTCTCATGGCGCTGCCCGACCACGAATTTGGACACAACGGCGCTCTAATCTTCGCCGACTGCGGGGTGGTCATCGAGCCATCCGCGGCGGAACTGGCAGAAATTGCCATCGCGTCCGCAGATTCCTGTCGTGCGTTGCTAGGTACGGCCCCGCGCGTGGCGATGCTTTCCTTCTCAACCAAGGGAAGCGCAAAACACAAACTCGTCGATAAGGTGGTAGAAGCCACCCGGACCGTGAAGGCACGGGCGCCGCAACTAGCGATTGATGGCGAACTTCAGGCAGATGCTGCGCTCGTGCCCACCATTGCCCAGTCGAAAGCTCCTGGTTCAACCGTGGCGGGCCAGGCAAACGTTTTGATCTTCCCCGATCTGCAGTCAGGCAACATCGCCTACAAGCTGACCGAGAGGCTAGCGGGCGCCACCGCGATTGGACCAATTCTCCAAGGCCTCGACAAACCTGCCAACGATCTCTCCCGCGGATGTAAAGCGGAGGATATCGTGGATGCCGTAGCAATAACCGCCGTACAATCACAGGCGCGCCAAGCGGCCGGTTGAAAGATCATTTCCGGCGGTGATTATCTTCCGCCGTCGTTGGCAACTCGAAACTACCCTCGCCTGCATCCAACCCGGCAAATCTGGAAACCACGAGGCTACCATCTTGTTTCATCGTTATCTGTGTCTCTTCCTGTTCAATCTAATGCTGGCAACCGCAGCGTTCAGTCAGACAAGACCAGGAATTGCGCGGGCAGTTCCCTCACCCACTCCCCCGCTGGAGGAGGAGCAGGAACCCGTTAAGGTGTTTACCGAAGAGGTGCGTCTGTCGGTCCTGGCCATGGATCAGTTTGGCCACTACGACCCGACCGTCGTACCGGATGACATCCTCGTCCTCGAGGATGGTGTTGCCCAACAGATCAAAAGCGTTCGTCGAATTCCGGCAAATGTCATCTTGGTACTCGATACAGGTGGCGAGCAGAGTGGACTTGGAGGGCAGTCAAAACGTCCGAATCTGACGCGCGAAGTCGCCATCGAGCTTTTGAATAGGTTGCGCGACGACACCTCGGTAGAAGTAATGCAGTTTAATAACTCGGTAGAAATACTGCAGGGCTGGACACGCGACCGCTCCGCCACGCTAAAGGCCTTGAAAACTAAAGTCTCTTCAGGGAAGCGCGCACGTTTTAGTGACGCCGTTGCTGCCGCCGCACAACAGTTGCAGAATCGTCCTGAAGGTAGCCGGCATGTGGTTTTCATCACCGATGGCGTCGATAGTCCCGGGGGGAAAATTGATCGCGCGCAGGCAATAAGCCAACTGGCAGCGGCCCGGGCTACAGTCCACATCATTAGTTACACTGAATTTGTCAGACAGGAAAAACCGAAGAAGGCGGATAACACGATCAAGCAAGTGCCAACGTCGCACGACGCGATCACCACCATGGATCCTACTCTGCCTCCCGGCACCACGCGCAGTCCCGCATATGTCTGGCACACTATCACCTTCGATCCGGCTATGCGCCGGCAGCAAAAAGCTTACGAAGCCGAAATCAAGCGGAGCCAGGATACTCTCAAGAATATGGCCGAGGAAACGGGTGGACAAATCTTCCTGCCGAAAACCGGCGAGGAGATGATTGCGCAGGCACGCGAGGCTGCTCGGGAGGTTGGAGCAGAATATGTAGTGACCTATCGACCCAAGCGACCTCTCTCATCTGCTGACAAGGGGGAGTATCGGAAGATTGAAGTGGCTTCGAGAAGAGTTGGTTTGAGCGTGCGTTCGCGGCGAGGTTATGTGGTGCCGGCGCAATTCTAAGGGACAGAGGCCAGAATTCAGAGATCAGAGGTCAGGGATCAGAGGTCAGAAATCTCACCCCGATCTCTGGCCTCTGTTCTCTGACGTCTGTTCTCTGGCCGCTGGCCCCTGCTCCCTGGCCTCTACCGCACGGCTGCTTCGAGTTGCTGCGCCTCAAGCACCATTTCGACCATCCGGCGCACTTCCAGGTCATCCCGGCTTTTGATTAACGATTGGTCGTAAAGTTCGCGCCAATCCTCTTGCGGCACTCGGTGGAAAGCCTCAACCACCCTCGGGTCAAACTGTTTTCCGGCCCAGTCATCAAGTTCTTGAGCTGCCGCTTCGTAGGATTTACCTTTACGATATACGCGGTCGCTGGTAATCGCGTCGAAGGCATCGGCTACTGAGAAGATGCGCGCGCAAATGTCAATCTCTTCACCACTCAGCCCGACCGGGTATCCCGAACCGTCCCACTTCTCATGATGCTGCGAAACTACTTTGGCCGCACCCTCAAGAAACTTTATGCCCCGTAAGATTTGCTGACCATGCATTGGGTGTTCACGCATGAGGACCCATTCGTCGGAAGTTAACTTCGCCGGCTTGCGGAGGATCGAGTCAGGCACGCCAATCTTGCCAATGTCATGTAGCAGCGATCCGAATTCCAACGCCTTCATAAGTTGGCTGTTCAAGCCATACTCTCGACCGAGTCGCAGACTGTAACTGACTACCCGTTCGGAATGTCCGTGTGTCTCGAGGTCTCTGGTTTCAAGAGCAGTTGTGAGGGCTTTGAGTGTCGACCGATACGCCTCTTCCAGTGAGTTCAAAGCCTGATCAAGTTCGCCGGTACGCTGTTCCACAAGTTCTTCAAGGTGATCTTCATAGCGTTGCTTGGCAACAATCAAAGCCTGGTGCTCCAGTGCGCGGCTTACCACCGCCTCAACCTGACGCAGGTCAAATGGTTTCATTACGTAATCAAAGGCTCCCAGCCGAAGCGCATCGATGGCGCTCTCTACGGTCTGCATGCCGCTGATCATCACGACAACGGTGTTTGGCGAATTCCGCCGCACATGAGGAATCATTTCCAGACCGCTCATCCCAGGCATGGTGATATCGCTAATTACCAGTTCGTAGTCTGCGCCTGCCAATTGCTCAAGCGCTGCTTCCGCCGATCCTGCCGTAGTGCAGTCATACTTGCCGAAAAAGAGATCAGCCAAGATTGACGTAATCTCCGGTTCGTCATCAACGATAAGGATCCGTGATCGGACTTCACCTGACATTGCTTCTTCTCCTACTTCTGGGGCGCTTGGGAGAGAACTCACCAATTGTTAGGGGACACCTGGAAAACTGCCGGGGCTTGATGAGGGCTTGAGGTAAACTTGCGACATTCTTCCCACCCTCGAGGGAATGCCCTAAGATTCTACAGAAAGAACCCTTGCGTGGCAAACATGTTTTTACGCGGACTTAAACGGCTGATTTATATAGCCTTGGGCTGTTTAGAAGATGTCGAAACCGCCAACGGCGGCCTGTTAGGAGCCTCTCTGCGGCCCATGAGCGGCTCCAAGCTCGCGACGAAGCGAATTAGCAAGGACATTTCTCGAAGCCTGTAAATTTTATTGGGAAGCTGGAGCTAGCAAATTGGGAACCGTTACTGAGCTCGAACAGATGGTGCCGGAGGTCGGACTCGAACCGACATGAGTTTGACCTCGCCAGATTTTGAGTCTGGTGCGTATACCAATTTCGCCACTC
Source organism: Pyrinomonadaceae bacterium (assembly GCA_031365545.1). Taxonomy (GTDB): domain Bacteria; phylum Acidobacteriota; class Blastocatellia; order Pyrinomonadales; family Pyrinomonadaceae; genus PSRF01. Next base: position 42,865 of record JANLYH010000009.1, on the reverse strand, counting down.
CGGCAGCGAATACCAAGGGGCAAAGATAATAAGTCGATTGCTCTCAGAATCGCAACCGGAGCAGGCGATGCGTCGCGCCACTAGTTCAAAAAAGAAAGAATCCCACGGCTCTCTTGCGAAATTTGAACTTGCCTCCTATCCTCGCTAACCAAATCAGAATTAGAAAGAGGGTCCATGGAGGAATTTCAAAAACTCGGCGCGCTGGTGGAAAGCCGGTGGAAGGCCGAGAACTATAGTGAACAACTTTTCCCTGAGATTGCGGCCCAGGCGCTCGTTGACGCTGACTTGCCGGCGCGTGTTGATCCCTGGGAGATCATTCGCTGGGTACATGCCGCCGAGTCGCTGCCCCAGCAATATGACGTTGAAGGACGTTTCGGCAATCCGCCTATAACCCTGTTTAGCGGTTCCCGGTTTTACATCGACGTTTACTACTGGCTCGATGGCACCACCAGCATTCACCAACATTCTTTCACCGGTGCTTTTCAAGTCTTACTCGGGTCAAGCATTCATAGCAGCTACTCATTTCGCGAAGACAAGATCATCAACGAACATTTTTCGATCGGCGAGTTGGCGCTCGAAGAAGTGCAGTTGCTCAGGCTGAAGGATGTGCGAATGATTCGCGCCGGCAGAAATTTCATCCACTCCCTGTTTCATCTCGACCGTCCCTCAGCAACCATCACGATTAGGACCGAGCACACTCCTTCGTCCGCGTTACAGTACGACTATCGCAAGCCTTACATCGCTCTGGATCCCTTCTTCAGAAATCCGACAATGATCAAGAAGGTGCAAACTATCCCGTTGTTGCTGAGCACGAAACACAAAGATGCCGACGCGATGATTGGAGATCTCGTTTGCTCGTCAGACTTTCACACGGCCTACTTCGTCCTGGCAGAAACTTATCAAAAACTCCAGAGTAGCGAAATGGACCAGTTGTTCGGTCTCTCAACGGGCAAGGACCGCTTCAAGGCAATCCTCAAACAATGCCGGAGCGTTCACGGCGATTTGACCGATTTGGTTCTTCCTGTTTTGGAAGAGCAGGAGCGCCAAGTGAGCATCGTGCAACGCCGGGGCACGATCACCACGGATGCGCATCGCTTTTTCCTGGCCCTGTTGCTGAATGTAGCCAGTCGCACCAAGATTCTGGAGCTGGTGAAGCAGCGCTATCCGGAGCAGGAGCCGGTAGAAACTATCCTTGATTGGGTGGAAGAGTTGGGGCGCACGCGCGTGCTGGGTTCAAAAGAAACCAACGCTTTGGGGATGCCGGAGTTTGATGACTTTTATGTCTTCGTGTTGGAGTGTTTACTCGAAGGCCTGAGTCTTGAGCAGATTGATCAGAAGGCTACCGCGCAGTATCCACCGGAAAGCGCAGCCGAACTCATCCAGAAGATACCGGCGGTAATGGAAACTCTCAGAGAATCAATCCTTTTTAAGTCGTTGCTGGCTGATTGAAGTTTCTCGCTTCCGCAAACGTGAAAGTTAAAGCTACTCCAGTAACGAAGCTCGCGAACGCGGAGATGGTGGCTGCGAAATCCCAGGCAAGTAGCGACCTTCCGCTTAAGCCACCCTTGAAGTGGGCTGGTGGAAAGCGCTGGTTAGTGCCGCAGCTTGCGGACCTTTGGCAACCACACGCAGCCCGTCGTTACGTTGAACCCTTCTGTGGTGGGCTTGCAGCTCTCTTGGGATTGACACCAGGGCGCGCCCTTTTGAATGACATCAACCCGCATCTGATAAACTTTTACACGCATTTGCAGCGGGGTCTTCGCATTACCGTCAAGATGACGAATGATGCGGATGATTTCTACAAACACCGCGGTCGTTTCAATAAACTGATTGCCAATGGCGAATCGCAAAGCGCCGAGGCGGCACAATTGTTCTACTATCTCAACCGAACTTGCTTCAATGGACTCTGCCGCTTCAATCAAAGCGGCGAATTCAACGTGCCCTTCGGTCAACATAAGTCTATTTCTTATCTTCGCGACTTCTCAGCTTTCCAATTAGCCTTCAAGGATTGGGTGTTTACTTGCAACGACCTCTATGAACTGCCGATCGAGCCCGAGGATTTTGTCTATGCTGACCCGCCGTATGACGTCGAGTTCACCACCTACAGCGCCGGTGGTTTTAGCTGGGAGGACCAGGTGCGTACGGCAGAACGGCTCGCGGCGCATCCTGGACCGGTGGTGCTCTCTAATCAAGCAACGACGCGAATTATCAAGCTTTACAAGAAACTAGGTTTCAAGATTGGTTATCTGAACGGACCCAGACGAATCAGTTGTACTGGAGATCGTACGGCGGCACGAGAAGTCCTGGCGACTAGAGGGTTCCACAGCCGCGCCACTCGAACTGCTGGCGTCTCAGGTTGACGAGTTGATTACCAAAAATTTAGCTGATTAATGAACATGCCAAAGCAGCTTTGGTTACCGGATTTGATCTATAGAGGCGGCCGCTTCGTGAGCGATTCTGCTTTGCTGTGCGATGAGGCCGGCAAGATTGCGGCGCCGAATCAACCACATGAAGTTGTGCTGAGCTCAACTCTCACCAATCGTGCCGTTCTGCCCGGGTTAATCAATGCTCATTCCCATGCTTTTCAACGCGTGCTTCGTGGTCGCACTGAATATCGTTCGGCCCACGACAAAGACAGCTTTTGGACCTGGCGCGAGATGATGTACCACGCGGCCTCCCGGCTTACACCCGAAGATGTTTACGACGCGTCGCGCATGGCTTTTCTGGAGATGGCGCTGAGCGGTATTACGGCCGTGGGGGAGTTTCATTATCTGCACCACGCGCCCGTTGGGACGCCCTACGATGATCCGAATCTGATGGCGAAGGAAGTGGTGCGTGCAGCCAACGATGTCGGCCTGCGTATCGCCTTGTTGCGAGTTGCCTATGCGCGCTCGGGTTACGAAACGGAGCTGAACCCACAGCAACTCCGCTTCATTGAAAAAACTCCCGAGGTTTATCTGCATAACCTCGAACGGTTAGGCAAAGATCTGAGCGATCTTAATCAGCCCGCCAGGATGGCCTGGACTGGTGTTGCTCCGCACAGCGTGCGCGCCGTGCCTTTGGATTACTTAAAAGAAATAGTCGCTGCGGCCAACAGCCGGCGGCTTTCGGTCCACATGCATGTTGCCGAGCAGCCCGCCGAAGTAGGAGCTTGCATCAAGGAGTACGGCCGGTCGCCAGTCGCGCTACTTTCAACCGAAGGCTTATTGAGCGAACGCTTCACCGGTGTCCATATGATTCACGTTACGACAAAAGCAGTTCACTTGCTCTCAGACGCGGACGCGATGGTTTGTGCCTGCCCCACGACAGAGCGGAATCTCGGCGATGGCATTGTTCCAGTCGACAGTTTTTTCCAACAGGGTGTGCAGGTAAGCCTGGGAACCGACAGCCATGCCCAAATCAATCTACTGGAAGACGCACGGGAACTGGAGTATCACTTGCGGCTGCAAAAGTTGGAACGCGTGGTGCTGGCTGCTGATGAAGACAAGTCGGGGCTTGCGGCTCGACTCTTTGACTGCGCGACTATTAACGGCGCCACGAGCATCGACGCGCCGGGAGGCGTTCTTGAAGACGGACGACCGGCAGACTTCTTCACGGTAGACACTAACGATCCATCAATCGCTGGCGCCTCGCCAGACACTTTGCTTTCGGCCATCGTGTTCTCACTGTCCAGGGCCGCTATCAAGGATGTGGTAGTTGGCGGAAAGCGGATTGTGGAAGAAGGCAGGCACGCTCAGCAGGAAGAGATTGTTGGAAGATTCGCGACGTTGCAGAAGAGGCTGTGGGGCTGATTAAGACAAAGAGCGGGGCAAGCCGGTATAAACTGGTTCAAGTATGACGGTCCAAAAAACACTCGCCAAACTTGTCGCTATCGATTCCGTTTCGTCACGTTCAAATGCCGAGCTGGTTAACTATCTCCAACAGCGCTGCGATGCGCTCGGTTTCAAAACAAGGCGCCTGCCCTACACTGACGCGAGCGGCGTTGAGAAAATAAACCTGATCGCCGTATCAGGTGCCGGGTTTTCCGAAAGTACTGCTGTCGAATTGTCACTCGTTGGACACACTGACACCGTTCCTTACGATCCAAAGTGGAACGAGGCATTGCAACTCACTGAACGCGAGGAAAAACTCTTCGGACGCGGCGCCTGTGATACGAAGGCATTCATCGCCGCCAGCCTTGCTGCATGCGAAAGCACCAAACTCGAAAACCTGCGCCGGCCTTTGGCTCTCGTCTTCACCGCCGACGAAGAGATTGGACTGATTGGCGCCAAACGATTGGCGGAGACGCGCGCCCTCCATTCGCGCTATGCGATCGTTGGCGAACCCACTTCGCTCCGGCCGATGCGCGCTGGTAAGGGTTATTGCCTCGCTGAAGTGACGGTCAAAGGTCGCGAAGCCCACAGCGCTTACCCGAGCCTGGGATCTTCGGCAGTGTTTGGTGCAGCGCGTTTGATCGCGGCCCTTGAAACGATTGCGGTCAAACTCGAGGCTGAACAACACGCGGCGTTTGATCCTGCTTATACAACTCTGAACATCGGTCTCGTTCGCGGCGGCACCGCGAAGAACGTCATTCCCGGCGAGTGTCGCTTCACGCTGGAATGGCGTCCCATACCGGGACAAGATCCGAAACGTGTGCTTGATTTGCTTGCGGCCGCGATCGCCACGGAAAAAGCGCGCGATCCGGAGTTCACCTGCGAAGTAGACGCAGCGCGCGCTGATGAGGGTTTCGAAACAGCCAGCGATTCGACACTCGTCACGATGCTGACAGAATTAACCGGAAACGAGCCAGGCACTGTCGCCTTCGGAACTGAGGCAGCTCAAATGACGGAGCTTGGGGCAGAAGCTGTGGTGCTCGGCCCGGGAAATATTCGTGAAGCTCATCGCACCGGCGAGTTTGTTCCGATCGTCGAACTTGAAGCCTGCGTCAAGATCCTGCAGCAGGCAATCGAACGGTTTTGTGTCCGGAGTTGAGGCAAATCCTACCTCGGGCAACTATCCCGCCTGAAATTCATCGAAAACCTGTAACTTCCTTGTCAGATGCTCCGTTTGATTGATATTCCGCAGGGTACTATGATCTTAAATGAGAAATGATTCAGCGACTGCCGGACCAGAAATAATATGAATTGCAAGTTGATAAAGCTCCTTTTGTTTGTAGTAGTTCTCTGCCCCGCAGTGAGCCGGGCACAAACGCCGCAGACACCGCTCACCAGCCGCGAAGTGGTGTCGCTGGTTTACCAGTTGCCAAAACATCCGGAACTGCGCGACGAAGTCGTCGCCGAGATCCGCAAACGCGGTATCGGGTTTCCACTGACCGACGGCATGCGTTCCCTGGTCGCGACCAAGAGCGGTAGTGACGCCCTGCTGCGCCGCACGATTGAGGAAGCTGAACGGCGCAGAGTCAACCCTGTTGCTTCAGCACTGCCATCCGATGCGGAGGCACAGGAACTCCTCGATCGCACGCGCACCGCTACCTTAGGCGCGGCGGCAGCGATGCCCGACTTTATTGTCAAACAATTGATCAAGCGTTCGCGTGCTTATGGCACTACCAACAACTGGATACCGCAGGACAATCTCACTATCGCCGTCGGCTACCGGGCAAATGCGGGTGAGGAATACAAAGTGCTGGCCGTCAATGGTATCCCCCTGGGCCAGGAAGCAAAGCAAACGCGTGATTACAGTAAAGACGTTGCGCCCGGTGCGTCGTCCAGCGGCGTTGAATACATTTCCGCGGTCGCCGATGTTTTCAAACCAGAGTCGAACACTGAATTCAAGCTGGCCGATACCGATGTGTTACAGGGCCGCCGGACATTGGTGTTTGAATATCAAATCGAAAGGGCTTTTTCTCAACTCAACTTGCGGGCGGGTGACTCTGCTTCGGCGAATGTCGGATCGCGCGGACGCGTTTGGATCGATCGCGAAACCAATCGTGTCTTGCGCTTCGAGCAAATCGCCACCGAGATACCTGGAGACTTTCCGATCACTGCTGCCAGCACGCTCATTGATTACGACTGGGTGATGATCAACGACAACAAGTTTCTGCTGCCTTCTCATTCGGAGATTTTGCTGACAACTACGAACCGGAGCATGTCGATTCAGAGCCGCAACGAAATTCGCTTCCGTGGCTACCAGAAGTTTGGCGCGGAGCTGAAAGTGATCGACGAAATCGACGAAAAAGATTTCCCGCCGGAGAAACCCGAGAAACCGTAGTAAACGTTGTGGCTTCATGCTCTGTTGGAACCTCTGCGCCTCTGTGGTGAATTGTCGTTAAGCAAACACCAACCACCAGACACAGCAAGCTGGCTACTGGACGAAACGCAAAACCAGCCACAGAATTGCCTTAAACATGCGACTAGAATCCACTGGAGCAAACCGCCACGTTTCTTTTCTCGCCGTTTTCCGTAATCATGTGGTATGGCCGCTAACCATGCTGCTGGTCTCTCTAGTGAACTTTTTCGGAAGCAGTCCGGCAACCCTTGCTCAGACCAAGCCCGACAAAGACTATCTTGTCTACGTTTTGTCGGAAGCTGCCGACAAGATCTCATTGATTCGCTTTGGGCCGGCCGGTGCGGGCGTTGACAAGGAATTTTCTACCGGCGATATGCCAATCGATATCGACGGACCTCACGGGCTCGCGATCTCCGCCGACCATGATTCTTATTACGTTTCCCTGGCTCACGGCCGACCTTTTGGTTCCGTTTGGAAATACTCCAGCAAAGACGATCGTGTTATAGGTCGAACCACGCTCGGACTGTTTCCCGCAACAATGGACCTCAATGCCGACGGTTCCCTGCTCTTCGTCGTGAACTTCAACTTGCACGGAGACATGGTGCCTTCGTCAGTTTCCGTGGTTGCTACCGAGCCAATGCTGGAAGTCGCGCGTATTCAAACCTGTACGATGCCTCACGGCTCGCGTTTGAATCCGCAGGGAACTAAACATTATTCGGCCTGCATGATGGACGACATGTTGGTCGAAATCGATACCGCGACCCTCAAGGTATCAAGACACTTTTTATTGACAAAGGGTCACGAGCTGGGCAGCAACGGCCCACCGGTTGCGCCAACAGCAATGGCCGGCATGGAGCATTCAGCGCCGGCAGCGAGCGCGAAGCACATGGACATGGGTGGTCATGGAATGGAGCCGCCCAAGCCGGGCGATATTTCCTGTTCGCCTACCTGGGCCCAGCCGTCGGCAACCGGTGCTTCGATCTTCGTCGCCTGTAACAAGTCTGACGAGATTGTTGAAGTCGACGCAGCCAAGTGGAACGTGAAGCGACGCATTCCCGCGCGGCCGGGCGTTTACAACCTCGCGACTACTAAAGACGGAACGCGACTACTGGCGACTAACAAACGCGATCAGTCAGTTTCGGTGATTGAGGTAAAGACGGGACGTGAACTCGCGCGCATTCCTACACGACGCCGGGTGCTGCACGGCGTGGTGGTGTCGCCGGACGATCGCTATGCCTTCGTTTCTGTTGAAGGTATCGGGTCAGAACCTGGGACGGTTGAAGTAATTGACCTGGCTTCCCTCAAGCTCGTGGCTAGCGTAGACGTTGCGGAGGAAGCGGCCGGAATCGCATTCTTCAAGACTGAGCCCGCGAAATAGAAAGCGGGAACCTACCCTACATCGGAGCGTCTCTGAACTCCACTCATCGTAGATCTCTCCACATTTGTACCTACCTCGCTATCCGATTGTGTGAGATTTTGCCTGAAAGATTTATTGCAGCAAGGCAAACCCCCTCTGCGTCCAGCAGGCGCCCCCACGCCAACCTGCGGTATAGGCATTGCTGAAGACAAAGCAATTCCCAGGTAATTTGACTTGTTGGAGATCCTCGAAATGAAACCGAGAATTCTGATCGTTGATGACGACGAAGCTGTAACCCAGCAGCTTTTTTGGACACTCAGCGACGACTATGAGGTGGTGACGGCAAACGATCTGCAGTCGGCCGTCCGGCGAGCCAATGCCTATGAACCCTCGGTTTCGATTCTCGACCTGCACTTGCCGCCCGAGGTTGAGTCGCCGGAAGCCGGGCTGCGTATTCTTGAATACCTAAAAACCCACCTTCCAGAATCGAAAGTTTTGGTTTTTGATTCCACCAACATTGAGACTCGTAACGCCTGTTACGCTGTCGGCGCTGATGAATTTCTCGATAAACCTTTTGATACTGAAAAACTGCTGGCCACAGTACGCCGCATGGCGCCGCGCTCCCTGGACATCATCTGAGTAGCCAAATCTAACCCCGGTACCCTGCAGCACAAGTTGCGCTACGTTCATACTGACTTTCTCCCCGCCGGTCTGCCATAATGCCCGTCACGCAAATAATCCAGATCACAAACCGTGCACCTTGATATTTTTCAAAGTTGCCACAACTTCGAATTGGTGATTGATGAGCGAAGCAAGCGACATGGTCAGCGGCGTGAGTGAACTCCCACTCTTTCCACTGTCAGTAGTTTTATTTCCGGGCGTACCGCTGCCGTTACACATATTCGAACCCCGTTACCGGCAAATGCTGACTGACGTTCAAGCCGGCGAAAGTCTCTTTGGGGTTTCCTACTTCGACGCTTCCACTGCAACGGAAGATATGCCACCCGTTGGTAGTGTTGGTTGCGTAGCCAAGGTTACTGACACGCAAACCTTCCCTGATGGCCGCGCGAATATTCTCACTGTCGGCATAATCAGATATCGGATTGACGAATATGTTGAGCGCGGCGATCCGTATCTGGTGGTGAAGGTGAGTTATTTTGAAGATGAACTAGATCAGAACGAAAGTCTGACTGAGAGCGCGCGCGAAGTTGCGGAAACGTTTACTCGCATTGCCCGCGCGGTGCGCGCCATTAACGACGAGCGCGCCAACCTGCCAAACATCTCCGACAGTGACCCCGAACGACTTTCATTTCTGGTTGCTGCCGCGATGGAAGTGGAGCCGGAAGTGAAGCAGGAGCTGTTGGAGATGGTCTCAGCTTCCGAGCGCTTGCGTCGTTTGCGCGAGATACTCGCGCGCGCAGTTTCAGGTTACGAAGAGCGGGCACGGGTCCACGAACTCGCGAAGGGCAATGGACATAGCGGCAAGAGAATTGAACTCGAATAAAAGAGAGAATCAGAATTGGAGTCTACTGCTGACAATGAGATAGCCGTCCGCGTGCTTTTCTTTGGCGCCGCGCGCGATGCTGCCGGAGCAGGAGAAGTCGGCCTGGTCCTGCAGGGCACGCCGACGGCGGCCAGCGCTTTCGCGACCGTGTTGGAAAGGTTTCCCAATCTGAAACGATTCGGGCGCTCGCTGTTGTTTGCTGTGAACCAGGAATATGCCCAGGCTGAACGCGAAGTTCACGACGGCGATGAATTGGCAGTGTTTCCGCCGGTAAGCGGTGGGGCTGGGAGCGTAGGCATCTTGCCCGCTTCCACGTTCGCAAACGACTTTTTCGAACTAACCACTGATCCGATCGACGTCGGCGCGGTCGCACGTCGAATAGTCCTGCCGGAATGCGGCGCCACGGTCACGTTAGACGGCTATGCCCGCGAGTGGACCCGCGGCCGGCGAACGCTGCATTTGGTTTACGAAACTTATGCGCCAATGGCGCAACGCGAACTTGAGCGGCTCGGACGTGAAGCTCACGAACTTTTCGAGATTGCGCACCTCGGCATCGTTCATCGAACTGGCAAGTTGGAAATTGGCGAGACCAGCGTTGTGATCGCGGTCAGTGCACCGCACCGGCGCGCGGCGTTTGCAGCCTGTGAGTGGATCATCAAGGAATTAAAGCGCACTGTGCCGATTTGGAAAAAGGAGTTTTTCGAAGACGGCGAGGTTTGGGTTGAAGGTGAGGAAACCAAAGCCTAGGGTAAAGGAAGACGCGCCAAAACGCGTGACCCTCCTTTACCCCTTCTTGACCACGTTCCCTTTCTCTAGCTCGGCACGTCCTCAGTTTCTTCTTCAGCCGAGGCCTCAACCAACGAAGCACTAGTGACCCGGTCTCCTTCATCCGTCTTGATCAGCCTGACGCCCTGCGCGCTTCGTCCGGTCTTGCGAATATGACCTGCCTCGAGCCGGATCAGCTTGGCTTGCTGGGTGATGATCATTATTTCAGAGTCAGCATCAACTGGAAATACGGCGACCACCTTGCCGGTCTTGTCCGTGGTCTTCATGTTGATAACGCCTTTGCCGCCGCGCGACTGCAGCCGGTAAGTGGTGATAGGCGTCTGCTTGCCATAACCCAACTCAGACACGGAAAGCATCTTCTCCGAGTCGTCGGCAGAAACCGGACAAACTGAAACAACATAGTCTTCCTTGCGCAGGTCGATACCGCGAACGCCTCTGGTTGCGCGCCCCATCGGCCGCACGTTCTTTTCGTCAAAGCGAATAGCGAGACCGTCGTGCGTGGCGATGAAGATTCGTTTCTTACCATCGGTCAAGACCACATCCAGCAATTGATCACCATCGTCTACATTAATGGCGATGATGCCGTTGGTACGAATGTTCTGGAAATCCGCGAGTGACGTCTTCTTGATCACGCCCTTTCGCGTGACCATCACTACATAGCGTCCTTCCGCGAAGTCGCGGACGGCAACAACGCCGGCGAGTTTCCGATCCGAAGGAAGATTAATCAGATTGACGACCGCCTTGCCGCGAGCAGAAGCCGCGGCGTCGGGAACTTCGTGGACCTTCAACTTGTAGACCATGCCGTCATCCGTAAAGATCATGATGTAGGCATGCGTGGAGGCAATGAAGAGATGTTCGACGTAATCGTCGCCCTTGGCGGCCGCTCCAAAGCGTCCTTTGCCGCCGCGGCCCTGGCGCTGATAAGTAGTGATTGGGGTGCGTTTGATATAACCACTGTTAGTAACGGTAAGTACGACATCCTCGTCGGCGATCAAGTCCTCAATCGAGAATTCAACGCCTTCGTCAACAATTTCCGTTCGGCGCCCATCGCCAAACTCTTTCTTGACGTCTTCCAGTTCGTTGCCAATCACGCGGCGCAACGAACTTTCATTGGCCAGAATCTCTTCCAATTCGGCTATCAGCTTGATAATGCCTTCATATTCGTCAGTAATCTTCTGCCGCTCCAACGCTGACAGCCTGCGCAACTGCAAATCCAAAATCGCCTGCGCCTGGATGTCGGAAAAAGCAAGACCTTCAATTGTTTTCTGCAGTTTTCCCAAATGGGTCTTCAGCACAACGTTGGAAGGGATGCCCTTCCACGTTTTTACTTCGCTCATTGTCTTGGTCTGCGCGGTGAGCCACAGGCGGGCCTCATCCACCGAACGCGAGTTGCGAATCAGCGTGACAATGGCATCCAACGCGTCAATTGCTTTCGTCAGGCCCTCAAGGATGTGAGCGCGCGCGCGGGCTTTGCGGAGTTCATACTCAGTTCGCCGGCGCACTACCTCACGGCGGAAGTCAATGAAGCACTCCAGCATCTGCTTCAGGTTCAAAACGCGCGGCTGGTTGTTTACGATTGCCAGATTGATAACGCCAAACGAGGACTGCATCGGTGTCATCTTGTAGAGCTTATTCAGGACGACCTGGGGCACTGCGTCACGCTTGAGTTCGACCACGATACGCATACCAGTGCGATCCGACTCGTCGCGCAAGTCTGAAACGCCTTCGAGTTTCTTTTCGTTGATAAGCTCGGCGATTCGTTCAAGCAATCGAGCTTTGTTTACCTGGAATGGTATCTCGGTAATCACAACGGCATCACGCTCACCCGTGCCTCGTCCAATGCGATCGATACCGGCGCGCGCGCGCATCTGTATGATCCCGCGACCCGTCAGGTACGACTTCTTCAGCTCTTCACCACCATAGATGAAACCGCCGGTGGGAAAGTCGGGGCCGGTGACAATTTTCATAAGCGCCTCGATGGCGATACCCGGATCACCCAGTAGCGCGAGCGTGGCATCAACGATTTCCGTGAGATTATGCGGCGGAATCTTAGTGGCCATTCCCACGGCAATGCCATCGGAGCCATTGATCAGCAGGTTGGGAATACGCGTAGGCATTACCCTTGGCTCGCTTAGCGATTCATCGTAGTTTGGCTGGAAATCGACTGTTTCCTTTTCAAGATCGGCGAGCATTACGTTCGCCACGCGGGCCATGCGAATCTCCGTGTAGCGCATGGCGGCTGCCGCGTCGCCGTCCACTGAGCCGAAGTTTCCCTGGCCGTCAATCAGCGGGTAACGCATGGAGAAATCCTGCGCCAGACGAACTATCGTGTCGTAAACCGCAGTGTCACCGTGAGGGTGATACTTACCTATCACATCACCGACGATTCGTGCGCTCTTCTTATAAGCCTTATTATAAGTGTTGCCGAGCTCATGCATGGCCCAGAGTACGCGCCGGTGAACAGGCTTTAGCCCGTCGCGCACGTCCGGTAAAGCGCGCCCAATAATGACGGACATTGCATAGTCGAGATACGAGCGCCGCATCTCATCTTCAATGTTGATAGGTTTGTGCTCAGAAGCTGTTTCCATCCCGTTGACCTTTCCAGTACAATCCGCCCGCAGTTGGTTTCGTTGTCAGACTTCGCAGCGGCCCGCGCGAGCGATCACTTTCTTCATCGGCTTGCCCTGGCTCTATTTGTCTTGAAGGGAGCTTCTTTCGCGCTGATTTCCACCCCCAAAGGGCGCGCCACAAGTAGCTCAAAAGGGCTCAGAAAAGTAAGCATTATTGTAGCCCGCGCCGGCCTTGTTTGGCAAACACAAATGACCCCGAAACCCTAGTAAAATCAACAGCTTCGGCGATGTGATAACTTTGGGAATTGTTACCCGCACAGCGGGTCAACTGACCAGGCAATTACTCCGAAATCGATCAGCAGCCCAACCTTCAGTTCCATTATGTCTGAAACTCGAAATTGGAAACGTGTTCGCGAGCGATTGGCACTCCAACTTCCAGTGCGCGTGCGATTTCGAGAGACATTGGAGATGGAGTGGAATGAAGTTACCCGACTCACCGACGTTTCGCCGTTTGGTGCTGGATTCAAACTGAAACGACCGATCGAAAAAGGTCGACTGGTACACATGACCATTCCCATGCCCCGGCAATTGCGGGTATTTGATCACGTTGAAGACCAATACAAAGTTTGGGCACTAGTGCGCCACGTTAGACCCGTCGTGGCTGCCGACGAGAAGGCGACGTCTTTCGAGGTCGGCGTTGCGTTTATCGGGAAACAGCCGCCGCGCAGCTACGACCAAAATCCGGCGCAGCGCTACGAGGTCGGACAAATAACTCCGGGCAATCTGTCGCCAGTCGCGGAGTGGACGCCGGGCGACGAGTCTTCATCTGACAAGCGCCAAGCCACCCGTCACGGTATTCCGGTTGATATGTTGATTGAAACTCTCAACGAAGAAGGCCTGGTCGAGTCTAGTGAGCGCACCGTTACCGAAAATATCAGCAAGAACGGCGCGGCGCTTTATACGACCCTTAAGCTACCTGTGGGTCGAATTATCCGTTTGACCAGTGATCAGTTTAAGCTGTCGACATATGCGGCGGTGCGAGGGTCCAGCATGGGAGCCACTGGCGTACCGCGCATTCATGTTGAATTCATCGAACGCGAGTGGCCGCTCTAGGATTTGACACCGACAACTCTGAGCCCTTCCCTGAGCCACGTGAATAAAGCCGAAACAACATCAACAGAGAAGCCGGTTGCGAAGCGCGCTGAAATTGCGCTACCGCAATGGTCAATCAACTTGATGCGGCCAATCATCCGGCTTGGCAGTCGCGCCTTGTGGCGACTGGAGTTTCAAGGCATTGAAAACATTCCGCAAAACGGGGGGCTGATCATAGCAGCGAATCACCAGAGCTACGGCGATCCGTTTTGGCTGTCGATACCGATTAAGAGACCGATTCGCTTTCTTGCGTGGAGCGAGGCGTTTTCCTGGCCGGTAGTTGGGACGGCCATAACGTGGTTGGGTGCCTGGCCGCTTCACGTACAAGGAAGCGATCCGGGGGCGATTCGCCGTTCATTAACCTGGCTGCGCGATTCGGGCGTGATTGTAATCTTTCCCGAGGGCGGCCGCGGACAGCCAGATGGGTCGTTGATCCGCATGAAAGCCGGGGCAGTGCGAATGGCCCTCGAGGCTGAAGTTCCGATTCTTCCGGTAACAATTCGCGGAGCGAATCGTGCCTGGCCGGCCAACAAATTGTTTCCGCGTCCGGGGAAAGTTGTAATTATCTATCACCCCATTTTACGAGTGGAACAACGACCCGATGAAGAGGTACGCAGCTGCGCGCGACGAGAGACTGAACGGCTTGGTGAGATTATTAGCTCAGCGCTGTAGGTTAGTTTGCCAAAACCCGCATCATGGCGTCTTGGATCAGACCGTTACTGGCTAGTACCTTTGGCGTGTAGATATCGAGCGGCGCGCCCCTGAAGTCAGTAACCGTCCCCCCTGCTTCTTTGATTAGCAGCACCCCGGCGGCGACGTCCCACGGGTTTAAGCCATCTTCCCAAAAGCCGTCGAAGCGGCCGCAAGCAACATAGGCGAGATCGATCGCAGCCGAGCCGTCGCGTCTGACGGCCTGCGCCGTCATCGTGAAGTTTGCAAACTCACGTTCAAAGTTTGGTCGTTCGCGAACGTTGTAAGGAAAGCCGGTGCAAAGCATCGCGGCGTTTAGATCTTCTACATTAGACACGCGCATTCGTCGACCGTTGAGAGTAGCACCCTGGCCGCGCTCGGCAGCAAACATTTCATCGCGAGTTGGATCGTAAATCGCCGCAATTTCTATCTCCCCCGCGCGCGCAAGCGCGATGGAAACACAAAAGCAGGGATAGCCGTGGGCGTAGTTTGTGGTGCCATCGAGCGGATCGATGATCCACTTCCACTCACTATTTCCGGACGCACTCTCAACTCCGCCTGACTCTTCAGCCAGAATTGCGTGACGAGGATAGTGAGACTTGATCCGTTCGATGATCAGTTTTTCGGAGGCCAAGTCGGCTTCGGTGACCAGATCGATCGCACCTTTATTCGATACCTGAAGCGCACGTCCCAGACGATCAATTAGAACTGCGCCCGCGTCACGAGCGGTTTGAATCGCAAAGTTAAGCACATGTCTCCTTGCTTTGGTTCGATTTTCCGGCCGCCTCCCAGCATATCGCAAACGTCAACGCCTCGCGAAACGCATACCCTGGGGCGGTTCGGGATTGACATAACACAATGGCTGGTTATTCTGAATGCTGACAAGCAATCTGGTGACTAGCGGGTCTGCCCGGCAGCGGAAGCTCGTAAGGAGACGGCACATGAAAAAACCAATTTCCCTCTTGCTAAGTCTGATGATATTCCTCGCTCCAGCCAGCTCGGCACTGGCATGGGGGGACGATGGTCACCAAACAGTTGGAAAGATTGCCTCGCTGCGGATCAAGCCGAAAACCGCCCAGAGGATCGCGCAAATACTAAAGCCCGGTGAAACGTTGGCCAACATTGCAAGCTGGGCCGACACGGTTAAGGAGCGCGTTGGCAAAACTGATCCGGATCCCGATACGAACGCTTTCCTGCAAGACGTCGCGCATAACGAAAAGAATCGCGAATGGCACTATGACGACCTTCCGCTCGATTGCAAGAACTACCAGGCGTGCCCAGACTTCACTCCCGATAACGACATCGTACACATGCTCAACATTTGCATCCGCACACTTCAGGGACATCCCGATCCGGATCACCCTCTCAGCGAACGCAACGCCCTTAAGCTTTTAGTTCATTTTCTCGGCGATATTCACCAGCCTCTGCACATCGGCTGTGGCTACACTGACGTTAACGGTCCCCACGGCACTATCGTAATCGCCCGAGACCCCCAAGTGATCAAGCAGAAAAATCTTCCGAGCGACAATGGCGCTAATCAATTAGTGATTGACCACGAAAAGAAAAAGCTTCACGGGTACTGGGATTTTGACCTGGTAACTTCGTTGATGCAGGCGACTGACAAAAAGACACCCGAGACGCTGGGACCATTTTTGAAAGAGACGGTGCGATCACGATCAAGCTGGAATCCGCACGGCCCGGTTAGCACCTGGGGAGCACAATGGGCGACTGATGCACTGCGGCAGTCGCGCGATCATGCCTACAAGGGTCTGATCGTCACCGGACAGCGGACCATCACTGTCACCACGCGCAATGGTCAGCCAGTCATGCGCAATGGCCAGCCCCTGACTGAGGTTGTTTACGACATTACGCGGCCGGAAAACTACGAAAAGGTGAACCGCGATCTGGTCCGTCAGCAACTCGCAAAGGGCGGCTACCGTCTGGCGAAGTTGTTGGACGCAATTTATGCTGAAAGGAAGTAATCGGCAGTCAGCAATCAGCGAACAGCAGAGCCGAGAGACTTTATCAGTCGAATTAATCTCTACGTCACTCCACCGAGTGTAGGGGCGGGTGTCCATCTCGCTGATTGCTGACCGCTGATTGCTCATTACTAATATTATGGACAAGATCAATCTACGCGAAAAGTTTTCGCTTATCGAGAAGCACTACACCCCGTGTATCATCGGAGAGTTAAACGGGCAACTACTCAAGCTGGTCAAGTTTAAGGGACCGTTTCCCTGGCATCATCACGAAACTGAAGACGAGATGTTTCTGGTCGTGAAAGGAAGATTTCGCATGGAGTTTCGCGATCTCGAGGGCAATCCCTCCGAACAAAATACTCAGAGGGAAGTTTGGTTGGAACAAGGCGAGCTGATTGTCGTACCTCATGGAGTAGAGCACCGGCCGGTGGCCGAGGAAGAAGCAGAGGTGCTGCTTTTTGAACCAGCCGCGACACTGAATACCGGAAACGTGCGAAATGAGTTTACGGTTCTGGAACCCGAAAGGCTCTAAAACGCTGTCAGTAACAACGATCTTGTGTGAAGATAAACAAAACGCTGAACGGAGGCTTTTGACTGTGAGAAAAACTTCTAGACTCCTCGTAATAGCTCTTTTGCTCGTGGCATCGGCTGCGATTGAAACGCAGGCACAAAATGCAGTAAATCAATCGGCCAGCGGTCGCGGCGAATTGACCGTCACGAATGCGGCAACGCCGGCCAACAACACTCCAATAGTCTCGCCGGCAGCCCGGGCTATGATCAATTCCCTTTCGAGTCTCCCTGAGGCCGATGGGCTGATGTATATCAATGCGCAACGAATCCTGAACGAGGTCTTGCCCAAATTTCTACCGCCGAAAGATCTCGAAAACATGCGCAAGGCTTTTGGGGAAGCCAAACAAAATGCCGGAATCGATCCGAGCAAGGTCGACTACCTCGTTTGCGCTATTCGCTTCAGAAAGCCAACTGGCGATCTCAACTTTCAGGCCCCGGAATTCATGGTGGTATCGAGTGGGGATTTCAGCGCTGACTCTCTGCTGACATTGGCAAGAATGGCCACGCAGGGCAAACTCCGCGATGAGAGCTATGGCGGCAAGACGATGGGGCTGATGACGCTTGACCCGATCGCCAAAGAGTCGGAAAAGATGCCGCTGCTAAAGGCCTTTACAGAAGTTGGCATAGTGGCGCTCAACGCCAATACGATCGCCACCGGCAGCCCGGGATATCTGCGAGCGGCAATCGACGCGGCCAACGGCAAGGATCGTATCAGTACAGACTCCCTTAACTCGCTGGTGCGCGATCCTAACGTGCTGATGAGCTTCGCCGGTTCACCCTTCCGTTCGTTTGCGAAGAGCTTCGGCATGCTGGGTACAGAGGCAACGGCACGCGCCCCTCGTTGCGACTCGAAATTTGGAGACGTCTACGTCGCGCTTACGATGGACGCCACAAATTTCATGTTTCGCGGCATCTCAAATGCCGACAATCCCGATACCGCCAAGATAATCGCGAACCTCGACGCCGCTCTCTTGCAATATGCAATGACTGCGGTGCCAGATAAGTCTGCGCAGACGATCCTGAAGGGCTTCAGCATCGCCGCCGAAGGCGATGAAGTGTTGGTGCGTGCCGATTTCCCACAGCAAATGGTGCTGGACATGATCCAGCAGCAGATGAAACCAAAGCCGATGGAAGCCACGGACGTAAAACCAATGACGAAACCAGCCGTGACGAAACGAAGAGGCAGACGCCGGCATTAGTTTGGGTTAGAAGTGCAGCAAACCTCTTCAGCGGTTGCCGTGCTGACGGCCATGATCACGCCGGCAGTATTGATCTCTGCCTGCGGCAGTATGATTCTCTCAACCTCGTCACGGCTCGGCCGTGTGGTCGATCGAGTCCGCTCGCTATCAGACAAACTGGAAGAACTCGCCCGCACGAATGCCGGTGAAACTAAAGAACGGCAGGGCGTCATCTTTGCGCAGTTGGACAAGCTGACCAGTCGGGCGCGCATTCTGCAACGCTCGATGGTCTGCTTTTATCTGGCTACGGGAATGTTTGTCGCTACCAGCGTCGCCATCGGCCTCGTAGCCGTAATACCAAGCAGTCCACGCTACAACTACGTACCGGTGATAGTTGGTCTATCCGGTGCCTGCTTTCTTTTCTACGGCAGCATGCTGTTAATTTTCGAAGCGCGGCTGGCGCTGAGCACCATTCACGCGGAGATGGACTTCGTGTGGCGTCAGGGCACGAAGGTCGCGCCGGCGGATCTGGTGGAACAATTCAAGCCACACTTTGTACATTTTCGCAGTCGCAAACCATAGAGGTCAGATGTCGGAAGTCATAGATCAGAAGAACGGCCCTACCTATTTACGCTTGCTCGAGACTGGGGAGTTGCGGGGTCGAGTTACTGCGCTCGAAGCTTTGCTCGAACGCTGCACCGTCTGTCCGCGCGACTGTTTGAACGACCGCTTGCAAAACGAGATCGCGGCCTGTTACTCCGGCCGGTTGCCTATCGTTTCTTCTTATACTGCCCACTTCGGTGAAGAGCCCGCGCTGGTCGGAACGCAGGGCGCCGGAAATATTTTCTTTGGCAACTGCAATCTGCGCTGCGTCTACTGCCAGAATTACCAGATCTCGCAAACACACAAAGAACAACTGCAGAATGAGATAACGCACGAACGTCTGGCGGAGATGATGCTTGAGTTGCAGGCAAGAGGTTGTCACAACATCAACTTCGTCTCGCCGACCCACTTCGCGCCGCAAATGGCCCGCAGCATTCTGCTGGCCGCGCAGGCGGGTTTAAAACTTCCGATCGTCTACAATACTAACGCCTACGATTCGGTCGAGGTGTTGCGTTTGCTTGAAGGAATCGTCGGCGTTTATCTGCCCGATCTCAAGTATGCAGACGACGAGGCCGGCTACCTTTATTCAAAGGTGCCTGGCTACAAAGAGCATGCGCGACGAGCTATTGCCGAGATGTACCGGCAGACGGGTCCGGAACTCGTTTTCGCAGAAGACGGTTTATTGCAGCGCGGGCTGATCATCCGCCTGTTGGTCTTACCGAATGATATTGGCGGCGTACGTGAGTCGCTGGAATGGATCAGAGACGAGCTTAGCCCACGCGTGGCTGTTTCAATGATGGCCCAATACTACCCAACGCATCAGGCAGCGACTAGCAAACGGCACGTCCTGCTTTCGCGCCGCATCACGGAAACTGAATGGCTGCGCGCGCTCACCGCGCTGGATGCATTGGGAATGGAAGAGGGTTGGCAGCAGGAGTTTGACGGCGCCGCTTACTATTACCGCCCTGATTTCGAAGACACAGGGACGCCCTTCAAAGACATTCGCGACTTCTTAACTTAGTCTCGCGGATAACTCCGATTATTCAGTCTGCGGTTTGTTCTGGTTCAGGTGGTGGGTAGTGTGTTCGGTCACCGAGCTGCGATCTGCAACCGCAAGGTTTGGACTTGGCAGATCGTTCGTGGTCTGCGAACCTGGGGAAAGTTGATTCTGATAAGGGCTCCAGGCCTGCGACTCCAATTCCTTTTGCGCGCGCGCATCATCTGAACGATCGGCCAGCGTTTTGCGCGGGATGGTGAAAGCGAGCCCGTTAATTACCAAACCGAGGCCAATCAGAAAGGTTATGACGCCCAGGGACAGGAACGGAATCAGATCGTGAGAGTTCAGACTCATCAAGGCGATCAGCAGTGCCACACCCAAGCCGATGGCCGCAGTCACCACCCCGGCGCGCACGCGCCTCAATCTCTTCTCTTCCGGTGATTCGAGAAATTTTTCAATCTGCGGCAGCACGTCTTCTGCCACTTGCTTCAGTTCACGTGAGCCCTCCATTTGCCGAATCTTCTCAGCCATTGCGCGGCTAATTTCTTCGCGGGCGGAGACTGCCGAGGCCGTAATGGTGTCGGGTTGCTCCAGCCCTCTGCGCACTACGCGCAGATCGGTACCGCAAGCCCGGCAATACTGGCTACGTTGTCGTTCCTCTGAACCGCAGGTGGGACAATACATGGTGCAAGTCTATACGGAAGCGTGGTAAGCGAAGTTCCAATAACACTCAGAAGTGATGGGTAATGAGTCATGAGTTACGAAGGAAAGAGATTCGTTCATCGGTTCGAAGCGCTTCACTTATTACTCATCACTCATCACTGTTCTACCCGCACGCCGCGCCAAAACGCGATCCGATCCTTGATTTCAGCCGCCGCTTCGTTGGGCGTCGGGTAATACCAGGCCGCATCCTTGTTAGTTTCACCATCCACGACCACGCTGTAATAGCTGGCCTCACCTTTCCAGGGGCAGTGTGATTGTGTACTGCTGGATTGTAGATAGGCCTGATTGACAGAGCCGGGGGGAAAGTAGTGATTACCTTCAACTACGACGGTGTCGTTGCTGTCTGCTATTACGGTGTTGTTCCAGATGGCCTTCATAAGAAACCCAGTGAAGAGTGAAGGGTAAAGAGTCGAGAAAGAAAGGGCCTTGTTTGATTCGGCCTTTCACTCTTCACTTTTCACCTTTTGCTCTTCCCTTCCCCGCCGCTTACTGCCGGCAAAATCGTAATCTCGCAATTGTCCGGAATCGAAGTGTCGAGCAATTCTTTACGCCGCACGTTGTCGTCGTTGAGAAAAATGTTTACATGTTGCCGGAGTTGTCCCTTTTCATTCAGAACACGATCGCGCAGCCCAACATGCCGGCGCCACAAGCCATCCAGCGCTTCGCCGACGGTCACAGCCGGAGAGTCAACCGTGATCTGGCTCTGCCCATTCGTAAAGTCGGTTAGGAACCCGGTGATATTGAAAGTAATCATAGTGTGACACGCTGCGGCAAACTACAAACGGGCTAAGGAAGAACTCCCTCAGGAACCATCCACGGGTGCAGCTCAATCGCCAGCCTGCCCGCCTGGACTGCCGGATCTGTTTCCGTCAGCGCGCGCGCTTCATCCATTGAAGCCACTTTGAAAACGAAGATTCCGCGGAGCTGGCCGTCGTCACCAAAAGGGCCCGCAACCACCAACTTCTTCAAGCCAGCCAAGCGAACGATATTGGCTAGGTGGGCCTTCTGAAGTTCCTCGGTTGCGGGAGTTTTTTCCGGGGTCCATTTTGCACCGCGCGTCAGCAAGGCCAGGTAGGCTGTTGTGAGCTTGATCGGAGATGCCGGTTTCTTCATCACGTCTTCCGACCACCAGGGATGCATCTCCGCGATAAAGAACCCGGCCTTCACGGCCGGATCAGCTTCGGCCCAGGCGCGCGCCTCGTCGGCTGATTTTGCCCGGAAAACAAATATACCGGCGATGTCGCTGTCGTCACCGAGCGGACCCGCGATGACCGCCTTCCCGGAGTCAAGCAGCGACATAACATTCGCGATGTGTGCCGACTGCATTTCGTTCGGCATGCCGGCGGCTTTGTAGTTCGGGCCGTGCTTGAGCAGGGCCATGTGAAACTCGATTAACTTGTGTTCAGGTTCCTTCTTGTCCTGCCCTCTAATAGCCAAAGCAACTGCAACCAGTGACAGAACAACTAGCGAGCTTGAAAGAATTCTTTTCATCCGTTTTCCCTGATATGAACTGAGTTATTGTTTTGCAGAGTTTACCGTACCTGAGCTGCCTTCACACAAACCACCGGCGGCAAACTTTCAAGAATTGCGTTCCACGATTCGCCACTATCCGCAGATCCAAACAGCTTGCCGCTGCGCGTGCCGAAGTAAATTCCAGTTGGCTGCAAACTATCTGCTGACAGGCCGTCGCGTAACACTGTTTCCAGCGCGTTCTCCTGCGGCAATCCATTTCCTACGGCGTCCCATGACTCGCCGGCATTCTGCGTACGATACAGTCGCAACTTCCCTTCCGGCGTGCAACGAAACTCGTCTGACTCCAGCGGGACGATGAAGACGCTGTCGGAGTTATTAGGATCTACTACCATCGCGAAACCAAAATCCGACGGCACACCGTTGGCGATATCTGTCCAGGAGTCGCCGCCGTTTTCACTTCGGTACAAACCCCAGTGGTTCTGCAAAAATAGGCGCTGCGAATTGGCAGGATGACTAACAATCTTATGAACACACTGTCCCCATTCCGGATACTGCTGACCTTCCGGCAGAAACTGGGCACGCACACCTTGATTGCGAGGCTGCCAATTCTCGCCACCGTCGTCAGTGCGATAAACACCGCCGGTCGAAATCGCGATATATAGACGCTTGCTGTTTGCTGGGTCAGGGAGAATCGTATGCAAACATAGCCCGCCGCCTCCTGGCATCCACTGCGAACGGTGCGGATGATCGTAGAGACCCTGAACGAGCGCCCAGCTCTCGCCCGCGTCGGTCGACTTAAACAAAGCCGCCGGCTCAACTCCGCAATAAAGCGTGTCGGGTTCGTCCGGATGCCCCAGGGCAATCTGCCAGATCTGTTTGACTGATGAGTCGGCTG
Organism: Pyrinomonadaceae bacterium; assembly: GCA_031365545.1. Classification (GTDB taxonomy): domain Bacteria; phylum Acidobacteriota; class Blastocatellia; order Pyrinomonadales; family Pyrinomonadaceae; genus PSRF01. The sequence continues at coordinate 20,163 of JANLYH010000009.1, read as the reverse complement.
ATTCGGGAAACTTGACGCCGTAGGTTTCCGGCTCAGTCCACGTCTTCCCGAAGTCGTCTGAGGAACTCAAATATGAACCCCAATAAGAACTGTTGACCGCGGCCCAGAGGCGCGTGCGTCCGTTGCGATCGTCGTAGGCCAGCGAGTAGATCGCGCGCCCGGGAAAATAGGGACCTCCCACTTCCCATTCTTTACGCTCTTCGTTTGCACGAACTACGAATGCGCCCTTCATCGTGCCGACCAGAACGAGCACATCACCAGACGCGGCTGCAACATGATTTGGCTTGGGCATGCGAGACTCCGAAGGACGAAAATTAATCGAGGCTCCGCATTATAAAGAATGGCAGGATTAGCGCAAACACGAACTGGAAAAATCACAACGATCCGAATATTCGTAAAAGGTTAAGTGTGAGAGCCCCTAACTCAAGAATTCCTTTTCTATTAGCTCTATATAAGAAGCAATCGGAAAACTGTGGAGCACTGAAGGGTTAAGGCGGAGAAGACCCCGGCCGAACCTCGTCTAAATCTCGGTTGTTCATTAGCCAATTGGCTTGTTTTGTAGTGTTTTGCCCTTTGCCCCTCATGGCCATCGAAGTCACATCCATCCCGGAACAAGGTAGGGTTCTTGCGCTCCGTAAGTTTCTCACAAGGGTAGCGTCTTTTTTTCAAGACGACCCGCTGAGTGAACGCCGGCTTCTGTTTCGTTTCGTTTGCGGCATATTCGCGCTGGCGTTGATCGTTGGCGGCGATTCGCTTCTCGGTTCTTACAAATACTATTCGCGAATTATTGATGCGCGCCTGGCAAGTGGCTATTTGACCAGCCGACCGGGTCTTTATGCGGCGGCCCGAACGCTCCGGGTTGGCCAAAAACTCGCGCGACCGGACCTGCTGGTTGCCTTGCGACGAGCTGGATATGTTAAGTCGGAAGGCAGCAATGTTTGGAGTGGGAGTTTCCAGGAATCAAATACAGGCATCGAGATTCGACCCGCCGCGGATCAATCCAGAGCAGCCCTAATAAAGATAACCCTTGCCGACGATAACAGAATCTCAGAGTTGACTGACAACGACTTAGCGATCGACTCGTATACGCTTGAGCCCGAGGTCCTATCCAATGATCCGCTCTCCAAGGCCGGCAAGCGCGAGGCTGTTCGCTTTTCCGAAATCCCGCTGGTACTGGTCCAGGCGATAACTTCTGCCGAAGACCACCGCTTCTTCCAACATCCGGGCCTCGACGTTTTTGGGATTGCGCGCGCACTGGGGCGTGATGCCGGCGACGATCATCTCGGACAAGGTGGCTCGACGATTACTCAGCAGCTAGTCAAAAACACTTATCTTTCACCTGAACGAACGCTACGACGCAAGTATGCCGAAGCAATGCTGTCCTACGCATTGGAACAGCGGCTTTCGAAGGAAGATATCTTCGCGCTCTACTGCAATGAGATCTATCTCGGTCAACGAGGCGCGGTGGCTGTACGTGGTGTGGAAGAGGCGTCGCGGATCTATTTTGGCAAAGAGCTGGCGGACCTGTCGCTCGGTGAGGCCGCAACGATTGCCGGCATGATTCAAGGGCCTATGCGATTCTCGCCCACGCAACATGCAGACGCCGCGCAAGTGCGCCGAAATATGGTGTTGACAGCGATGGTTCGTGACGGTTGGATTGACACAACCCAAGCTGCGGCGACTGCGGAAAAACCTGTCGTTGTGGCGCCCTCTTCGCACAACGACAACTCACTGGCGCCTTACTTTGTCGATTATGTAAATCGCACTGCTGATTCTCGAGTCACTGCCGCGCCAGCCAGTCAAAGAATCTACACCACAATCGATCTCGACCTGCAGCAGATTGCTGAAGCGGCGCTGCAAAAACAACTGGATCGACTTGGCGTCGTCTACAAGAATCCTGCCGCGAAACTTCAAGCAGCCCTGGTCGCACTCGACCCGCAGACCGGAAACGTCCTGGCCATGGTCGGCGGTCGCGACTACGCAGCGTCACAACTCAACCGCGCGACAGACGCCCGCCGCCAGCCTGGTTCAACCTTCAAGCCGTTTGTCTATGCCGCTGCGATTGAAGACGGAATGTCGCCGATACAACTATTTTCAGATTCCCCGCGCGAATTCGTCTACGACCGTAACAAGATCTATCGTCCGGCAAATTTTGGCGGTGGTTACTCGATGCGCGATGTAACTATGCGCACCGGACTCGTGAAGTCGCTGAATGTGGTTACTGTCGACGTGGCTTTGCAAACCGGCCTGGCGCGCATAGCGAACCTGGCTGAGAAGTTTGGGCTGCCGCGGCCGGAACGCTATCCCTCGCTGGCGCTTGGAACGAAGGAAGTAACGCCGCTCGAACTTGCGGCCGCGTATGCGGCATTTGTGAATGGCGGACGTCGGGTCGAACCGAAAGTGATCCTGAGTGTGGGAGAACTACCACCGACGCACCACGATGACGAAGGTCCGGCTGCGCAAGTTATCAGTCCCACCACTGCCTACATGATCACAAACACGCTTTCAGCCGTTATCGATCATGGAACTGCGCGCGCCGCGCGCGATGCTGTCAGAGGAACAGCCATCGCCGGTAAGACCGGCACTTCGCGCGACGGTTGGTTTGTGGGTTACACCCCTAATCTCGTCTGTGCGGTTTGGATCGGTTTCGATGATAACGCGCAACTGGGATTGACCGGCGCCGAAGCTGCCTTACCCGCATGGACAGATTTCATGAAGGCCGCGGTCGACCAGAAGCCCGAGTTGGGTGGCAGAAATTTTGAATGTCCGGAAGGAATAAAATTCGTGGAAATTGACGCCGATAATGGAGCGCTCTCAACGCTCTCCTGTCCCCATCGCGAACTGATTGCAACTACCGATCGACTTGCCCCCAACGTCGAGTGTTTCCTGCATGGAAATCTACCTGACTCAATTGGCGTCGGCGCTGGTCAAATGGCGGAGATTTATCGCAGCGATGAACCTGTGCTGACGCAGCATTCCCGGGCAGCCGCTAAGGGTGCTCTGTCTAACAATCCCAATCCGCCGGCAACAACTCGCATTGAGATCGATGATCGTGGGAAGCGAACGTTAATCAATGCGATGAGATAATAGACGCGCAATTCCCAACGATAACTAAATCCTTGTATTGAGTCGCAACCCTCCTGATCTGGAGCTTCCTTCCAAAACACCGTCGGATCATCTGACAATTGAATTAGGGCTTGCCTTCGGGGTTTGCCTTCGGGGCTTTGCCCCCCGATGTGCGGAAGGTCTCCGACCTTCCGTAAGCACTCATTCTCTTCGGGGCTATGCCCCCAAATTGAAATGGAAAGAAAATTTCAAGTCTCCCGCGATTCCCAAGCGCTTTACATGACACTAGTCACGAAGGATCGTTTACCGGTTTTCCGAACCGATGCGATCAAGACTATCGTCTGCAACGCGATTGATGAAGCCCACGCCTCTGCCGGGTTCCTGCTCTTCGCGTACGTGATCATGTTGGATCATATGCATCTGCTCACCGATTCTCCAAAAAGTTCCGCCGACGTTCTTCGCTACATCAAAGGTATTTCCGGGAGGCGAGTGATTGACTACTTGAAAGAGAAGAATTATGAGAGTTCGCTGGCGCAGTTGCGGCATCAGGAATGGAAGCGAAAACATAGCCATTCACTTTGGCAGCAGGAGAAGAACGTGTTCTCTGTATTCAGTGAAGCCGTCTTCATGCAGAAGGTAAATTACATTCATCAGAATCCGGTGAGAGCTGGGTTGGTGGAGCGGGCAGTAGACTACCGTTGGTCGAGCGCGAGGATCTGGCAGAGATGCACATCAGAAGATGAACCTCTGTTGGTGGACATTGATCGGATTCAATGGAGACGATGAGGGCGTAGCCCAAGTCATTTGGATGGCTGCGGAAGGTCGAAGACCTTCCGCACATCGGAGGGCAAAGCCCTGAGCCACTCCTATTCAGTTGTCAATCTGTTCCAGCACAACCTGTGCGATTGCGTGCTCGGTAGTATGCGAGAGCGAGAGGTGCGTCGCATTCGCGCCCGACGAATTGAAGAGCTCCAGCACCATGCCACTTAGAATCAAATACGGGGCGCCCGATTCGCGTGACGCGACTTCGACGTCTTGCCAGCCAATCCCACCACGCCAGCCAGTTTGCAATGCCTTCAGCGCCGCTTCTTTTGCCGCAAAGCGCGCGGCATAATGTTGCGCCGCCGCTGCGCCCCGGCTATCGCAATACGCCCGCTCAGCGTCTGTGAATACACGTTCGCTAAACCGCGGTGTACGCACTAGAGTTTTGCGAATGCGTGCTACTTCGATAATGTCTATACCAATGGCAACAATCATAAGTGATGACGAACTAAAGCAATCCGGTTTCTACTGGCGCGCGATCGCCGGCGTGCAGGTGCTCGTCTGCGCCTCACTCGAAGTAGCAGGTTTCGCGAACGGTTTTTCAACTCGTTTAGGCGGCACCAGCCCAATGCCAGAGAACGCACTCAATCTTGCCGGCTTCAACGAAGACTCTGCGGAAAACATTCTGGAGAATCGCCGCCGCTTTCTCAAGCTTTTCCCGAGAGAGGCTGGCGCATGGGCGCTCGCCGGTTGTTGGCAAGTTCACGGATCCGATGCGCGTCTCGTAAATACTCTGGCAGAAGCGAAGCCTGCGGAAGACGCACAGGGCGACACAATCTATTGCGATGCGATTGTCAGTAACGCAAACGGCGTTTTGGCCGGCGTGAAAACGGCTGATTGCGTCCCGATATTGATCGGAGATCCGGTCAGCGGGTCTTTTGCCGCCGTCCATGCCGGCTGGCGCGGCACGCTGGCTGAAATCGCAACCAGGACCCTCCAACGAATGACGGCCGCATACAACACCAATCCACGCGATGTGCGCGTGGCCATCGGTCCGGCCGCCGGTTCTTGTTGTTATGAAGTTGGAACAGACGTAATCGATCCGTTCAGGACCAGGTTTCCCAATCACGACCTTTTTACCGAAACGCGAGCCGGACACGCATGTATCAATTTGCTGGAAGCGAATCGCAAGCAGTTGATTGCAGCGGGAGTTGAGCCGGACAAGATCGCAATCGCTCCGCTGTGCACGATGTGTCGCACCGATTTGTTTTTCTCATACCGGCGAGAAAAGAATGTGCAGGGAAAGGTAGGAAGACTAATGTCGGTGATCGGAAGACAAGAAGTTAAAGCTTGAACCCTAACTGCTGGAGTTTTGCCAATCATTCCACATTCAACCACAGTTTGACTTCGCGTGTTTGCGGCGGAAAACATGTGTCATCGCTGCAGGCTTGATAACGCAAACGCGCTTTTAACTCTGCCGAGTTTCCTTTAAACGCCTGTGGCACCGTTACAGTGAAGCGCATCGTCGTGTGGCCCTCGAAAACAGAAACTTTATTCTTGGAAAACTTCAACGATCGCAACAAGGCTCGGGGGTAGACTGTTGGGCCAACACGAATTCCCTGCGGCCCCTCAATCTGAAGTTGCGTGGCAATCAGAAACTTTTCCAGCGGCCGGTTGGAGTTCACGTGATAGCCGTTGGGAATATCCATTACCACCGTGCCTTGCACAGTGCGTCCCCGCCCAATTTTGTTCGCGGCCAACGAGCCGTTGACGCCGATATTTGGCGCCGACTGAGGCAGCGTCGCTGCCAGAAAATTCGCCGGTATCAGGAACAGTGTTGTTATCAAGGCCAGTTTGCTTAGTAATCGCATTTGTTTCCGTTTCTCAGATACTCTCACCGCAATCAAAGTTGCTTTAACCAGGCTGTGAGCTTACGCCCAAACCTGCGCCCCGGGTTACAGCAGCAAGTTGTCCGCAGGCAGCAAAGATATCTCGGCCCCGCGGCTTGCGGACGTAAGTGTGAATGCCCTTCGACTCAAGAATCCCTTTGAACACTTCCACTCGGGTCGCCGGCGACGGCTGATACGGCAGCGGATCGGCCGGGTTGTGGGGAATCAAATTCACCTTCGCGCGTAGCTCGTGGCGATTGAGTAGATTTGCAAGTTGTCGCGCCTGCTCGTCTGAATCGTTGACGCCATCCAGCATCACGTATTCAAACGTAAATCGCTCGCTCGCCTTCAGCGTCTGCTCAAACTCCTTGCAAGCAGCCAGCAGTTCCTCCAGCGGCCACTTCTTGTTGATGGGCATCAGCTCGTCGCGCAAATCGTCAGTAGGCGCAGCCAGCGATATCGCCAGGTTCGGTCGATCAGGAATTGTGCTCAGTTCTCGGATACGCGGCACTACTCCTGCAGTTGAGACCGTCACGCGATGAGGCACGATAAACAAACCCTGGGGGTCGGCCATTATGCGCAATGCCTGCAGCAGTGATTCAAAATTCAGAAATGGTTCGCCCGCACCCATGCCAACCAGATTGGTTCCGCGGGGAGGCTGTACGCCCACCCCGTAAGCGTCGTTGAGCACGATAATCATTTGTTCGACAATTTCGCCGGGTGTTAGCGAACGCAGTAAACCCAATTGTGCGGTAAGACAAAACGTGCACTGCAAAGGACAGCCCGATTGCGACGAGAAACAGATCGTGTCGCGCCTCTCCTCCGGAATGAATACCGTTTCCACCGGCAGGTTGTCGTGGGTCTTCATCAGAAAGCGGCGAGTTCCGTCCGTCGAGAGATAACGCGACTCAACCTTCAAGGTTGAAGCGGTGGCGATTTCGGTCAGACGCTCCCGCAAGGGCTTCGGCAGATCGGTCATTTCGTCGAAGCTGCGCAAGCGGCGATGCTGGACGGCGGCAAAAACTTGCCGTCCACGATAAGCGGGCTCGCCGAGTGTGGCGACAAGGTCGGCCAGTTCACTCGAAGATAGCCCGGTTACATTCGGAAGTTCAGCCATTTCGACTCTATCTTAGCATCCGCTGGAATCATTCATGGCTCTGGTAGAAACGAGAAATGGCAGTCTCGACGAATCGAAACTGCCATGGAAAAGTCACTGACTGACTCTTACACTCGTTACTGCACCACTGTGAACTTTGCCGCCGGAGTCAGCGCCTGACCCGAAACGCGATCGCGAATACGAATCGTCAGTTCATATTCACCCGCGGCCAACTGACGGCTGTCGATCAGCCGGGCCAGCGTCAGGCGTTGGCCGGAGTCGCTCAACCCGTGCCAGTCTTCCGTTTGTTTGCCGACCTCCTTGCCGTCCTTCACCAGCGCATACTCGACGTCAACCGAAGGTCGGAGAGTCGTTTGATCAATTCCGGCGTTATACACCTGAAGGTAAACGCCAACCGGTTCGCCGCGGTGATAGATTCCGGAAACGTTGGGAATCACCTTTGTTTGGCCAATCACGAATTGGCCAACAGCCGGTCTATCGCCCAGGCTCTCAAGTCTTGCGGCAAGCACGAGAGTGGAGGTGGAGAGTTTCTGCGGATCATACCTGGGCACCGGCAGGGCGATGTGTCGTATGCCCGTAGCTCCCGAAGCCACATCGCGGACAATCACGTCGACTTTGTAAGTGCCTGGTGCGAGGGCCACGGCTTTTTGATAAGCAGACTTGCGCTCCTTCGCTTCACTCAGTTCCTGGTTCGTCGCCGTAGTAATCACCGGATCTTCGAATACGCCAGCCCGGCGTCCGGCCACCGAGGTAATCCTGCCGAAGATATTGATTCGCGCCTGCTGTAATCCGCCGCTATCCTGAAATACCAGATCCTTGTTGTCCACCTGAATGGTGATCGCGGTAATTACACGTTCGTCTGACTGGCGGAAGAAATCTGCGCGAACTTCGAAGTTCAGCGGATTCTCTTCGACGACTCCGGTATTGACTGCAGAGGCAAGGTCGTTGAATTTCACCGCTGGAGGTCGGGCCAGATCCGCGAGCAACTGCAAGCGTGCAAACGGGCTGTCCTGTTCACGACTGTAGTTTTGATTTCCGGGAGCGCCGAGGCCGGCAATTCGCTGAGATTTATCGCTAAGCCCCAATTCTTCCGACAGCGTCAACCCGGCGCCGGGAATATTCAGCAGCGCGTCCTTCTCTTCAGGATTGCGCGCAATACGATACTCGCCGCTGCCAGTGGGATCGACAAACTCAATCTCGACCCCAGAACCTACCCCAGCTAGATAACGATAGAACCAGATCTCAAACGGATAGGTCGTGGTGCTGCCACCACCATCGTACGAAGGGCGTTCGTAGTTACCACCGCTGGGGTGCGTCTCGCGCTCGTCCGGCTTGCCGTACATGATCCAGATCCGTCCGCGATCGGATTTCCAACCCGGAATGCCTGATGCGAAATGCTCGTTGGCGTAAGCAATGCGCTCGTAATATTCTTCTTTAAACTCGTTTTCATCAGTGTCGGGATCTGGATCTCGCCGGCGCCAGAATTCCTCAATAAACCGTTCCCGTTCGTCATCGGTTGCCAGTTTCTTGAAGGCCTTTCGCTCCTCGTCCGTAATGACATACGTGACGTCCTTTTCAAGCCAATCTTTGTAGGCCTTCTTGAGTTCCGGCTTTACATTCCGAGGCTTGTCCATCGGATCCTGGCTTTTTGAGGGATCTTGCGCGAATCCAAATATGCCCGTCCCGGCCAGCATCAGCGCGAGCACGGCCAGACGAAGGGAGGCTTTCTGGTAAGACATAACTAAACTCCTGATAACACAGTGCAAAACGTTATGGGGAACGAAAACAAAAACTGCAAATGAACTAACTCGTTGCGGAAACCAAGGAATTCTAGATTTCTCCGGGAACACAGTCAAGATGCCATGAATACGGCGCAAAGTTGCCTTTTTGCCCACTCACACAGCCTTCCTTGGCCGGCTGAAAATCCAGGCAATGAATATCGATACGATGTAAAGGGCAATCATGGGCGCCGCAAATAGGAGCATGTTGGGGATATCGTTAGTTGGCGAAAGAACGGCGGCGGCAATCAGAATCACGATTAGTGCCGTCTTCCAGATCTTGATCATGAACCTCGCCGTCACCAGTCCGATCCGGGCCAGCACGTAGGTGACTGCCGGCATCTGAAACACTATTCCCATTCCCAACATAACAATGATGATGAAATCAAAATAGTCGTCGGCCTTAAGCAGGAGTCTGAAATCCTGACCCAATCCGAGCAGATACCGTGCTGCCGGTGGGAAGATTATCCTGTATGCAAAGGCCGCTCCCAGCACGAATGAAATCGAGGAGAGCAGGATGAACGGTGTCACGTAACCGCGTTCGTGAGGATACAGTCCGGGCGAAACAAAGGCCCAGATTTGCCAAAGAAGAAAAGGTATGGAAAGACATAGCGCCGCATAGAGCGAAACTTTAACGTAGAGCGAAAAGGGATCGATCAGACTGTTCACGATCAGCTTGTCACTTATGCCTGCGTAGTCGTCAGGCAGGGCATTAAAGTCGACCGGAAGACGCACACCTTTCGGAATAATCGTGTTGCCCGCGTACAAGGCTTCTTCAGTGAAAAGCCCCAGTTGCCCCTGACCGTCTTTGGCAGCCCGGGCCATTACCGATGAGCCTGCCGGTATGACGCTGGTTCCAATCTTTGTTTCTTCTGAGAAGATGTAACGTCCGAGGTCGTTTTCCTTGACCGCCGTTAGTGGCAATACTTTTTCATTTCCGGTTAGGCCGTTGACTGGCACCTGCCGCCTTTGTGCTTCGGCCAGTGCGCGATTGACTGGTGCTGCGAGGAAAGCGTAGATGCGATCGGAGACAAACCAGCAAAGCGTGGCCGCCAGGAAGACAAAAGCGAGGGAGCGAATCAAGCGGCTGCGCAGTTCGTCGAGATGCTCGAGAAACGACATCTGACCGCCGAGTTCTTCATCCCTCGACTTCCCGCTACCGAGTGCTCTTTGAAACGTTGACATCGATGTTTATGTTCGTGTGACTAACTCACAACCAATCGTTTTTCGGAGAGTGGGTGGGTTCGTCGGTTGCACCTTCAAAACTAATGGGGTCGGAAGCCAGGTCTGGGTTGTTAGGAGAATGCAGCGGGTCTGAGCCAGTTTTATGCCGAGCGATTACCTGATCTGGACGTATTGGCTCAATGCTCGGGGCCGCTAAGGTCCGGCCTTGCGTTTCCGGGTTTAGTATTGAATTCTGCTCGACAGGCGTGTCGCCCAACGGATTTTCGAAACTAACCTCCCGGTCCCAGGTGCGCTTGAAATCTTCGGAGGCGCGCCGAAACTCTGCGAGATTCTTACCCAGTGAACGGCTAATCTGCGGCAGTTTCCGAGGACCAAAAAACACCAATGCCATCACTAAAATGAAGACCAACTCGGTACTGCCCAGCGACTCGAGAATGAGTAAAATCACTTTCTCAAAATACCTTTCAACCCTTCATTTGGGAAATGCCTTGCAAGGTTGACGATTGTAACCCGTCGCCTGACAAACCAGAAGGTAGCAAGCGACAAACTTTTGGTTCGCTACTCAATGTCGCTCGAAGCGCGGGGAAATTCGCCTGCTTGACAGAAGCTCTGCCATCTCGCAACCTTCCTGCACAAACGCAGATCCCAACGCCGCCGGGAAGGATCTCGGCAGCTACTTAAGATGGCTAAATGACCTTGCGAGAAGATCCCGCCACTCCGTCATTAATAGATGCGTCCGCTGCCCTGCTCCAGCAATTCGCGGAGGTAGCAGACCAGGTTGCGTCTACAACCAAGAAACTCGCGAAGGCTGCTGCTGTCGGGGACTACCTAAAACAACTCAATGATTCGGATCTCAACCGCGCCGCCCGTTATTTCGCAGGCCAACAGTTCGCGCAGAATGACGCACGCACCACCAGCGTCGGAGGCAGCATTATCAGTACTGCCTTAAGTGAAGCGACTGGCTTCAGTCAACAAGAGCTTGCGCCAATCTATGTTCGACTGGGAGACGCCGGCGAAACCGCGCATGAAGCCATTCAGGCGGCCAAGCGTTACAACCTCCCCGTCATTACCCTTGCTGAAGTAGAGTCGCTGATTGTTCGATTTAGTGAGACTCGTGGCATCAAACATAAGACCGGCATGCTGGTGGAGGTGCTGAGTCGCGCGACGCCACTTGAAGCCAAATATCTGATTAAGCTTTTGGCAGGAGACCTGCGGATAGGTCTTAGAGAGGGACTGGTTGAAGATGCAATCGCGCGAGCTTTTGGGCAACCCCTGACAGCAGTGGCCCGGGCAAACATGTTGCTGGGTGACCTGGGTGAAACTGCAGTGCGGGCTCGGGCCAATAACATCGAAGGCGTTAACATGCGTTTGTTTCACCCGATCAAATTCATGCTGGCAACTCCGGCGGCGGACCTCGCCGACATCGCGCGAACCATGCCGGCCCAGTTTTTTGTCGAGGACAAATTTGACGGAATTCGTGCCCAGGCTCACATCAAAGACGGTCGCGTAGCTATTTACTCACGCACCATGGATGAAATAACGCATCGCTTTCCTGAGCTTATTTCACCTCTCAAGGCTCTACCCGTCGATGCCGTGATCGACGGTGAAGTCGTGCCCGCGCGTGGGGACCGCATTCTGCCATTCAGCGAGCTACAAAAGCGTTTGGGAAGGAAGACTATCGGGGCAGAACTGCTGCGTGAGGTCCCTGTGATTCTCGTAGCCTACGACCTTTTGTACGCTTCCGGGCGGGTGTTAACGGACGAGCCACTCGCGGAGCGTCGCAAGCTTCTCGAGGACATGATTCCAGGAGAAGGAACGATTCGCGTATCAGCAGCGAAGCGATTCGATGCGGTTGCCGCTCTCGATGAGGAGTTCACGAATGCGCGGGCCCGCGGCAACGAAGGGCTGATGATCAAGAGCCCGGATTCTTCCTACAAGCCGGGGCGGAGAGGACGGGAATGGCTAAAACTGAAGCGAGCAATCGCCACCCTGGATGTGGTAGTCACTGCCGTTGAGGTGGGCCACGGCAAACGCAGAAATCTACTTTCAGACTACACCTTTGCCGTTCGCCGCTCCGATAATGACGACGAGCTACTGAATATTGGTAAAGCCTATTCAGGTCTGACCGATGCCGAGCTAACCGAGATGACTGAGTGGTTCCGCCAGCATACCATCCAGGAATTTGCTCACGGCAGAATCCGTCTGGTGCAGCCAGAAATCGTCATTGAAGTTACCTTCGACCGCGTGCAGGAATCCAAACGACACAAAAGCGGCTATGCGCTCCGCTTCCCCAGAATCCTCCGCCTACGACCGGACAAGACCGCAAGCGAGATTGATACGCTGCAGACGATTAAAAAGCTTGTCTCTGAAAACGTAACCTGAACCTTACAGCCAATCTCTTGCCAACAATGCTTCCAGAGTTCCCAGCCCATGGGGAACCTAAAGGACCAATTTTCCCCATGTAACTATGTCAATTGGCTCTTGCCTTCACTAGCAATATGAAGGTAGCATGCGCCTTGTCAGCGCCCCTTGCCGCTTATTCACGTAAACGGCAAGTCGCACACTAACTCAAGCGCTGGCGTGTGAGCCATCGCGGCAAATTTGAAATCTCGACTACTTCGGCGTTTTCTTGGCTTTAGTATATAGAAGCCAGACCTAACAGAATGTCTGCTATCGTCGAGAAGCCGAAGTCGGTATCGACCGGCGAAGGGTCTCCAGTTATGTCGGTGGTTGGGGGTTCGCCAGTGTTGTCGCCCTCAGTGGCGGTAGCACACCGACCGGGAGTGTGACTGTCGCCTGGGTCTGTATCGCCATAAGCGGGAATGCTTAAGGAAAGCGCAAGAACCAAGGCCAGGCCTAGTGTTTTTAGGGTTTTCATTTTAGTCTCCAATTGGTTTTCTGGGTGGTAGACGGTTGCCAAGACGGGAACCAACAGCTAGCTTAACGTGGCGCATAATAGCCGCTCGGTAATTTCCTTGCAAGGTTTCTTGCACTGTCTGTGAAGGAGTGGCCTCACATGAAAATGAATCAATTAGAACCGCTACAATCTGAAGGGCTGATCGGCACCAAGACCGACCGGGCGCTGCTGCTTTGCGCGCAAGCCACCGAGTTGGAAGAGATCGGAAAATATGAGGACGCCAGAGAGCGTTTGAGTGAATTCTGGCTGCGCATCGGCGACCCTCCCAGACTTGACGGTCTGAGTGAATTAGCCCGGGCTGAAGTGCTTTTGCGCGTCGGCACTCTAACGGGTTGGTCAGGCAGCGCCCGACAAGTCCCCGGAGCGCAGGAAATCGCCAAGGATTTGATTAGCCAGAGCTCCGCGATCTTTGAAAAGCTGGAGTTGGTGGAAAAGGTGGCCGAGGCCCACGTAGACTTGGGTATCTGCTATTGGCGCGAGGGAGCTCTTGATGAAGCGCGAATTACCTTCGAGACTGCCCTCGAGCGGCTTGGCGAAATCGAGAGCCAACAGCGACTTCGGGCACTGCTGAATAAAGCTCTGATTGAAGAGGTGTCTTCCCGATCCAGGGAGGCGCTGAGAATGCTCTCCGAAGCCGAACGGCTGTTTGAAGTGAGTAGTAACCACGCCCTGAAGGGAAAGTTTCACAACGAGTTTGCTACCGCACTTAAGAATGCCGGGCTTGCGGAACGTCGCGAGGATTACATTGACCGCTCGTTGATGCAGTACACAGCCGCTAGCGTAGAGTTTGAATTAGCGGGTCATGAGCGAGCACTGGCTCAAGTTGAAAACAATCTCGGTTTCCTGTTTGTTCATCTGGGCAGATTTGAAGAATCGCACCAGCACCTTGACCGGGCGCTGGCGATGGCCGCTCGATTAAACGACAGAGGAATCCGCGCCCAGTTTGAAGACACGCGCGCGCGGGCATTTCTTGGCGGCGGGCAGCTGGACCAGGCGGAGAAAGTTGCCAGATCTGCCGTAAAGGCTTTTAGAGAGGGCGACGAACTATCAAAACTTGCTGATGCTCTCACAACCCACGCAACCGTCCTCGCCAGATTGGGACGGCAGCGCGACGCGCTTGCAATGCTAAACGAGGCCGTCAGCATTTCAGCCCAGGCGGGTAATCCAGAGACCGGTGGAATTGCCTCGCTTGCCACCATTGAAGAACTTTCGTCCATCCTGTCGCCAGGTGAAATGCGAGCCCACTACGAGAGCGCCGAAGCCGCTTTGAAGAATTCTCAGCACGCTGCGATTCGGTTTCGCCTCGGCGAGTGTGCGCGAACCATACTGGCTAATCAGGGAGCAGTACCCGCAGCAGCAGAAGCGGCGCCCGCAGCACCGTCTATGAACGGTTCCCTCGATGAACACGTCCTTCGTTACGAAGGAGAGCTGATTCGCGAGGCACTCAAAGCCGCCGATGGCAGCGTCACGCGTGCAGCGCGCCTGCTCGGGGTAACGCATCAGGGCCTTGCCTTTATTCTCAATGGCCGGCAAAAGAATTTGCTGTCGTCACGCAAACCTGCCAAGCCTCGCAGGCGAAGCATAATTCGCTTCCATTGAACACTCGAATTCACCTCAATTTCACACCATTGCGCTCGTTTTCGAGTCAGCTCAGACCAAACGGCCGGGGCAACGCCGTTGGTTCGTTTGCGCTCTAATCGTCGCTAAATTATTCCCGTGTAATTCGTTAGGACAAGTAATCAATGAAGACATCAAGGTTTCTTTTCGTAGTGCTACTGTTCATTGTTGGTACCGAGTGCGCAGCACAGAGTCCTCGTCGTCGAGGCGCGCGCCGCCTGACAGAAGTGAAACCCGCTGCAAGTCAGCCGGCGTCGCAACCGCAGCCGGCCCCAACGCCAATAGCCTCGGCAGCCCCGATCGCGCCGATTCCACTAGCTATACTCAACGGCCAAAACATCACCACTGCGGACATCGATCCCAAAGTGCGACCGGAGGTCGAAGCTCTGGACGAACGAATTGCCGTCGCCCGCGGTCAAGTGTTGGAGATCCAGGTCAACACTGTGTTGCTTGAAACCGAAGCCGCGAAACGCAGGATTAGTCCACAGCAGTTGTATCAACTGGAAATCCTTCGAAAAATCGGTGAACCAACGGCTGCTGAAATTGAAAGGGTGATTCAAGACAACCGCAAGCAAATCGATCCCGCAGGAGACCCGGCCGCCATCCGTCAGCAGATAATAAGTTTCATTAAAGGCGAACGTGAAGCAGCAATCACAGACGAATTCATAAAACGCTTGCGCGCTTCTTATCCGGTTGTCCGCGTAGTGCCCACAAACGTGGAGACGTTGCCACCGGCAACCGTGGTTGTGACTGTCGGCGGACGACCCATCACCGCGGGAGTCATAGATGAAAGGCTCAAGCCGATCATTTACAAACTGCGGCTTAACACCTATGAACTTGCGCGCCAGGCCGTGGAGATTACGATTAGCGATTTACTATTACTCGCGGAAGCAAGTCGTCGCAACGTGCCGCCAGAAGAAATTGTGCGCAAGGAAATAACCGAGAAGGTCCGAACGCCCACGGAAGCCGAGATCGCCAAATTTTATAACGACAACAAGGCCAAGATCCCAACTGATCTCGCCGCAGCGAGTGGCCAAATAGCTTCATACTTACAGCAGCAGGAGCAACAACGGCTGGAGCAGGGGCTTGCAACTCAACTTCGCACGGGCGCTAGCATCCGATTCCTGATTTCCGAACCGGTGCTACCGGTCCAGTCGATTAGCGTCGATGACGATCCCATTCGCGGAGACGCGAGCGCGGCGGTGACGATTGTCGAGTTTACGGATTTCCAATGTCCTTCCTGTGCTGCCATGCAGCCAATTCTGGAGGAGGCATTGAAATCCTACGGCAGTAAGGTCAGGTTGGTGGTACGAGATTTCCCCCTCAACATGCATGCAAATGCACGCAAAGCCGCCGAGGCGGCAAACGCGGCGCGCGCGCAGGGCAAGTTTTTTGAGTACACCGCTTTGCTTTTCAAGCGCCAAAATGCGCTGGACGTTCCCTCTCTGAAGAAATATGCGAGCGAACTCGGTTTGGACCGGGCGCGCTTCGATGCCGAACTTGATGGTGGTAAATATTCCGCCGAGGTGAAGCACGACATAGACGATGGCGAGGTCTACGGGGTCGACAGTACTCCTGCGATTTTCGTGAACGGGGTGGCCCTTCGCGAGATGAGTAGCGAGGCCTTGCGGGCACTAATTGACCGCGGACTCGCCGGCGCCAACTCCGCCCCTAAGATTTCGTCAAACTAACTCCTTCGGATATAGTCTTTCTTCCCGGCAATAGTGTCCATGGCTACAGATCATTATCGGCTCCTCCTATTTCGCATTTTCCCCTGCAATTCGACGGCAACTCGCAGCGGTTTCAAGCGCTGTGAATGTTAAGCAAGACTTCTGTCCTTTGCCTGACAAACTCTTTTCGCAATACATCGGTTCACTGTGAGGAAAACAAGCTAATGGTGACTCTGAAAACTGAACGACTAAAACGGTATAAAGACGTCGCGCTGCTACTGGTGAAGTATGGGCGGTCGGATCTGGTCAAACAGGCGGGTTTGGCTGACCACGTCGAGCTTGACGACCCTGCTTCCGCGGCGGCCTTGCCGGAAGCGAAGGAGCTGGCCGCGGATCTTGAGAAGCTTGGTCCAACCTTTATCAAACTCGGCCAACTGCTTTCGACACGGGCCGATCTATTACCGACTCCCTACCTCGAAGCTCTGGCGCGTTTACAGGATCAAATTGAGCCATTCTCCTATGAGGAGGTGGATCGCATCGTCTCCGGCGAACTCGGGGTGCGTCTTTCCAAGGCGTTTGCTGATTTCGACCCGGTGCCCCTTGCCGCAGCTTCGCTCGCTCAGGTGCACCGTGCACACATGCGCGATGGCCGCTCGGTTGTGGTCAAGGTACAGAGACCGACCATTCGCGAGCAGATAGTGGAGGACCTGGAAGCACTGGAGGAGATGGCGCAGTTTCTCGATGCCCATACGGAACTGGGAAAACGCTACGATTTTGCAAACATGCTTGACGGCATGCGCGCCAGCTTGTTGCGGGAATTGGATTTCAAACTCGAAGTGAACCATCTGATCACGTTCGCGGAAAATCTGCGCGAGTTTGACCGGCTGCTTATTCCCGAACCGGTCGAGGGTTTTTGCACCTCACGTGTACTCACGATGGAATACATCGCCGGCAAGAAAATCACTGACTTAAGCCCCTTGCGGTTGATGGAAATTGACGGGCCGGGTCTCGCTCGCGAACTGTTTCGCGCCTACCTGAAACAGATCCTCCTCGACGGCTTCGTCCATGCGGATCCGCACCCCGGCAATCTTCTTCTTACAGACGACGATCAGATTGCCATCCTGGATTTGGGAATGGTTGCCCGTCTGTCACCCGGTTTCCGCGACAATGTGTTGCGACTCCTGCTGGCCATCAGCGAAGGGCGCGGCGAGGAGGCCGCCGAAGTAACTATTCGCATGGGCGAGCCAAAACCTCGATTCGACAAAGCCGATTTCACTAAACGAGTTGCCCAACTTGTCGCCGAACACGGCGCCGCCAGTCTCAGCAAGCTCAATTCCGGTCAGGTAGTGTTGGAGATAACGAGGATTTCCGCCGACTGCTGGTTTCGTTTGCCTGGAGAATTCACTATGGTCGCCAAGGCCTTGCTGAACCTGGATCGGGTAGTGCTTACGCTTGATCCAAACTTCGAGCCAACCGCCATCATTCGCCAACGGGCGATGGAGATACTCCAACGGAACTTGATGCAAAGCATGACGCCGACAAACTTGATCGGCAGCGTGGTCGAACTCAAGGAGTTTGCGGAAAAGCTGCCGGGCCGAGTTAACAAGATCCTCGACACGCTGGGCAACAACGAGTTCAAAGTTGACGTTAATGCTATCGACGAGAAAATTGTGCTCGAGGGGCTTCAGAAGGTGGCGAACCGCATCGCGTTGGGGCTGGTGCTTGCGGCGCTAATTGTTGGCGCGGCGATGCTGATGCGAGTTGAAACATCGTTTAAGATACTTGGCTACCCGGGCTTCGCGATGATCTTCTTCCTGATTGCCGCTATCGCCGGCCTGGCATTGATAGGCACTATAGTCATGACTGACGTCAAGGCCCGAAAGAAGCCGGGCGAGTAGAAATTTGACGACAAACAACTATGAGCGATTCGAGAAGATTGACCGGGGCGATCGTGCGTCCCCCTGGCGCAAGCTTAATCGACGGACTGACCACGGCAAGCCTGGGCAAGCCGGATCATGAACTTGCGCTTCGGCAACACTGGGCTTATTGCCGGGCCCTTGAGGAGTGTGGGCTAAAGCTAACGCCTCTTGAGGTTGATGAGAGATTTCCTGACTCGACCTTTGTTGAGGACACCGCCGTTTTAATTCGCCCGATCGCCAACGGCAAGCAGTCCGCCGGCCTAACGGCCATACTCACGCGGCCAGGTGCGGCCAGCCGAGCGGGAGAAGTGAGGCACGTTCGACAGGTAATTTCCCAGTTTTGTTCTGAAGTATTTTCCATTCATGAGCCCGGCACGGTCGACGGCGGTGACATCTGCGAAGCGAACGATAATTTCTTCATAGGCGTTTCCGGACGCACGAATGAGGACGGCGCCCGACAAATGGCTGATCTGCTGACCTCCATTGGTTACGCATCTACGACGGTCGATATTCGCGACGAGGAAAGCATTCTGCATTTGAAGAGCGGACTGGCGTATGCCGGCAATAACCGCTTGGTGGTCGTTGACGCCCTCGCCGATCGCCGGGACTTTTCCTCATTTGATCTAATTAGCGTGGACGAGGATGAAGAGTACGCAGCGAACTGTGTGCAAGTTAACGATTATGTTCTGGTGGCGGCTGGGTATCCGAAGCTGGAGCGCAGCTTGCGGAACCGGGGCTACCGCACAATCGCGCTTGAGATGTCAGAATTTCAAAAGGTGGATGGCGGCCTGAGTTGCCTGTCGCTGCGGTTTTGAGGGTGCGAGCGTAAAGGACTATTGCGAAGTGAGAAAATCCCGCAGGGCTTCTTCTTCGTCCTCGCTCAGAAAGGAAAACAGGAGTCCAAAGCCAAACCCAATTTGGTAAGAAGCGACTTCCCCGCGCAACTCCAACCAGTGTCCCGGACGAAGTTCGATTTCCACCCCGACGATCTCGCCTTCATCAACTCTGCCTGTCGTATTAACAAAACAGCCCCCCAAACTTAAGTCTTCGATGCGGGCGTCGTGAGTGCCGCTGACTCCGCTCCACTTTGCCTGGAGGTTGGTAGGAATTCGTTGGTCGCTACGCCGGTTGTTGGTCATTCAATTGGTTTCCCCTGGCGCAAGAAGCTTCCGCATCGAATCCCGGTCGGCCGCCAGATCGACTTGCGTTGCAAGCCTAATCGTAAACTGTTTGCCGGATACTCGCACGCGTCAGCACAACTAGATGAGGTGTCCATAAAAAACTTTAGTGTCGTATTCAAAGCTGACTCTTCCAGCTTCCTGATTCGCCGCAAACACTTCTTCAAGTTTGGCCAGCATTGGCTTGAAATTGGGATGATCTTGATCAGGCGCGTAGGATGACGAGAGCAGCCGCCCCTTAAGCGATTCGAAGTCAAAGTGTTGCGCGTTTTCAAACGTCTTCAGGGTAAAGGTTTGCGGCGCAAAAAACTTGCCTATTTCACCAGTTACGTTCTCGTGTCTAACCGCGCGGTAGTCAGTGCCATAACGAAGCAGCAAGTCTTCATATGCTCGCAGGAACACGGTTGAGTCTAGCCGGCGCTCGTTCCAGATTAGAGCAACCCAACCGCCGGGCTTCAGGATTCGCGCGAATTCCATTTTTGCCTTGTTTCGATCAAACCAGTGAAAGGCCTGCGCGGCGGTAACGAAGTCGACACTTCCAGTTTCCAGGGTTGTTACTTCCGCCGTGGCCTCAATGCTCACAAGCTGCGCGTATCCCTTGAGCATACGCTCTGCCGCCTGGCGCATTTCAGCATTTGGCTCAACCGCAAACACGCAATGGCCGCTTTTGAGAAACAGCTCAGACAAGATGCCGGTGCCGGAGCCCACGTCAGCAATAATCGATGCTTTCGTCAGTCCGCATTCGGACCTGAGAAGTTCGATCACTCCGGCAGGATAGCCTGGCCGATATCTGATGTAGTTTTCGACGCGGTTGGAAAACCGATCCAGCGGATCCGTCATATCAGGATTCTAGCCGAAGCTGAGGAAAATCCTGCATAAGTCAATCGCGGCGAATCAGGGTAGGTGCTGGTACCGGATTGCCCAGAGGATAAAATTTTACAAAGAGACGATGTCCCAGGAGGAGCAGAAGAATAAAGCCAAACGTCAACGGAAGACGCGTATCGGATTTCACAAATAACCAGAAATGGAGCGCGCCGGCAATACCGGCACCATAAATGAGCTTGT
>JANLYH010000194.1:0-35829 GCA_031365545.1 Pyrinomonadaceae bacterium | reverse complement strand
GAAGACCCCTCAGGCAATTCGCCGGCAGCAATGAGTGCCTTGATTTCATCAACAACTTGCTGATAAAGGGGCCGCTTGTCTCGCTCGTCAATGGTGATATACATATTGTCTGTTGCATGTATACACTAGACAATCAGCCTTGTCTAGGGCTTTTTAATGGTAATCTCCGATTTTATTGGCCTGTGAGTCTGTTGACAAGCAGCATCGCTGAACTGGTAAGGCCCTCGATGGCTCCGGGGCACACGGTATCGCTGACGATGAACAGGTTGGGCAGGGTGGTCGCGTAGCTGGGCCCCTCGAGCCAAAAGCTTTCGGCTGAAGGAATCACGCCGCCCACCATGCCGAGCTTCCGACGGGTCAGATCGTAAAAGCCGCGCGGCGTGGCACTTTCAATAACTTCGATACTGCTGCCCAATTCCGGCATTGCTGCGTGTAGCCGCTGCCAGCACCGTTCCAGTGTTTCCTGATCCTTTTCTTCCGCTTCGGTTTCGTCCCGATGAAAACTGAACCACTCATCCGCCTCGGTGAAGGAGTGAACCGTTACCGCTCGTTTGCCTTGTGGCGCCCGCGGATCCCACTCAGGCGCAGCCGCAAACAGCAACTGGCTGGTGGTGGCATGGTACTCCCTTCCATGCTGCCAATCGGTTAGCGCCAGCACGTGCTCCGAATTCAGGCGTTGCGCGGTGCTTTCGTCAAGCGAAAGATAAAGCAGATAGGCGCCCCAACCACGCAGTCCATTCAATTGCTTGCGAATGTAAGGCGGCGTGCGGTTGAGACCTACAAGTTTTCCGTATGTGTCCCACACCGTAAGATTGCTGATGATGGCTTTCGAGGCAGTCACCGTTTCTCCGCTCAAGAGGTCGACGCCGACGGCGGTGTTCGTCGAGTCATACGACAACCTTAATACCGGGCTGTCCAAGCGAATTCGACCACCACTGCGCTTGATGGAATCGGCCAACTTCTGTGCGAGCCCTGAACCGCCGCCGCGCACCGCAAACATTCCTTCTCTTGGTCTACTCAGCGCGAGCGTCGCATTTAGATAAGGCACGTCCGCACTGGTAGCCTGCGTGAACGCTTGCAGCTGCACGTCGATGAAACGGCGGAAGCGTGGCGAGAGTCCGTTGAGGTGCTCAAGAGTTGCTTGCTGTTGCGACTTGAGGATTTCCGTGGCGATCCGGCCCTCGCGAACCAGGGTCAACGCGCGGCGCGACCCGGAAGCCGACAGCAGATCTGGTGTTCGTTGAAAGGCGGAGCGTAACGCTCGACCGATTGATTCAAGCTTTCGGTAAAAGGCTATGGCCTTGTCGGCACATTCCGGAAAGTTCTTGTTCAGGCTGTCTTCAAATTCGTTTGTGTCGCGAACCAGCGCGATCTCAGATTGGTCGGGAAGGCGGACTAGATAACCTGGCTCCCAACGGCAAACTTCCGGAGGATCAACAGGTAACTCCGCGAATAACCGATCGTGAATCTCGCCCGTCTGCCAGCCGGTGAAAAGTCCGTAGCCTTGCTCGAAGTTGTAACCCAGCTTCTCAAAGCTTGCGGCACAGCCACCCACCTTCGGTTCTCTTTCCAACAAACACACGTCAACTCCGCGTTGGGCGAGCAGTGCAGCGACAGTCAACCCACCAATGCCACCACCAACTACGACGACTTCGCAATTCATGGTGGTCAGAAAAGGTAATGAATCAAGGTCAGGATCATTGAGGCGCTAGGGACGATTGGTTCGGCCGCGGGGGCTAGCCGCCGGGCGTAGGGTTCCGCTACCAAGAGCAGGGCCTGAACCCCATTGAACGCCATATGAATAATGATACAAGGAAGCAACTTACCTGAGTAAGCACGAACGACTGTCAGGACAATGCTGAGGAGCGCAACGGCGGAAATCACGCCGAGGTTTGGCCAGTATTGCGGAACGTGAATCAGAGTAAATAACCCCAGTACGAAAACTACCGCCCCATTCACCCCAATAGTTCGTTGCAGAGCGGAATAGACTACACCGCGGTAGACAAACTCTTCGACAAAAGGCGCGGTAAAAACTGCCAGGCCGGCGATCGCATAACGGGCGGCAATCGAGCTATTTATTAGTTGTTCCAGTTGCGTGGGCTTCTCGGCCCCCAGCAACTTCGCGAGCGTTGTAGCAGCAATGAATAAACAGATGCCAAGGCCCACGCTTTGCCAGAGACGCAAACGACCCGACCAGCCCCAACCAAAGCTGGCCAGGAAGGGTCGCTTGCCGAAGCGCGTTACCAAGGCCCACAGCAGCGCCAGGGTTACGAGGTGCGTCGGCAAAATGGCAAAGACCTGAAGAAAGATCGCGGTGCGATCAGTCATCGCAAGTTCCAGGGCTCCCCTGGTGAAATCAGGCGAACTCAGGTTCAGTCCGCGATGCATCGCGAAGGGGACCAGGAAAAACAGCGGGATGATGGCCTGCACCAGGATGCTGGCGATCCAAAGTAACAGGGCGCCCCCGCTTCCCCAGGCGGGATCATTCGGATCGACAACTTGAGCTGGGCGATCGATCAGTGATTTGTCAGGGTGGGTGAAACTCGGCTCTTCAGAACCAAGACGTGTTGGAACTTCGTTTGAAATGGAAACCTCGTTTGCTGTAGACACGCGCTGAAGTGTATGAACTTTGCTTTGCGGTGGTCAATCGGAAACTCGCGCCTCAAACTGCCGGATAAGTTGCTTCCAACATTGCCGGACCGACGCGCGGCGCGGCCAGCATTACGCCGATGATCGTTTTGGCATCGTCAATTTCGCCAGTGGTAATCATGCCCAACGCTTGCGAGAAGGGAATTCGAACGAGATCGAGAATCTCATCGGCCTCTAGCTGCTGTTGAGTTTCGGTCAGGTCGGTTGCCAGGTAGAGCCACATTTTTTCTTCGCAAAACCCCGGCGAGACAAAGAATTCGGATAACTTTTCCAGACGACCACTCACTAAACCGAGTTCTTCCTCCAACTCACGCGCGGCGCCTTTCTCCGGCGCTTCGCCACGTTTCAGAGTACCCGCGGGAGCTTCCAAAAGGTAACGTCCAGTCGGATGTCGATACTGGCGGACGAGCGCAATCGTGCCATCGTCAAATACGGGAACGATGACGGCGCTGCCCGCGTGATGTACCACTTCGCGTTGGTAGGTAACATCGCCTTCGCGCACAGTGTCGACAGTCACTTCGATGACGCGTCCCCGAAAGACGTTTTCACTGGCAACGACTTCTGGCATCCGACCGGGGGTGTTTCTCGATGTATACATACACAGATCTCATTTTCGGAATGGTTAGCAACTCGGGCGCACGGCTTAGCTGAAATGTCCGTCTTGTCCATAGCGATCGTTAAGCCATTGTCTCACTTCTCCTACCAGATAGAGCGATCCGGTAACACAAACTAGTCCGCTCGATTCTTCCGCGGCGAAAAGTGCACGTCTCATTGCGGTTTCGCTCGTCGGGATCAATTCAGGGGAAACTCCAGGTGCGTAATTCTCTGCCAGTTGTGCGAGTTGCTCAACTTTGGCGGCGCGAGGATTAGCTGGCTGGGTGAGTATCAGTCGAGCGGCGACGGGGAAGAGAATCGCGGCCATTTTATCGAGCTGCTTATCCGCCATCGCCCCGAAAACGATCGTGACGGGAATGTCTTTCAAGTCTTGCGGGCCATCCAGGTAAGCTCGGAGTGCGAGGGCGCCGGCTGGATTATGTGCGCCATCAAGCAGCACTGAAACTCGGCCTACTGCGTCAGTGGAGTATTCGAAGACTTCGAGCCGCCCTGGGTGACGCACCCTTTGCAGGCCCGCGACGATTTCATTGTGGCCGATTGCAAAGCCTTGCAGCGCGAGCTGTTCCGCGAGGGCAATTGCCGTTGCGGCATTTTGCAACTGGTGAGCGCCGCGCAATCCGGGCCTGACGTGCTCGTAGGTTTCCTTTTCAGTGCGGAAGGTATAACCGTGGGGCGAGTCAAGCTCGGAAATATTCTCCGTCGACCAAACCGGAACGACGTCGTTGACCCTGCAAAACTCGAGGATTACGCGACGCGCCTCTTCCGCTTGCGGGGCAACAACCACCGTGCTCTGGGGGCGAATGATGGCGGCTTTTTCAGCGGCGATTTCGGCGAGCGTTTTCCCCAGGTACTCCTGATGATCAATCGAGATTGGTGTGATGGCGAGAGTTTTCGCGCGCACTGCGGTGGTGGAATCGAGGCGGCCGCCCAATCCGGTCTCGAGGATAGTCAACCGAACACCTGCCTCCTGGAAAGCCAGCAGAGCGATGGCTGTGACCTGTTCAAAGAAAGTGGGCGGCGCTTCCAGTATTCCACTCGCTACTAAATTCTCCGCGGCAACTCGTACCTCGCTCGCTATTTTCGCGAAGCTAGCCTGGTTGATTTCATTGCCGTCAATCTTTATTCGTTCCGTTAGCGAAACGAGATGCGGCGACGTGTAAAGGCCGGTGCGAATTCCGGCGGCACGGCAAATCGAATCGAGCATCACTGCCGTTGAGCCCTTACCGTTAGTGCCGGCAATTTGTACTGACTCATAGGATTCCTGCGGGTTACCGAGACTCTCGAGCAGGAGCTCTGTACTTCTGAGTCCCAGCTTCATGGTCAGTGTCTCGTGGCCCAGACTTAGCAAGTAATGGTTCGCTTCCGCAAAGTTCATGAGGACATAGCATTATCACCCGCGGGCAGAAACGGCAAAGGATCAAGTTGCAGATTTGAGCATCGGGCATCAACACAAAGTCAGAACCGGGAGCGGTAGCGACCGGGTCCGTCCAGCAAATGTGAGTGCCGACGAAATTTACCCGATTGCTACCGCTCCCGGTTCCGACTTTGTTTTCCTATTGGTGTTATGAGGCAGCGGGTCTTGTTATCTTCCGGAGGATGCGCGAGTGCGGAGGCGTTCCATCGGGGAGCTGCTGGAGATTTCGGGATTCAGCATGAAGTTGAGCAGCTTGATCGTGTAAGCCCGTATCTCGCGACGATCGACGATGGCGTCGACCATGCCGTGATCGAGCAGAAATTCAGACTTCTGAAAGTCCTTTGGCAGTTTTTGCCGGATGGTCTGTTCGATCACGCGCGGTCCGGCAAAACCAATGAGGGCGTGCGGCTCAGCGATGATAATATCTCCGAGCATCGCAAAGCTGGCGGTGACGCCGCCCGTAGTGGGATCAGTCAGTATCGAGATGAAGGGAAGTCGCGCTTCGTCGAGTTCCGCCAGCGCCGCTGAAATCTTGGCCATCTGCATCAGCGAGAGTGCGCCCTCTTGCATACGAGCCCCACCGGAGGTGGCAAAGATGATAACGGCGCCGTGTTCTCTCAGGGCTCGCTCGATCAGCCGCGTAACCTTTTCGCCGACCGCCGAACCCATCGATCCGCCGATAAACGACATGTCCATCGCTCCGGCAAGCACCAGATGATCGCCAACTTTGCCCCGCGCGTTGATGATTGCTTCCGGTAGACCGGAAGTGGATTTTGCCTGCTTGAGGCGGTCGGGGTAAGGCTTGGTGTCGATGAACTCGAGCGGGTCAATGGAGATAACTTCGTCGTCCAGCTGCTCAAACTTGCCTTCATCGAAGAGCATCGCCAGACGTTCCCGCGCGCCTATGCGAAAATGGTAACCACATTGGGCACAAACCTGGAACGATTCCTCGAGTTCGCGTTTGTAGAGATGTGCCTCGCAGCCGTCGCACTTGACGAAGACGTTCTCGGTCTTTACTACGCGTTCCTCGGGTGGAACCGCCTCAATTTGCTTACTCTTTTTGCTAAACCAGGGCATAGGGAAATAAGTCGTCGTCCTCAACGGTCGAGTTTGAAGTTTTGGTATGGATTAAAGCCTATCATAGAAAAGGATGAGGGATGAAGGAGGAAGGATGAAAGGGGCTCTCCTTTCGAGTGCGCTGACCTGTCAGCGCTTTGAGTAGGCGGCGACCTGTCGCAGCCGGTGGTGGAATGGCATTCGACGGGAGACGGCGACAGGTCGCCGAATACGAAAGCGGTGACAGGTCACCGCACTCCAAATAGCTAGAACTCGATGCCTTGCTGCGCGCGGATGCCGGCGTTGAAGGGGTGCTTTATCTCGGTCATTTCCGTGACGAGGTCGGCGGCTTCAAGCAACGCCGGAGGAGCATCGCGGCCGGTAACGACTATGTGCAGTGCGGGCTGAGAGGCGCGAATGCTGCGAAATTCTCGCAGCACATCATCGAGCGGTAATAGTTCATAACTCAGCACATAAACGAGCTCATCGAAGACGAGCATGTCGTAGTCGCCACTGCGGAGTCTCTCAACACACAGGTCCCAGGTTGCGCGTGCGGTAGCACGATCCTGTTCCGGGTTTTTGGTGTCCCAGGTAAACCCGTCACCCATCGTATGCACTTCAATGCCAAGTTTTTCTGCTGACTCGTGTTCGCCGTAGCGGTCCGTGCGCGATTTCATAAACTGAATCATGCAACACTTCAAGCCTCGACCCGCGGCGCGCATCATCAGGCCCAGCGCACAGGTTGTCTTGCCCTTGCCGTTGCCGGTGTGGACCATCAACAGGCCGCGCGTCTTTTCCTGGTAATCCTCGCGGCGCCACTTGTATTGTTTTTCTTTGGAAGACATAGGGCAGTTTCGAGTTTCAAGTTTCGAGTTTCGAGTTCGGATTTAACTTGAAACTCGAAACTCGGAACTCGAAACTAGTCTTCGTTGTTGAGTGCATCTTCGGTGATGTCCGCGCTTCCGTTCGCGCGCTGCACCGCATCCTGCAAAAGACCAATAATCTTTTCCTCGGCCTCTTCCCAGGTGCCGCGCAGCGTGCAGCCGGCCGCGTTGCGGTGTCCGCCACCGCCAAACTTTTCAGCGACTTTCGCGACGTTGACTTCGCCCTTTGAACGCAGGCTGGTGCGATACACGCCCAATTCGCATTCCTTGAGCATAGCGACCGCCTCAACTTCACCGACCGTCAGCGGGTAGTTAACGAAGCCATCAGCGTCTTCATCCGAAGCCTCGGCACTGTGTTGCATCTCCAGACTGTGACGCAGCAACGCGACGCGGCCGGTTGCATCGCGCCGGGCTGTGGAGAGCACTGCACCCATCAACTGAATTCGGCTCCAGGGATAACTCGCGAAGACAGCCTCGGCCGTCTTGGCCGGCTTCACGCCGGTGCGCAAAAGCTCGGAAGCTACTTTGAAGGTCCGTTCAGTTGTATTCGAGTAATGAAACGAACCGGTGTCGGTGATCAGCGCGGTGTAACAACATTCCGCTATTTCCCGGGTTACTCTTACACCCAGCGCCTTCGCCAGGTTGTAGATCATTTCGCCACAGGCGGAGGCGGTGGAGTCGATCCAGTTGATCTTGCCGAAGAGCGCGGTGGTGGCGTGGTGATCGATGTTCACCACGAATTGTTGCTCGAGACTTTGCAGTCCTGGGCGGGCCATGTCGGAGCATTCGATAACGAAGACACCGTCGTAAGACTGATCTGCAGCCGGTGTAACTCTCACATCGCTAGCGCCCGGCAACTGCTGATAAGTATGCGGCACCGGATCGCGCATGATGACTTCGACATCTTTACCCAGGGCGCGCAGCAGCCAATAAAGCCCAAGTGAAGAACCGAGACTGTCGCCATCGGGTCGCAGGTGCGAGGTGACGGCAAAATTCCCCTTGTTTTCAATTAACTCAACTACTTGACTAAGCATGACAAGCAAGGATGAAGGATGAAGGATGAGGGATGAAAAAGGCTTTGGCCTCTTTCCTGCCTTCATCCTTCATCCTTCATCTTTCATCCCTTCTTCTTCCTGTTCCTGCGCGAGCTGTTGCAGCAAACCGTCAACGCGCTCGGCACGTTCTTCGACTGTGTCTCTCACAAAATGAATCTCTGGTGTGCGCGGCAGGTTGAGTGAAAGACTGAGCTGCTTGCGGACCCAGGGAGCAGCGTGCCGCAGGGCCGTCAGCGCAAGCCGGTGTTCTTCTTCATTTCCCGCGACCGTGACAAAAACCTGAGCGTCTCGACGATCAGGAGCAAGGCGCACGTCCGTCACTGTAACCATCGTCAGCCGCGGGTCTTCGAGCTCATACCCGACGATCTGGGAAATCTCCTCACGAATGATGTCCGCAACTCTCTCTGGGCGACGCATTACTTTTAGGGATGAGGGTGGAGGGATGAAGGATGAATAGAAGAAATCGCGAGGATTTCATCCCTCATCCCTCCGCCCTCATCCCTCCTACAGTTCCGTGGCGGCTACCTTCTCTACGATATAAGCCTCAATCTGGTCTCCGACCTTGAGGTCGTTAAAGTTTTCCAGGCCGATGCCGCATTCAAAACCTTCGCGCACTTCCGAGACGTCATCTTTAAAGCGACGCAAGGAGGTGATGTTGCCTTCCCAGCTCACTACGCCATCGCGAATTAAGCGGGCCCGCGCAGTGCGTTTAATGTTGCCGTCGACCACCATCGATCCGCCAACCACACCAGCCTTTGGCACGCGGAACACTTCACGCACGTCGGCCTTGCCGATGATCTTCTCTTTCTCAATTGCTTCGAGCATGCCGATCATCGCCGCGCGAATTTCTTCCTCAACCTTGTAAATGATCGAATGGAGCCTGATGTCGACGCTTTCCTGTTTCGCAAGATCAGCGGCGCGCGATCCGGGTCTTACGTTGAAGCCAATTACGACTACGGCTGAAGCTGCCGAACCAGCCTGCGTGGCCGAGGCCAGCAGCACATCAGATTCGGTAATGGTGCCGACTCCCGAACGAATAACTTTAACCTTCACGCGTTCGGTTGAAAGCTTCTGCAAAGTAGACTTGAGAACCTCAACTGAACCCTGCACGTCAGCTTTGATAACAACCAGGAGTTCCTTGACTTCGCTTTCGCCGAGGGCTTCGATGCCGCGCTTCGTAGTTTGCAGCAACGTCGCCTGACGGCTCAGCATCTGCCGGTGTCCGGAGATCTGCTGCGCGCGCGCAATGTCTGCAACTACCTGGAAACCATCGCCTGCCTGCGGTACGCCCTGCAGTCCGAGCACTTCAACAGGGGTTGCCGGCCCGGCTTCGGTAATCGCCTCACCCTTATCGTTGAACATCGCGCGCACTTTGCCAAAAATCTGACCGACGATAAAAGGTTCGTGAACATGCAAGGTGCCCTGTTGAACCAGTACGGTGGCCACGGAGCCGCGCCCGCGATCGAGTTTTGCTTCCAACACAACGCCCGACGCGAGGCGGGTGGGGCTGGCACGCAGATTAAGAATGTCTGACGTAAGCAGGATAGTTTCAAGCAGTGTTTCGAGGTTCTCGCGTTTCTTCGCTGAGACCTGGACCATTTCAGTTTCGCCGCCCCACTCAACCGGATTGAGTCCTTGGGTAGCCAGCTCCTGCCTGACGCGGTCCGGATTCGCATCCGGCTTATCGATCTTGTTGATGGCGACGACAATCGGCACGCCGGCAGCGCGCGAGTGTTCAATCGCCTCGATTGTTTGCGGCATCACGCCATCGTCTGCGGCTACCACCAACACCACAACGTCGGTTGCTTTCGCGCCGCGCGCGCGCATTAGCGTGAAGGCTTCGTGGCCAGGTGTATCGAGAAAGACTACGCGGCGTGTTTCGCCGGCATGATCCGGGCTCGCGACCTGTACGCTATAAGCGCCGATATGCTGTGTTATGCCGCCGGCCTCACCGGCTGCAACTTCGGTTGCGCGAATGGCGTCCAGCAGGGAAGTCTTGCCGTGATCGACGTGACCCATTACGGTTACGACTGGAGCGCGTGGCAATTCCACATCATCAGCGTCGGTGGCGATCAGATCTTCAAATTCCTCTTCGGCGACCATCTCCTCAAAGGGAACGAAGGTGACGTCATAACCGAAGCGCTTGCCGAGTTCGATTGCGACGTCGTCGTTAAGAGGTTGATTGATGGTCGCGAAGACACCGCGTTGCAGCAGCAGGCTCACGATATCTTTGGGTTTGATCCCCAGCTTCTCCGCGAATTCCTTCACCGTTGAACCTTCAACAATGCGGACCGGCTTTATCTCTCCCGGGACCGAGGGCGATTCCATTCTGCCGGCGATGCGATCTTCAAGAGAAAGCGCTCTGGGAGGAGGAATAAAATCCCCCTTATCAAACCGTCCGCCCTTGCCGTCGATCTTCCGTCCGCCGCGTGTGGGTGTGCGGCGCGAGCGGCGCCGGCCAGCGTCGGGCGGTGGGATGTAAGTCGTTTGTGGAGTCGCAGTCTCTCCCGGTGTGCCCAGGCGTTCAGTCTTTGCCAGCGGCGTTCGTTCCCGAACGCGCGTAGCGCGATCGGCACGATCACGAGGGGTTACCGTAGGGGGAACAATTGGTGAAGGCGCGCGGTCGCCGAGACGAATGCCGGCGTTAAGCGCAGCCACGGTGGGGCGCAAAACTCTTACCTGACGCGAAGGCGGTACAGTTCCAGCCGGCGCTGTTACCTTTGCCTCAGACTCATCTGACTCTTCTATGTCTTCGACGATGTCTGCAGTCGCTTCCGCGGTTTCGATTGTTGGTGCAGCTACGGCCCCGGCGGGTTGTTCAACCGGAGCGGCGGGCGCGAGCTTCCGGAGTAGTTTCGCGGTGGTGGCTGGTTTGGCGGCATCCGGTGCGGGAGTCGGCACGGCGACTTCCGGTTGTGACGCTTCGGGAGCAGCTTCGGCGGTGGGCGCTGGTTCAGCCTCAACTTCAGCAGCTTCAACTGCCGGTGGTTCTTCCACCGCTCGTTCGGCACGTTTGACGACGCGCACGCCACGCTTGACCGCAGTCTCTTTCTTGGGGAAGTACTTGTTGCGAATCTTCTCGGCCAACTCCTTGGAAACGGAATTGGACGGGACGTTAACGTCTACGCCTTCGCGGCGCACTTCTTCAATCAGGCGCTTGGTGTCGAGCTTGAGCTCTTTGGCGAGATCGTAAATTCGAATCTTAGAGGTTACGGTCATGCACTCCTTTTCAGACGCTCGCGCGTCTGGCTTCTTCAAGTGGTTGAAAGAACTCTCGCTCTTAACCACTTGAAGCGTGCCTCAGAAGCGCAACGCGTAGCAGTGGCGGGAGAGCGAGCAACACAAACAGCCGGACCAACCGGCGCCTGAGCTGAAACTAATTTTCCGCATCTGGGGAAGCATCCTGCTTCTCTTCGTCTGTGCTCTCGCTTGATGCGGTATCTTCCTCTACTGCGGGAGCAAATGTTAGGGTTTCTTCTTCGGAACTGCCCAACTCTTCCAGACTTTCGGCGGCTGCAACTTCCGCAGCCGAAGTGTCAGGAGCAGGCACGATCGCATCCGGACGCAAGTCTCGACTGGAATCCTGAAGCATCAGTTCTTCTTCGCTTAACTGTTCGACCTCTGTAAGGGCCACCGGATCCGCCGATTCCTGCGCCAATATTTCTGACTCAGCGCTAAAGGGCACGCCGGCGCCTACTGCTTCGTCATAACCAGCAGCCGTCGCGTCGTCAGACGATTCAGCTTCACCGGCAGCGAGTGGTTCTTCTTCCGCAGCGACTTCAACGCCCTCGGCTTCGCCTTCAGCTTCCCCTTGCAGCGAACGGTCGCGCATGGCAACTACTTCCTTGGCTGCGTCAAGGATCTTTTCCGCTTCGTCCAAACTCAGATCGAGAAACTCAACCAGATCGTCAATCGAAGTTTGCGTAAGCGCATCGATATCATTGATGCCATGTTCGGCCAGGGTATCTGTTTGCTGCGCAGTCAGACCTTCAATTACCGACAGCGGCACCGATGCACCTGACGCGATTAGCGCGCCCATCTGTTCCGTGACCTCGCGCTTGATTTCTTCTTCGCTGCGAATGTCGATGTTCCAGCCAACCAGCTTGGTGGCGAGGCGCACGTTTTGACCGCGCTTGCCGATCGCCAGCGATAACTGGTCTTCGTTGACGAACACTTCCATTTGCCGATTGTCGATGTCGGTAATGCGAACCTTATTAACTTTCGCAGGGGAAAGTGCATTGGCCGCAAACACCGAAGGCTCGTCGGACCACTCGATGATGTCGATCTTTTCGCCGCGCAGTTCGCGGATGATCGCCTGCACGCGCGATCCCTTCATACCGACGCAGGCACCGACCGGATCAACGTCGCGCTCATTCGAGGTGACGGCAATCTTCGCGCGCTCGCCGGGTTCGCGCACGGCAGACTTGATTACTACCGTGCCGTCGTAGATTTCCGGCACTTCCATCTCAAATAATCGCAGCAGCAACTCTGGTGACGTTCGCGAAACTTCAACCTGGGGACCCTTAGACTCCTTGGAAACACTGTTGATTACCACGCGAATACGTTCGCCCTGATTCCACTGTTCGCCGCGCGACTGCTGCGAGCGGGGCAGAATAGCTTCGAGGTTGCCGAGGTCTACAATGATGTTGCCGCGCTCAAAGCGCTTTACATAACCATTGACCAGGTCGCCGATCTTGTCGATGTATTGTTCGTAGACGTTACTGCGAACAGCGTCACGGACTTTTTGAAACAGGATCTGCTTGGCAGTTTGCGCAGCAATGCGGCCCAACTCTTCCATCGGCAGCGGCAGCAACAGCGCGTCGCCTAATTCCACTTCTTCACCTGCTAGTTCGCGAGCTTCATCTATCGATAGCTCCGTGGCGGCGTTGGCCACTTCATCAACCACGACTTTCGTGGCTGAGAGCTCAATGCCGGTTTCAGGATTCCAATCGACCTGAATGTCTTCACCGGAGCGAAACTGCTTCTTGGCGGCCGCCCGCACAGCTTCCTTCATGGCGTCGATAACGAGATCGCGCTCAATTCCTTGTTCCTGGCAAAGCGCTTCGATGTTTTGTGCGATAGATGAACTCATGAAACTTCTTTTCTCCGGTGGCTCGACGCCATTACTGACTGCGCGTCGCTGAGCCTATTCAATTGTTATTCAGTTGTAACTTTCCTGATGTAACGCAAACTGTTGTTTGCGTCGCTCCGCATTTCCAAATCCGCCTCGCAAACTAACAGTTTGCGCTATTGGCCCAGCCCCTGCGCTCGCTTAAACTCCGCGTTCACGTCCATTTCCAGGTTGGCCTTACCGATCACCTCAAAGGCAATCGTCACTCGCCCACTGGTCCGGTCGTCAATCAGCACGTCTGCGCCGTCGGTTCCTGCCAAGCGGCCGCGAAAATTCCGCTGCCCATTGATGGCCTTGCGGGTTTTCAACTTCGCCAGACTGCCCGCAAAACGCTCGTAATCCTGAAGCTTGTAAAGCCCTCGTTCGATCCCCGGGGACGATACTTCCAGCGTGTAGGACGCGTGAATGAAGTCCTCTACATCGAGGACGGTGCCAATGTGCAAGCTCACTTCCGCGCAATCCTGATGAGTTACACCGTTTGGCTTATCAATGAAAACGCGGACGATTGGCTTGTTGTCCGGCCCGGCCACTTCGGCGTGAACTAGTTCCAGTCCATGGTCGCTGGCAGTGCGTTCAGCGATTGCCCGCACGCGCTCCTCCACCGAACTCGACCCCATCCACAGCCTCCGAAAAATCACTCACGCAAAAGAAAAAGTGGGCGCGAACCCACCGGACGACAACTCCGCGCTTCGAGCAAGTCGTGAATTATACGTAAAGGTAAGGGCATTAGCAACCAGCGGGGAAAGCAGCTTTTTGTCCTTAAAACCTTACCTGCGGCGCCGAAAGGCCGGGGGGAAACCCCAGGCCGAATACTTTGAAAATACAGCCAGGCTAACGTAGTATTCGCCCTTGTAGACGTTCGGTCCTGGCCGGCCTCATCGGAGGTCAATAGTTTCAAACGGAACCCCCATAGTGAGAAACTCCCAGTCCCCCATTGCCACTGCCCCAAAGTGGCTTAAGTGGTCTGAGTCTTTACCCTCTCCGCGAGCTCTGCCCGTTGCGTTGGGCGCTGTTCGCCCGATCCTGATTACCATCGCATTATTGCTTTATGGTGCCACTGCGGCCCCGATTGAGGCGCAAAGCGGTCCGCCAGTTCTTGTCAGCCAATCCACGTCGACCCGCGCTATAGCAGTGGATTCGCTGATGCTGACGCCGGAGCCGTTTCCTCTCACCTCTCGATTTGCCGCCTCAGGTCAGCGAACGCGCGTCATGGTCTTCGCAATGAACCTCAACTTACAACCCGGTGAAGGCTTGTCAGTGGTTTCGGCAGACGCCGAGGATGCGACGCATCGACATTACGCCCTGGCGGTTGAATCCATTCGGCCCGTGCCATCTTACGAGTGGTTGAGCGCGGTAGTTCTCAAGTTGAATGACGATCTGGGAGATGTCGGCGACGTACTGGTCCGGGTTTCTTATCAAAGCTTGGCAAGTAATCGCGTGCGCATTGCCATCGGCCACATTGGCGGTGGGCTGTTAGACGACACCGATGCGGTTCCAACGCCTGCTCCACCTTACACGATTAGTGGTCAACTAACAGATAGCGGCGGGCAGGGACTGAGCGGGGTCTCACTAACGCTTAGCGGCGCGCAAACAGCAACAGTGCTGACCGGTGCCGGGGGGTTCTATTTGTTTACGGTCACGCTGGTTGGGGATTACACAATCACGCCGACCGCCACGCCCTACTACAGCTTCGCCCGGCAACTCTTTCCCAATTTGCATCTGAATCAGACGGCTAACTTCGCCGGCAAATTGCGTTATTACACAGTCAGCGGGCGGGTGACCGCGGGACCCGATGCCGCGGCTGGCGTGATAATTCCGTTTAGCGGGTCGCAAACAGGAACCGTCACCACAAATTCAAACGGCGAGTATTCAATTAGTTTACCGGCAGGGAGTAACTTTACGATCACTCCTTCGCTTACTCATTTTGACTTCTCTCCCGCCAACTTCGTCGTCACGGACCTCACCTCTGACCGGCTCAATTGCAACCTCAGCGGGACACGACACACGTTTACAATTAGCGGCAAGGTAGGAAACGAAAGCGGCAAAGAACTCTCGGGGATAACCGTCAACTTAACGGGCGCAAGGCAGGCCAGCACTGTCTCTGACGACAGGGGCAACTATCAACTTACGGCCGTTCCCGCAGGCTTCGACTACACAGTCACGCCTCTTACAAACGCCTACTACAGCTTCACCACACCACAGAGCTATAAAGATTTGAGCATGAACCAGACGGTCAACTTCGGCGGCACGCTTCGAAACTACACGGTCAGCGGGTGGCTGACCCTGGGTGCGGGCCCGGCAAGTTTTCTTGAGGTTCCAGTCAGCGGTTCAAAAAACACGTCATTCACCACCGATGCCAACGGGCGTTATTCAATTAGTTTGCCGGCGGGGGGTAACTACACATTCACTCCCTCGGCTCGCTATTACGCCTTCGACCCATTCAACCGCGTGGTAACCGATCTTACCTCGGACCAGATCAACCGCTACTTTTTCGGCACGCGGCAAAGCTACCTGATCACTGGAAGACTCATCGACGAAAACGGCAATGGCCTGGCTGGGATGACCGTTCGTTTGGTGGGCGCGAGCCTTAACGGGCCAATGACTTTCGTTACTGACCAAAATGGTCACTATGAGTTTGCGAGCTTGGCAGCGGCAAACAATTTCCGTATCACACCCGAATCAACCGCGGCTTACGTCTTCACATCGCAGGACTTTATTGATTTGGATCGTAATCAGACGTTTGATTTTACCGGTCTGCGCCGTCTTGTTCTCAGCGGTAAGGTTCGGGACCAGTCTGGGAATGGCGTCTTTGGTATTCGGGTAAATTTGAGTGGGTCAGAAAGTGGCACAACCACAACTGCTGCGGATGGGAGCTACTCGTTGACAGCGACTGCCAGAGGAGACTACACGGTGACGCCGTCAATCCCTCAGCAGTGGTACACCTTTCTTCCAGCCTCCGCACAATTCGATCATTTGGACGGCGCCCGCACCGCGGATTTCACCGGTACGTTTGGCGCGTTTCCTAGTCCCGAATACGTGCTTGAGTATGACGGCACGCCGAAGAGCGTAGACTACGGAAACTTCTGGGGGGAGGGTCTGAACCTCGGCCATTTTTACTGGGAGTTCTGGGCGACGCCGGGTCCGAACGCAGGGGGCACGTACGTGTTATCGGATGGCTATGGTGGCGCCCACGCTCTGCTATTTGGCGTCGGAAGTTTCAATACGAGTGAGCCGGGCCGTTATGAACTGCTTGGCAATATCTTCAACGGCGTCAAGTTTGATAACTACTTTGGCAGCGACGTGGGTCCCGCCATTGGTGAGTGGGCCCACATGGCCGTGGGCTGGGATGGGCGAAGCATCATCACTTACTACAACGGGGTTCCGGTCGGTAAGACATCATTCCAAGGCCCACGCCGCACACCCGGTCCGGGAGGCGGCGGCGGACGGCTCTTGATTGGTGGCTCAGATCACAGCAATTTTGATGGTCGCATTGCGCAGGTCCGAGGCTTCGAGGACGTAAACCCTCGCGAAGGATCACCCGGCGGAGTTGAGACATCCTTTGCGCCGCAAACTGTTTTCGGATTAGGCGGCAACTTGTTGAGTTATTATTTTCGTGTAGGAACAAGCGTCGCGGATCTTTCCAACGGTTACAACGGCAGCGCTCATGAAGGTATTCCGCGCGGTACCACCGCTGGGATTATTTTTGACTGTGGGGCGTGTCCTCCTCCGCAGTTTGTGCTTGACCCATCCGCGCCAAATTTTGCGACAGGAGTTGCCCCGCAACCGGTAAACGCGCCAACAGCTGTCACCCCACCCGATCAAGTTTTAGTGTTCGATTCATTTTCACGACCCAATTCAACTTACGTCTTCGGCAGCAACGGTGGTTTAGGTTCAACCGAAAGCGGCTCAGCAGGCCCACAACCGTGGCAGACTAATCAAGCCTCCGGCAGCCTACAGCCCTTTGGGATTCTGAATGCTCGCGCCGTGCTGTTGGGAAATTCAAGTGCAGTCGCGTGGGTCCAGACCGGCTCAGCTGATGGCAATGTTGAGGTTCGCGTTAACCGGTACAAAGGACGTTGGGGCAGTGGCATCCATACCGGTGTAAGTTTCCGGGTCGTTGATGCGGCCAACTTCTTCTTTGCTTATACGACTGACTCGATTAATGACTCGCTGAGCAAGATTCTTCACGTCGGTTATTACCAAAATGGCAATCGAGTTGATCTGGCCAATGATGTCGGCATTCCGCCTGAATGGACTACCTTGAGAGCGGTTACACTCAGTTCCGGGTATCTTGAACTCTATATTGATAACACGCTTGTTTACCAGGCTAACCGACCAGAACTCGCATCGGCAACCGGCGCGGGTTTATATAGCGACTCGACTGGAAAAGGCTTGATTAACCGCTGGGATAATTTCGCAGTGTTCGAAGCGCTTAACAATCCCCCACCCGCCATTCTCGCCACCCGAATTACCCATAACTTACGAAATCATTGAAAAGGCTCTTGCACTGAAGTAGTATTCGCGCGTACAGCAATGGGTCTGCGTCCTGAAGCTTCCTGGTTAGGGTTCCCGCCATTTTGCAAGAGGCGACCGCGCAACCGTTGGTTGCAGCATTCCGCCAATGATCGGGCAAACGGTTTCACATTACAGAATTCTCGAGCCACTCGGTGAGGGCGGCATGGGCACCGTTTACCTGGCTGAAGACACTCATCTGGGTCGGCGAGTGGCGATCAAGTTTCCTTCGCTCGGTTCTGA
This sequence comes from Pyrinomonadaceae bacterium, assembly GCA_031365545.1. Classification (GTDB taxonomy): domain Bacteria; phylum Acidobacteriota; class Blastocatellia; order Pyrinomonadales; family Pyrinomonadaceae; genus PSRF01. The sequence continues at coordinate 18,270 of JANLYH010000194.1, read as the reverse complement.
TTCGCATGATTATCGCGCTCGTTTCCTGCGCGAAGCGCGCGCCGTTTCTGAGTTGAGCCATCCCGGTATCGCAACGCTCTTTGACTATGGTGAAACAGACGAAGGCCGTCCCTTTTTGGTAATGGAACTCGCCAGGGGGAGACCTCTAAGTGAACTGATGCTCAAGGGCGAACTCAACCTCCAGCGCGCCGTCGCCATAGTGATCGAAGTAGCGACGGCCCTCGTCGAGGCGCATGCTCGCGGCGTTATTCACCGCGACATCAAGCCGTCAAACATTATCATTGACGACAATGGCCAGGTTAAGGTGCTCGACTTTGGGCTCGCCAAACAACTCAATAGGGATACCGCGCCCAGCTCAGAACCGGAAGCACAGACGCTCCTCTCTACCGAAACGCGCAGCGGTGTTGTACTTGGAACGCCGGCTTATCTCTCTCCGGAACAAGCGACGGGTGGCGCGGTCGACGGACGAAGCGACCTCTTTGCACTGGGCACGCTACTTTACGAAGCTATTTCCGGGCGTACACCTTTCACCGGCCACAGCTTTATTGAAATCGCAGCGAACGTGCTGCACGTTGAACCACCTCCGCCCTCAAAGCACAACAGTCTCGTGCCGCGCGAGCTCGACTTCATCACTTTAAAGGCGCTTGCGAAGAAACCCGCCAAACGTTACCAATCTGCCGGGGAGCTGATAGCTGATCTCAACGCCGTTAAGGACCGGCTTGAGGAAGGGTCGGGGCAGACTTTAATCCGGCGTACTTCAGGGTCTTCGTTAACCAGTCATAGTCGAACCCTTAGTAACCTTTCCCAGATTCTCCAGCGACCGCGGATCCCGATCTCTTATATTCTTGTTGGCGTCGCCGTGTTAATCGTAGGGGGAGTGGTAGCTCTCAGATTTGCGCGGCCGCGGCCGCATACGCCACCAGCTGGAGCTCAGCGCTGGTACGACATCGGAACCAGCGCGTTGCGAGACGGCGCGTTTTATCAGGCCAGCCAGGCTTTGCAGCGAGCCATCTCAGCGGATGACGGCTACATGTTGGCGCATGCCCGCCTGGCCGAGGCGCTGGTCGAACTGGATTACGTTGATCAGGCCAAGGATGAACTGCTGCGAGTGAGCGCTGCCGATCGCGTTACCCTGCCAAAAGTCGACCTCCTCTATCTTGATGCGATTACAGCCACGGCGCGGCAGGATTCGGCAAAAGCAACCGAACTCTACAAGCAAATTGTTAAAGAAGTTTCCGACAGCGAGAAAGCATTTGCTCTAGTCGACCTGGGCCGGTCATACGAGAACAACAACGACCTCAAAGACGCCATCCAAAGTTACAAAGACGCGACTGCGCAAAACTCTCAATATGCGACAGCCTACCTCCACTTGGGGATTCTGTATGGACAACAAGGCGATCTACCCACAGCTTTGCAGTCGTTCCAACAAGCGGAGTCGATCTATCAAGCCCTCGGCAACCTGGAGGGGAGAGCGGAAGTAGTCTTTCAACGCGGCACGCTCTTCAACAAACGAAACAAGCTTCCCGAAGCCAAGGCTGAATTGGAACAGGCCCTCACGCTGGCGAAAGCAAACGACAACAAGTCGCAGACTATTAAGACCCTGTTGCAATTGTGCAGCGTCGCATTTGATGCGGGTGAAGCTACCCACTCAACCGAGTATGCTCAACAAGCGGTCGAGCTGGCGCAGAAAAGCGGCATGGAAAATCTCAGCACGCGTGGCCTGGTCGACCTCGGCAACTCGTTTTTTGTGCGCGGGCAGCAGGCGGAAGCTGAAAAATACCTGGAGCAAGCGTTGGCCGCCGCCGAGCGATCCAAGGCGAAACGAAATCAGGCGCGGGCGCGAGTATCAATGGCGAGTCTGCGACAACAGCAAAACAGGCCTGACGAGGCAGTGCAATATATCGAGCCGGCGCTCGCGTTTTATCAGCAGGGCGGCTATCGCTCGGAGGCGTTTTCCTGCCTGGCTCTGCTCGCTCGCGTGAATCTGCAAAAAGGGGACTACGCCGCGGCAGACAAGAGCCAGGAAGAACTATTGCGGCTGGCGCAGGAACTGAACGACCCGTCGCTGCTTGCGCTCGCGCATGCAGAGCGCGGTTCATCGCTGAGTCGTGAAGAAAAACTTACTGAGGCTCTCGATCATTTGAATCAGGCCTACTCGCTTTACAGTTCTCAGGGGATCCAACGCAGTATGGGTTACAACCTCTTGAGTCGCGGTACAATTCTCGCCAGACTCGGTAGGTTTAATGAGGCCAAAGCTCTATTGGATCAAGCAGCAGCTATCGCAAATAAGCCTGGTAGTGAGTTGAAGAGACTCCAGGTCGAGGGCCAGCTCGCGTTCGCTGAGATTGCTTTGATGCAAGACAACTTCCCGGATGCCCGGAGCACTGCGGCGCGAGCGGTCGACGCGGCCGGAACAGAGTTTAGAAGTACCGCCGCCGCCGCGAAGATAGTGATTGGGTTGTCACAGTCATACAGCGGCGCCAAGGCGCCAGGAAAGCAGGCGACCGGCGACGCGGTAGAATTGGCCCGGCAACTCAACGATCCGGCGCAACTGGCAACAGCGCAATTAGCATTCGCAGCAGCCTTGTTAATCGCCGGTGATTCCCGGGCGGCGTTGAGCAACGCGCAACAGGCTGAAGAAGTATTCGCGCGTCTGGAGCAACCTGCATCCGCTTGGCAGGCCCTGTTAATCGCAGCGCAGGCTAGTCAAAACTTAGGCGACAAAAGCCCCGCCCGCGAGTATGCTATGCGAGCAAGCGACACGTTTTCCAAACTCGAACAGCGCTGGGGTAGCGAGAATTACAAATCGTACCTAAGTCGACCGGATATCCAGCGATTCCGAAGACAGCTTGAACAACTTACCAGCTCCGTGTAGGACGGGCATTCCTGCTTGTCAACACTTGAATACCCAGAACCCGGACCGACCAGGAGGTCTGTCCTGCATCAATCAGGTTTTAACCCCTAAGGAGAGATACTATGCGTAAATTACGGTTACTAATAATTGCCATCGCGGCTATTTTTGTGATGGCCCTCGGCGTAGTTGCCCTGATCAATCGTCCTGAGCCTCAGACGGCACCAGCCGACGACGACATCATCATCAAGGGCGGTTCTTTGGAGATCGATTGCGGCAAGAATCAAGGACTGGACTGCTTCGGCGATAACACAGTCGGCAAGACCAAACCGAAGCACAAGGTTATTACCAAGCACATAACCCGGGTTGTGGTTAAAGACAGTTATGGCGGGCAGTTAGCTAATAACAACTTCGACCCGACGCATCAGCCGACGATCACCATTACTTATAAGTAAGCCACGGCTGCGTCTAAAGTCGGCAAGCTTCAGTTTGTCGTTGACCTCTACCGCAACGATAAACTGAAGTTAGCTTACCTCTAGTTTCGCTTTCACGATCTCGCTCAGCGTGCGCCCATCTGCGTTTTTGCCGGACAGCGCGGCTTGCGCGCTTTTCATGACCTTGCCCATGTCTTTCATTGCACTGGCGCCGGTCTCAGCAATAGCCGCAGCCACCGCTGCTTCGATCTCTTCGCGGGAAGCTGCCTGTGGCAAATAAACTTCGATCACCTCGATTTCCGTTTTTTCCTTGTCGGCAAGGTCCTGTCGTCCACCCTTTTCAAATTGCTCAACTGAATCGCGCCGTTGTTTGACGAGGGTGCGCAGCAGCTTCATCATTTCCTCGTCATCCATTTCGCCGCCCTTTTCAATCTCACGATTCATGACTGCCGCCTTCACCATGCGCAACGTCGAGGTGCGCGGCGCGTCCTGTGCCTTCATCGACGCAGTTAGATCGGAAATAATCTGTTGTTTCAAACTCATTACGTTTAAGTTTCCTCCGGGCACAATATACAGCACGTCGATTTAAGGTATGAACGTTGGTACGTCCAATTCACTGAGCAGTCTTTGAGAACCAATCAACTTCAACAGCTCTGAAGCCAGCAGGCGGTGTCCCATATGATTTGGGTGGATCCGCTCGCCAAACCAACCTTCGTTGGATGGATAGGCTTGCTCCGTCAATTCCCGAACTTCAAGAAACGGAATGCCACGTTGTCTCATTGCTGCTCCCAGAGCATTGCGGTATTGCAGCATCAAATCGGCCTCAGGAGCTTCCGGAGAACGGTCGCGATAAGGTGCGCCAATCACAATCACTGCCGCGCCCCGCTCACGACCAAGATCCGCGATCGCGAGCATGTTGGTTAAATACTCACTCTGGGAAACGCGCGAAACCGGACGCTTCAGCGGTGCATTCGCCGCACGATTGGCCTTGTCTTGTGCGGCCTGCCTGATGCGGAGCCAGTGAGTTGCGTGGGCAAAGGCCTGGCTGGAATCGATCAAGCGCCGCACCGCAACCGCATACCAACCAGTCTTGAAGGCCGCGCGATCCGGCACATCACTCAGGCTGGCATCGTTCCAACCGAAGCTTGCGATCAGCAGATCCGGCTGCAACTCGTCGATATCACGTTCTAGCCACGCAAGTCCTTGCGAACTCGTATAACCCGGCACCGCCATCGTAACTACATCAATCTCTTTAGCAGAATTGGCTGCGCGCAGCTGTTTCTCGAGCAGCATCGGAAAGGGAAGCCACTCGGGATCATACTCGGTCGGTTTGTCAGGCCAGACTGTGGGGACGCGATAACCAAACGTGACGGAGTCGCCCAAACATAAGACGCGGATCGCCTTAGCCTGCTTCGGTCGGAGTTGGGTGGTTGAAGTTTCCGCGCGCAGATGTGCTGAATTAGTCGAGAGGACAGTGAAGTCCCAAACCGCGTGATCGAGATTGGGCTTGAGTCGCCAAAGCAGCAGCGGGTCGCCTTCGAAGATGCCTGATTGTTTGGCATCTGCAACCTGCGCCTTTTGCTGAGAGGTAACGACGAACAGATCGAGACTGGAAATGTGCGGCAACGTTAGGCGAGTGCCGATCTCAACAGCAAGCAGCAACAGGAGAAAGAGGAGATAGATGAATGAGACGTAAAAGAAGCGGCGCTTGCGAGTCACCCGCGGGGCAGCAGGCCCCCTATCGGTCGGTAGCTCGTCTTCGGAGGCCGTCATGGAACGAATGGTAGTTTCAGACGGGATTTCTTGTCACGCGTGTCCGTTTAGTTTCGCCAAATGGGCCTTCAAATATCTGCCGGTGTAAGACGATCGTGACTTCATGATCCGTTCGGGTGTGCCGGTTGCCACCACCTGTCCACCCGCATCGCCACCCTCTGGGCCCAGGTCGATAACGTAGTCGGCAGTCTTAATTACATCCAGGTTATGTTCAATAACGAGTAGTGAGCCACCCGCCGCAATCAACGCCCTAAAAGCCGTCAGTAACTTGTTGATATCGTCGAAGTGCAGACCCGTGGTGGGTTCATCGAAGATGTAGAGTGTCTTGGCGCCGGTCCGTTTTGAGAGCTGGGCCGCGAGTTTTATTCGTTGCGCTTCGCCGCCCGAGAGAGTTGTCGCTGATTGTCCCAGACGCAGGTAACCAAGGCCGACCTCATCGAGTACGCGCAGCCGGTTAGTTATCTTCGGCACTTCGCGGAAGAAGGTTATCGCCTCGCGCACTGTCATATTCAAAACTTCGTGCACGTTCTTACCGCGATAGCGCACGTCAAGAATCTGCTGCTTGAAACGCGTGCCTTTGCATTCTTCGCAAACGAGCTCAACATCGGCAAGAAACTGCATCTCAACTGTGACCGTGCCATCGCCCTGGCAAACGTCGCAACGGCCACCCGGCAGGTTGAAAGAGAAGCGCGAGGGATCGAAACCGCGGGCCTGCGCTTCCCGCGTCAACGAAAACACTTCACGAATGCCATCGTAAACCTTGATGTAGGTAACCGGATTTGACCGTGGGGTTCGACCAATCGGCGACTGGTCAACCAAAATCACATCGTCGATCAATTCCGCGCCTTCCAACTGCGAAAACGCTCCCACGTGGCCCTGCCAGTCGCCCTTTTGTTTTTTCAAACCCGCGTAGATGCAATCGTGAATCAGCGTAGACTTCCCTGAGCCACTCACGCCGGTAACGCACACCAGCATGTCCAGCGGAAATTCCAGGTCGATGTTCTGTAGATTGTGTTCCGAGGCGCCGCGCAATGTGAGACGCCGCTTCTGCGCGGCGCGACGCTGCTTCGGTTCCTTGATCTCAGACTCGCCGCGCAGGTAACGCGCCGTCAGTGAATCTTCATCCAGCAACAAGCCTGCGAAATCGCCTTCGTAGATGACTCGTCCGCCAAGTTCGCCGGCTGAAGGGCCGATGTCAAGAATATGATCAGCAGCCCGCATCATGTCCTCGTCGTGTTCTACCACGAGGACCGTGTTGCCAATATCGCGCAGGTTGTGTAACAAACTAATCAGGCGATCATTGTCGCGCGGGTGCAAGCCAATCGATGGCTCATCCAGCACGTAAAGCGCGCCGACCAACGAAGAACCCAGGTTTGTGGCGAGCTGTATGCGTTGTGCCTCGCCACCCGACAAAGTTGAAGCGAGTCGATCCAGCGTCAGGTAGTCCAAGCCAACTTCCACCAGGAAACGCAGACGGCGCCGAATCTCGAACAAGATGCGCTCAGAGATGGCGCTCTGCTCGGTCGAGAGTTTCAGTGAATCAAAGAAGACCGCCGCATCCTTGATCGATAGCGCGCAAACTTCAGGCAGCGTCGCGCCGCCGACTTTTACATCGCGGGCTTCCTGTCTGAGGCGCCCACCGCCGCAATCGGGGCACAGCGTGTAGCCGCGATACTTCGAAAGAAAAACGCGCACATGAAGTTTGTATTTCTTGGTTTCAAGCCAGTCGAAGAAACCGCGTATGCCACCCCAATCTTTCTTACCGGAAATAATCGCCCGCTGTTCGGCGCGTGCGAGTTGCGCGAAGGGAACAGTCATGGAAATCTTTTCAGACTTGCAAAACTGTTTCAGCTCGTCCAGCGCCCATTCATGTTGCGGCTTGGTCCACGGTTCAATGGCGCCTTCCTTCAGACTCAATCCGGGATTAGGAATAACCAGATCGAGATCGAGCCCGATGGTGTTGCCAAAACCCTGACAAGTGGGACAGGCGCCGTAAGGGTTGTTGAAACTGAACAGCCGCGGCTCGGGTTGGGCATAAACCGTTCCGTCATACTTGCATTCAAACCGATCCGAAAACTTAAGGCGCGTGGGCTCGGCTTCAGCGGTTTCAATGTTAGCCGAGCCATGACCTTCCTGAAAACAAATCTCCAGAGAATCCACCAGCCGCTGGCGCACGTCAGGATGGGCGACGAGTCGATCGATCATCACGAAGACGTCGGCGAAAGTGTCGAGTTGGTAATCGTCAGGTGAATGAAGATCGATAGTTTGCCCGGCCGAATACAAACGGGTGAAGCCACGTTGCATCAGGCTCATGATGTGGGCGGTTGTGGTTTGGCGCGCTGGAATTGCCTGACGCGCAGACGGGGGAACGCCGGGTCGCGGGGACTTCTTGCGTTCCTTCTCCGGCTCTCCGCGTCTCAGTGTCCCGGTGTCACTGGCCCCAGCCAGTCCGGCAGCAGCCGGAAACAAAACATAGAAGCGAGTCCCCTCGGGAAGAGTCCGCAGGATTTCGTCTGCGACCGATTCCGGTGAATCCTTGTAGACGACGCGACCGCAAACGCGGCAGTAGGTTATTCCCACCCGGGCGTAGAGTAAGCGCAGGTAGTCAAAAACCTCCGTCTGCGTGCCGACAGTTGAGCGCGGGTTCCGCGTCGAGTTCTTCTGGCGAATTGCGATGGCCGGCGCAATGCCGCGCACTTCATCCACGTCGGGCTTGTCCATCCGCTCGAGAAACTGGCGCGCGTAGGCTGACAGCGACTCGACGTAACGGCGCTGACCCTCGGCGTAAATGGTGTCGAACGCGAGAGATGATTTTCCCGACCCGCTAACCCCGGTCACCACTGTCAACTGGTTAATTGGGATGGAGAAGGAGATATTCTTCAGGTTATTGACCCGAGCTCCCCGTACCTCGATTGCTTCTTCAGGCATGTTCTAAAGTTTCGCTGGCCAGATAGACGAAAAGCCGGCAGCTTGTGCAAACTTTGAATGATACCAGCGAATGGTCGGCGAGGCGAAATGGCGCTGGCAAAACTGGTGGCGTTAGCGAGACTGCGTTCCGAAAGCGTTGGTACGCGGAGGCTACTGGTAGCCGACTTCATGTCGACCTATTTACTTACCCGACCCCGATGAGTTATGAAGAGGCGGAGATCAGAGTCGGTCAGAACACAATGAAAACCTTGATCCTCAGTCAAAACGAAGTCTTAGAACTCCTCCCGATCAAAGAATGCATCGCCGTGATGCGTGAGGCCTTGAGCGCGCTCGCTGCGGGCAAAGCTCATCAGCCGTTGAGGACAATTATCCGGCCGCCTGGCGCGAAGGGTGTAATGGGATTGATGCCGGCCTATATGTCTGACGACAGTTCCCCGGATCGCGCCGCCTTCGGTTTGAAAGCAATATGCGTAATCCCGGGAAATCCAGCGAAGGGTTTGGATTCACACCAGGGAGCAGTGCTGCTCTCTAGCGCGGAAACCGGCGAGTTATTGGCCATGATGAATGCTTCAGCTATCACGGCCATTCGTACCGCGGCTGTCTCAGGTGTGGCGACAGACTTGCTCGCCCGAGCGGACGCCGGCAAGCTCGCGCTGCTCGGTACCGGCGTGCAGGCACGCACGCACCTGACGGCCATGGATCAGGTTCGTTCACTCACGCGCTGCCGGATAGCGAGCCGGCACTTTGAACACGCGCAAAACTTTGCTGAAGAGATGAGGCGCGACTTCTCATTCGCGTTGGAACCGGTGGAAACGGTCGCGGAAGCTTTGGCGGGCGCCGACTTGATTGTTACGGCAACTACGGCTCGTGAGCCAATCGTGAGGCGGGAATGGATTTCCGCCGGGGCCCATTTGAATCTAGTCGGCTCGAGCATTCCAAAGGCGCGCGAAGTAGACAGCGAGACGATGGCGGCAGCGAGCTTGTTTGTGGATCGCCGTGAATCAACCATCAACGAAGCCGGTGACTACCTGCTCGCGGTGCGTGACGGCGTAATCGGCCCTAATCATATTCGTGCCGAAATTGGCGAAGTTCTTAAAGGAGACAAACCAGGTCGAACATCACCGGAGGAGATTACAGTGTTCAAATCTCTGGGCCTCGCTGTCGAGGATCTTTTTGCGGCGGAGTATCTGTACCGAAGAGCGAAGGAGTTGAATGCGGGAACCTGGGTTGAGTTTTAACTAGCAATCAGCAATCAGCAAACTGTCAGAAGGCACCGATTCAATCTGAGCACAGACCACATGCTTCCGTCTCTTTCTGATATCAACGACGCTCGGCAGATGATCGCTGGTTCAGCGATACGCACCCCACTCGTTCGCCTTAACGTCAGGGAAGCACCGGCCGAGATTTACTTAAAGCTCGAAAATCTTCAGCCGATAGGATCGTTCAAGATCCGTGGGGCGACGAACGCCATGGGCCACTTGTCGCCGGAGAGCTTAGCTCGCGGGGTATTGACTGCATCGGCGGGAAACATGGCGCAGGGAGTAGCCTGGCGGGCGCGTGAGCTTGGTATTCCCTGCACGGTGGTCGCACCCGATACCGCGCCCGCTACGAAAATCAAAGCAATTGAACGGCTCGGCGGACGGGTTATCAAGGTTCCATTTGAAGAGTGGTGGCGGGCCTTTGAAACGCGCACCTTTCCAGGTGTCGAGGCAACCTTCATCCATGCGTTTGACGATCTGAATGTGATGGCCGGCAACGGCACAATCGCTCTGGAGATCATGGAAGACTGCCCGGAGGTTGATGCGATTGTCATTCCCTGGGGAGGTGGCGGGCTTACCTGCGGGATTGCTGCCGCTATGCGGGCCCTGAATTCGAAGTGCAAGATTTACGCAGCCGAGGTGGCGACGGCAGCGCCTCTTCTTGCTTCACTTGCAACCGGAACTCCGCAGGCTGTGGATTATCAACCATCCTTCGTGGACGGCATCGGCGCCAGGGTGGTATTTCCGCGAATGCTCGAGCGCGCCCAACAGTTGATTGATGGCTCCCTCGTGGCAGAATTGGACGAAGTAAAATCTGCATTACGACTGATGGCTGAACGCAACCGGATTATCGCCGAGGGTGCCGGAGCCTGTGCACTTGCGTGCACGTTAGCGGGCAAAGCCGGCGGCGGCAAAGTGGTATGCATTGTCTCGGGTGGGAATATAGACTTCACGAAGCTTTGCGAAATACTTACGGATACAGAAGCGCGTTCGGCGAAATGAGAATTGAATTTCCCTGATGCACCTGCGGAGTTATTGACAGGAGCGTCGCCGATGCACAACAATGCCCGCACAATGACGACATCGAGATTCCTATTACGCGGATTTAAGCGGCCTCGCGACGTAGCTTCCGAGGCTCTGGGTAAACTTGAGCAGAACGTTCTCAAAGAAGTCTGGCGGCGGGACGAAGTAAGTGTGCGGGATATTTACCTCGCGTTTGAGGAAAAGGTTGCCTACACAACTCTGATGACAACTCTGGACCGTCTTTTCAAGAAAAAGCTTCTCACCCGCCGCAAAGACGGCCGCGCGTTTGTCTACCTTCCCACTGTGTCACCCGATGAACTGGAGCAGGGAATCAGAGAAGACGTTATTGAAGGGCTACTCGGCCACGGCGCCGACGCCCTCCAGCCGGTGCTCGCTTGCATTGTTGACACTGTGAGCGAAAGAGATCGCGAGTTGCTCGACGAACTCGATCGCTTGATCAAAGAAAAGCGCAGAGAGTTAAGACAAAAGGCCTGATTGATGTTCGAACTTCTCGGACTCTCATTACTGCTCGCCGCGTTGCTGACTTTTAACAGTCTGGCTTCGCTGGCTATAGCTGGGCTTTGGCGCATAGCAGGTCGAGCGACCAACGGGTGGACGGCAGCAGCGCGCGCGCGACTGCTCTTCGCTTTGCGAATTCTGCCCGCCCTAATTGCCTTCCTTACCGTTTCACTGTTGCTGGTTCCGTCATATCTCGCATACGAGCCACGACACACTGCGGAAAGCGTTAGCTTCAAACTTGGCTTGTTAGCACTCGCGTCGGCAACCGGAATCGCAGTTTCGATCTATCGCGGCATCGCCACGCATCGGGCTACCAGGAATCTAACTTCCGATTGGCTGCGGCAGGGCAAACCGATCAAGGTTCCCGGAATCGAGATTCGGTCTTATGAGATCCAACATCAGTTTCCGCTCATCGGGATCGTTGGCTTCCTGCGCCCGCGTCTCTTTATCGCGAGCCAGGTGTTGGAGTTGTTGACACCTGGAGAAGTAGCTGCCGCGGTAGCTCATGAAAACGGACACCTCGCAGCGCGCGATAACCTGAAACGCGGAGTGCTGCAAGCCTGTCGCAACATTTTGCTGATTATCCCCAGCGGCCGTTTGCTGGATAAGTCGTGGTCGGAAGCTTCAGAGGAAGCGGCTGATGAAAACGCGGCGCTCAAAGGAAACGGCGTCGCTCTGGATCTCGCGTCCGCGCTGGTCAAGATTGCGAGAATTATTCCGCTCGGCACACGGCCCACCATGCCCGCCGGCGTTTTTCTGCTAGGCGACGAGGAAACGAAGGGCGTCAAATCGCGTGTCAGGCGGCTCCTGGCCCTGGCGACGATCGAACGGCGAACCGGTTCTCGTTACGATCTCCTGACGAGTCTATCCATCTGGGTTCCAGCTAGTCTCCTCCTGATCGGTTTCGTTGTTGCCGCGACTAATCCTTATCTGCTCACCAAGGTCCATTCCCTGATCGAACACGCAGTCTCTGTGCTGAGCTAGCCGGCTGACAACTAATCTTCATCTTCTCTTCACTCCTTACCGTCCTACGGTCGCTGGTAGTAGTTTCCTGCCAACTGTAGAGTCTGCGCATCCAGAATATCCTCTGGCCCAGTGTCATCCTGATGCTGTCCCGTTCTGCGCTCAACGAGAAGGAACAAACATGACGACGAGTAAGACTCTAGCAAACAGGACTCTATTGCTAGTCGCGTTGATGCTGACGCTGGCTTGTGCAATTGTCGCTTCGGCGCAACCAGCCGCTTCCGGAACCATCAGCGGGACGGTGAAGGACCAGAATGGTGCGGTAATTAGTGGGGCGGAGGTCGTGCTTTTGCACCCTCAGCAAGCGGTTCTCAGAACCACCGCAACCGACTCCAGCGGGCAATTCAGGTTTGACGCTGTTCAGCGAGGTTCGTATGAAGTCAGAACCACCCGAGCCGGGTTTGCTCCGCACCGGGTATCGGTCCTGCTGAGCGCGGGCGACACCGAATTGCAAGTCACGCTCGCCGTGGCCGGGCTTGAGGATCAAACTACGGTTACCGCTGACACCGGCCAGGCGCAGGAAAAGGATCGCGTCCCACAAGCTCTCAATATTATTTCCCTAAGCGGTATTCAACAGCGCACTACGGCCGTACTTGCCCAAGTGGCCGATGAAGAGGTTGGCCTGGCATTGCAACGCACGAGTCCGACGATTGCGGGCATTTTCGTGCGCGGCCTGGTGGGAAACAAAGTTTCTGTTTACATCGATGGCGTGCGCTATACGACCTCAGCAATGCGCGGCGGCATCAACACCTTTTTAGATCTCAACGATCCCAGCAACTTCGGCACAGTTGAGGTGCTGCGTGGCCCCAACGGCGCGCAATACGGTTCCGATTCAATCGGCGGCGTTGTGCAACTCGTTTCCCGCACCCCCGGGCTCGGCTATGCCAGTCGCGAAGTGCACGGCGAGGTGAACACTTCCTTTACCAGTGCGGATCTCTCGTATGGCGGCAATACCCTGCTTACTTATGGCACGCGCCATTTCGGTCTTTTGCTAAATGCGGCCGGACGTCGGGTTAACACGCTACGCTCGGGTCATGGTCTCGATCTGCACGCGGCCGTTACGCGGTTTCTGGGTTTGCCTTCGAACATTCTGGGCACGCGGCTCCCTGACACAGCATTTACGCAGTATGGCGGTATGGTGCACCTCAGCTGGGCGCCCGACACTAAACAGCAGTGGACACTCCACTATCAGCGTGGTCAGCAGGATGGTGGCAAGCGCTACGACCAAACAGCCGGCGGTGACGGCAACCGGATAGCAAACCTCCGCAACTTGATGAATGATTTTTTCTACGGACGTCTATTGCAGCAGGGGGCCGGCCCGTTTGACAACGCATCACTAACATTCTCTTTCAATTCACAGCGAGAGGAGCGCGTCAATCAGGGCGGGCAGGGAAACCCGAATGGCGGTATTACACACCAGTACGAGCGAACGAGGGTTGTCGGCCTCAGTGGTTTTGTTGATAAGCAAATTGCATCGAACAATACTTTGCTGGTCGGCGCCGACTTCTACCATGAAAGGGAACGCGCGCCGGCCTACGTTTTTAATCCGGTGTCGCTCGCGGTCACGCTGTCGCGTCCACGAGTTCCCAACGGAGCCGAATATGCGTTTGGCGGCTTGTATGTTCAGGACAGCTATGAAGCGGTCCCGAATAAACTGCGCCTGAGCGCAGCCTTACGATATAACCGGGCATCGTATCGCGCCCGCACCCTTGATAGTCCCATCGTCGCTGGTGCGCGCCTCTGGCCCGACGATCATCTGGTAGTCGGCGATTTTTCAGGCCGAGTGGGTTTGGTAGTGACGGCGGTCAAACCAGTCAGCTTTGCCTTCAACTACAGCCGCGGGTTTCGCGCGCCAAACATTACCGACCTCGGCACGCTCGGCCTGACTGGCGACGGCTTCGAGGCGGACTTTTCCAGCGCCTCGGCACTCGGCGGAACCATTGGAAACTCGGCGGGTGCGAGCGCAGTTTCCACCGGACTTCCCGTAACGCGACAGCGATCAGAAATCAGCCACAACTTTGACGCGGGCGTGCGATTTCGACAGAACCGTTTCAAGGGCGACTTCACCTGGTTCCTGATCGATATCAACGATGCGATTGTGAAACAAGCGCTTATTCTGCCGCCGGGCGCTGTCGGCAAAACGCTGGGAGACCAAACCATCACCAGTCAAAATGCAAACGGCGCGGTCTTTGTTCCCGCTTCGACCTCGCCGGTGTTGATCCGTGCCAACTTCACCGACGCAAGAATCTGGGGAGTCGAGCACACCCTGGATGTTCCTTTCAATCGCAACTGGACCTTCGCCGAAAACTTTACCTATATCCGCGCGAAGGACAAAGCCAACGGTTTACCGCCAAACATTGAAGGTGGCACGCCACCGGCGATGGGCTTCCTGCGATTGCGCTATGAGCCGTCCGGCAAACGCTACTGGGTCGAGGGTTATTCATCACTTGCCGGACGCCAAGGTCGCTTGTCGTCGCTCGATCTTGGTGATCGGCGCACCGGGGCAACGCGTTCGCGTACGAATATCCAGGACTTCTTCCGCCGCGGCGCCTGCGTCCGCGGACTTGTCAACCCTGGTCCGGACGGGCGCTGTGGAACCGGCGACGAAACGGTTTTGATTCCAACCGGCGAGACGCTTTTGCAGGTGCAGAATCGGGTTCTTGGCAGCGCCACATCAGCCCCACTCTTTGATCACATTCCAGGTTATGCCTTATTCAACGTCCGTGGTGGGTATCGGTTTGAGAAGTCAGAGATATCATTCGACTTTGAAAACATTACCGATCAGAACTATCGCGGATTGGCCTGGGGAATTGAAGGACCCGGACGCAGCATAACTGGGCGTTATCGCTTCCGCTTCTAGTGGCAGGACAGGCATTCCTGCCTGTCCAGTCCGACGAGCTTCATCAGTTTGTCATTTTGCTTAGAAGCGACAATCTGGAGATTGTCGAGCGCGAGTTAGCGAACGCTTTGGCTTTCCTGGAGTGTCGTGGGAAACACTGCCGGAATCTGGTCAAAGGGTCGATCGAGATCCAATTGGAACTGCTTGTTTCTGCTCGACACGTAAAGGCGCATAGTCACCGCGAGAATTCCTACCGCCATTCCGATCCAAATTACTGCCCAGACTAAGGCGGGGATGCCGGTGGCGTTTGCCATGTTGACGGCGTCAGTCGGAACGGTCGGCGCGAATGGTGAAGACAGGAAAAAGATCGTCTTCAGGTCGAGCAGAGCATTGAGTACGCACTGAACGGCAAGGAAGCTGACGAAGAAAGTCGCCACGCGCGCACTGGCATATCTTGCTACCGCAATCAAACCTACACTCAAAAGCGTTCCGGCCAAAATAGTGAAGGGAAGCGCCGTCGTAACCACTCCTGACATCGCTGGTTTGATAAGTCCGTAAATAACCGTCAACGCAAGAATCAAGGCTGCCGATCCGATTAGCACCACCCGCGCGGCGATGGCCTTACGGATCAACACAAGCAGCGTAGCCCCAAATGCCATCGAGCCAAGATAGCCGGCGCTGGCTACGAACATTTGCGAGAACCTACCACCCAGCGAAGTATAGGTTTCACCGCTGGCGTTAGTGGCAATGCTCAGGCTCTCTACGGAATTGCCGGTCAGCAGTGCGGCGATGGCATGCCCGCCTTCATGTATGAAGGTAACGAAGATGCGAAACGGGTAAGTGACGATCTCGGCAAACGGAATGAACCAAAGCACGATAGAAATCACAGCCGCTGTCAAAAGCAGGGTTGCCTGGGGACGCGCATCGCTAGCAATTCCGTATTTCATAGTAATCTCTAAACGCTGGAAAAAATCGCGAGGTTCCCAGTTTTATCGGTTGCGGTTCGCGCAGCGTCACGGATGATTCCCGCTGGAATCTAATCTTTCCGAATAAAGTCGCCCGATTTTCCGCCCGTCTTGCGCTCAAGGCGTACCTCAGAAATAGTGATTCCCTTGTCGAGTGCCTTACACATGTCGTAAACCGTGAGGGCAGCGATCGTAACCGCTGTAAGGGCTTCCATCTCAACTCCGGTTTGGGCGTTAGTCGAAACGCTCGATTCCAGGTAAACCCCATAGTCTTCAATCCTTGCCTGAACGTCGACATGCGTCAGCGGTAGCGGATGACAGAGAGGTATCAGTTCAGCCGTTCGCTTAGCTGCCATAATGCCTGCGAGTCGCGCCGCCTCGAGTGGATCGCCCTTGGGTGTTCGGTGGTTCTGAACCGCGTCGACAGTCGCCGGAGACATCAAAACCCTCGCGGAGGCAACGGCTTGTCGCGTTGTCGGGGCCTTATCACTTGTATCGACCATTCTGACGCGGCCTTCGTTATCGATGTGGGAAAGTTGATCCATTTGCAAACAGTCTAGGTATTAGATCCCGTTTTAGGAAGAACCGGAACCGCCGCCTTGTTTTGTTTTGGTATCGAGCAATAATATCTTAATATAACCTTCACCGCAGAATCCGATCATAGGGCAGCAATCGTAGAATTGTATGCAGTCAGAAACCATTGGAGTTTAACTGTAGCGTCTTGAACTGAACCCTAGCAACTGAGCTTAAGCGGAATTCCACTATGTCAGCGCCGGCAAAAACAGAGAACACCAGTCCTGGTCAATCCGCAGGCTATAGTGGGATTGAAGAACATTCCGGGCCACTGCATTCCTTCCTGGAGCACGCAACTTTACTGCTGTTTCCCGTAGTATTTATTCTTAACTTGCATTGGGCGGGCTCGCGGCTCTATGAACTGGAACTTCTTTGGTTGGTTGCTTTGGCCATTCCCCTTGGTATTGTCGGCGGCGACTTCATCTCTGGAATCGTGCATTGGGCGGCCGACACTTACGGCTCTGAAGATATGCGCTTGATTGGGCCCAGCCTGGTCAAGCCGTTTCGTCTTCATCACATCTACCCGCGAGATATCTGCACGCACGGGTTGGTGGAAACCACCGGCAACGTCTGCATTCTTGCTGTCCCGATACTGTCGGCTTGTCTCTATCTAATGTGGCTGTTGCCGGATTCCGGATTGCTGGCCTTCTCAGTCGTTAGCTTTGCGCTCATGGCAGCGGCCACCGTTGCGACAAACCAATTCCACAAGTGGGCGCATCAGGAAAGTCCTTCAGCCCTGGCCCGCTGGCTGCAACGCAGGCGGCTGGTGTTGGAACCGCAGCATCACAAACGACATCACACCCAACCTTTTGATACGAATTATTGCATCACGAATGGTTGGCTTAATCCGCTCTTGAATAAGCTGAAGTTTTTTCGCCGGCTCGAAGCTACCTTGCGGTACTTCGGTATCGAAACTACGAATTCTCAGCACCCCTAATCCAAACTCCCAGTTTACGATCCGTTACGTTCGCACGCCGCGCACTAGTACGTATTCCAATAAGCCCATCGTGAAGCCGCGGTAGACTGCAATATCAAGCAACAGGCCAAGCCGCGCAGTCACGA
Source organism: Pyrinomonadaceae bacterium (assembly GCA_031365545.1). Lineage (GTDB taxonomy): Bacteria > Acidobacteriota > Blastocatellia > Pyrinomonadales > Pyrinomonadaceae > PSRF01. Next base: position 1,021 of record JANLYH010000194.1, on the reverse strand, counting down.
AGCCGCGAATCTGGCTGATCGCGCGTATCGTCTCAGGACGCATCTGTTCGAAATAGTATCCCGGGATAACGTCAGCTCCTATTTCCTCAATCTCCACATTTTCAAACCCAGCGGCCTGCATTTTCTGGAGGTAGACATCTCCGGAATACACATTAGCGCGCGGAACCTGCCACAGTTTTCGGGCCGCCTCGGCTACCAACCTTTCAACTGGATTTCGCGGTTTGTTTTTGACGATGAAGTCAGCCATCGCAATAACACCGCCTGGCTGCAACACTCGATACGCTTCGTGCAGGAATTTTTCCCGAGTGTCAAAATGTTCGGGACCTTCAATGCTCAAGACGTGCGTAAAACTATTATCAGGGAAGGGAAGTTCGATAGCCGTACCGTGATGAAAGCGCACGCGATCTTCGGCGGCCGCATCGCGTGAACGGCGCCGGCCATGTTCGATGTGTTTCCAGGTTACGTCCAGACCGTCGATTGATTGCGGCGCAAAATTATTCAGCAGGTAGATATCCTGGGTGCCCATGCCCGGCGCCACGTCGAGCAACCTGCTGCTCTCATTGAGGCCAAGAATGCTGCCCATGCGGTGCACCAGGTTTTCGGCGGCTTTGACATACTCCGTATTGCCATTTTCCCAGAGTCCAAAGTTCAAATAACCGTTGTGCCAGTCTGCAAAGTTTTCGACGCCGCCGGAATAAAGATTCTCCACCTTGCGTTCGTGCGCGCTCGCGCTCCAAAGTTTTCGTGACGTATCGCTCATGCAGACCTCTTTTGCGTTGCCTGTTATACGGGAAGGTGGACAATTCTGACTCTCGAGCCCGCCTCTACAACTCCGGCATCTTGCGCCACGATTATCAGCGACGAGGCCCTTACAAAACCAACGAAATCAGACGAACCGCCCCACTTTAATGGTGCCGCCGTTAAAACTCCTGCCTCGGTTGTGCTGAGTTGCGCCGGCAAATAACTCTCCCGCGCTACCGCACCCTTAACGTTGCGCGCGAGCACGGCCGTGGCTTGAGGC
>JANLYH010000151.1:0-7366 GCA_031365545.1 Pyrinomonadaceae bacterium | reverse complement strand
GGTTGAAGCAGTGATGATGCGCGAGAAGGGCCTCTACCCCAACGTCGATTTCTATTCCGCCTCGACCTATTACATGATGGGGATTCCGCTCGACCTCTACACGCCTATCTTCGCCGTTAGTCGAATCAGCGGCTGGACCGGGCATATTCTCGAACAGTACGCCGACAACAAACTCATTCGTCCTCGGGCTGAATACATCGGCCCACGCGATCTTCCGTTTGTGCCCATCGATCAGCGTTAATAAGCTAAACCGAAAAAAACTTAATGCCGCAGATCGCGGCCTTAAACTTTTACTTCTGCGCCTTCGGGAAAACGCGCTTCGCTGATCCCTACCGATTGGCAGACATTTGCACCGGTTTTTCCTGCGAAGTCAGCGTTTTCATCTCTGTAGTTGCCGAAACAAGGCGAGTACGCCAGATGAAAACGGTTGAAACGACCAGTGTAATCGTGCAGGCCACTCCGCCTTCGATGCCGTAGCTGCCGCCGGTTAACCATGCCGGACCCAGGTCAGTTCCTCGCAACAGCGGGTGTGGCGCAAGATCATTAATGCCACTGACCGGCAAACCAAAGAGTGCTCCCAGGGCCCAATTCCAGGCCCAGTGAATGCCCATTGGAAACCACAAGCTCCGCGTTCGCAGGTATGCTACCGCCAGCCAAACTCCGGCAAGCGCGGTGTTGATGAACGTGAAGCCCGCCGCCACATTTGGGTTTCGCAAGTGGACCGCTGCAAAGGGAACTGAGGTCAGAAAGATCGCGAGCCACGCCAGGTTTGCGCGAGTCAAGGTTTGCAACGGGTAGCCACGGAAGAGTGCTTCTTCAGCGAGGGCTGCAAAAATGAAAAGCACCGCCGAGAAAACCAGAGTCTGCACAACCGGAACCAGTGCGGCCCGGCCGGAAAACGTAAAACTCAATCCGCGGCCCGCGGTTGCGATTGCGGTAGCGACAGCCAGCGAAGCAATCCCAATAAACGAGCCTACGGCGAAATCACGCAGCCAACCGGAATGGAAAGACAAACCGAGCGCGCTCCACGGCAAGCCTTCGAGCCAACGCGTGCAAATGTATCCAGCAACCAGTGCGGCGACGAGAAGTATCAACCTGAAGGTCAGGTTTTGTAGATATTCTTGAGGCGTTCTGCCGGGCAGCAGGAGCAAGGCCGCTGCGAAGGCAAGTCGTACGAGAGCACCCAGCAAGAAAAGGATGCTCACATACACCCCCAGAAAGATCAGCACGCGCCAACCACTGCGAAGCCGACCTGCGGAGTTTATAAAGACTTGTTTTATAGCCATCGAGTCTCGGGAGTGATTTGCAATCCGCTCATATTGTGCCGGGCATTCTAGACGATGACGTTGAATCTTCTAAGTGCCAGGGGCGCGAGATGTGGAAGCCTGGGGCAGCCCCAGGTAAATTAATGGAATTCATTTCGCACTTTCAGCGCTCGGGCATTAAAGTGCGGAGGCTCCGGGGGCGCTGCCCCAAGCTTCCACATGTCGCGCCTTTGGCGCTGTGATCTGGTAAACTTGCCTTTGTCTTCATGAAAAACCAGCAAGAAAACGTCTCCGAGTTATCGTCAGAAGCACGCGCGGGCAGACTCACTCGGCGCCGGCGAATTCTGCTATGGGGGCTGGGGCTAACCGTCCTGTTGTTGCTGTCAATCATTGTGTCCCAGCAACTGTGGCTGTGGACCGTAATTCCCCCAGACACCGCGTCGGACACGCTCCTGCTCTACGCGTTGTCCACCCTTAACTTTGTCGCCTTCGTTGTCTTCTCATTTATCTTCGTGCGCAACCTCCTTAAGTTGCGTCGCGAGCGACGCGAGCTCCAATTAGGTTCCAAAATCAAGACGCGCTTGCTGGTTTACTTCATTGCTATCAGCTTCCTGCCGATTATCGCGATGGCTGCGTTTTCCTACCTCTTCTTGAATCGTTCGTTGGAAAAATGGTTTGGCGGTTTTTCCAACCGGGTTGTGACTGAGGCTCAGGAAATTCAGCGCGATGCTCTGGACACGCAAATTCGTAACCTGCGTGATACCGCTTCGCTTTTGGCTGTTGTTCTAAAGCCACAGTCTGATGCGGAGAAACAGCAGACTCTGGACCGAGTTGTTGCTAGCGGACAGCTATCGGCTGTGGAGGTTGTCGACTCAAATGGTCGAGTGATGGTGCAGAGCAAGGGATCTTTGCCACCCCGTGAACTCAAAGACCTTGACAGCTTACTGGAAAAAGCACGCCTGCTGCAGGATGCTGACGACAGTCTCGCAGATGGCAAGGACCTCGATGCTATGGTGGCTCCCATTTCCGATGGGCAGCGACTAATAGTAGTACCGTTGCGGCGGGCGAGCAGCGACTTGGGTGACACTATCAGCGGATCGCAAGGCGAATACCGGCATCTGGTCGAGCGGCAGCGACGCGTCCGCGCGCTGGGGCTTTCTACACTTGGTCTGATGACGCTCATACTGCTGTTCGTTTCAAGCTGGGTAGCGATCTATCTGGCTCGGGGGATTGCCACACCGATCAAAGCTTTAGCCGAAGCCTCCAAGGAGATCGCGCGCGGACATTTATCGCACCGGGTGAGTACTTTCGCTGAAGACGAGTTGGCCCTACTGGCCCATTCGTTCAACCAGATGAGCGCTCAGCTGGAAGAAAATCGTAGCCGGATTGAAGCCGGCTCGGCGGCGCTGCGGGAAAAAAATCTGACTCTGGAGGAGCGCCGCGATTACATAGATTCGATCCTGCAATCTCTTTCAACCGGCGTCATCTCACTCAACGAGGATGATTGCGTAACCACTATCAATGCCGCCGCCTCGCGTATGTTGAAACTGCGGACGACATCGACTGAACAGAGACTCGAGACCTTAATGGGCGCGGAAGATTGGTTAGTCATCGATCGCCTACTTCGCCGTGCGCGTCGAACCGGACAGGCGGCCGAGCAGGCCCAATTAGCTGGCGCCAACGAAGGTGGTGATGAAAGTACCCCGCTGCCTGTGGCCCTGACAGCGACGGCGCTGCGGGCTTCGGCTTCGCAAAAGCGTGGCGTCGTGCTGGTACTTGAGGACCTGTCGGAATTGCTCGCTGCGCAACGGGTCGCAGCCTGGAGCGAAGTTGCCAGGCGCATGGCGCATGAAATCAAGAATCCGCTAACGCCAATCCAGCTTTCCGCTGAGCGGATCGCCAAGAGTTATCATCGCGCTGCCGCAAATGGCGCTGGGAATGGCGAAATTGAATTATCTGGCAAGCGGAGCGAAGCAGCACACGTTGGTACCGTGATTGACGAATGTACTGAGACCATAGCGCGCGAGGTTGCCGGATTGAAGGCGATGGTTGATGAGTTTTCGCGCTTTGCTCGCTTGCCTCTGGCCCGTTTGGAACTAGCCGACCTGAATGAAGTGGTCCGTCATGCGGCCGGGCTTTATGACGATCGCCTTGATGGCGTGACTATGGAAACGAAGCTCGACGCAAACTTGCCGGCAGCAATGTTGGACACTGAACAACTGCGCCGCGTGTTTGTAAATCTCATCGACAACGCCAGCAACGCGCTGGCAAATCTTGATGGCGAACGCTCGATTGCGATTTCGACAAGCTTTGATCCAGCGCGCAGTCTTTTGATTGCAGAAGTTTCTGACACGGGCCACGGAATCCAAGCGGGCGATTTCAAAAGACTGTTTCAACCTTATTTCTCCACGCGCGGCAGCGGCACGGGCCTCGGCCTTGCGATCGTGCAACGAATTGTTATGGAGCACGGCGGACGAATTAGCGCCGGAGTGAATTATCCACGCGGCGCCCGGTTTGTGATTGAGCTGCCGGCGTTAGGCGGGTAACGCGGTGGCCAGTGGCCAGTGGTCAGTGGCCAGAGAGATCACTCTGTTATCGTTGTACGGCTTCGCTGACCACTGACCACTGACCACCGGCCACTGACTAAGCATGGACTCAATTCTCATTGTCGACGACGAACCGGGTATCCGCGAAACGCTTTGCGCGGTGATGAAAGATGAAGGCTTCAGCGCCGACGCTGTCGCCACCGGCGAAGAATGTCTTGCGGCGGTCGAAGGCCGCGCTTACGGCTGCATTTTGCTAGACGTCTGGTTGCCTGGGATCGACGGGCTCGAGACGTTGCGGCTGTTGCGAGCCAAAGGTTCGGAAGCTGCTGTGGTAATCATTTCCGGACATGGCAATGTAGAGACTGCGGTGCGCGCTACGAAGTTGGGCGCTTTTGATTTTATCGAGAAGCCGCTTTCGATTGAGAAGACTCTGCTGACTGTTCGCAACGCGCTGCGACAGCAGCGGCTCGAATTAATCAATGCGGAGATGTCTGCTGAGCTCGCCAAAGAATACACAATGGTCGGCGAGTCGGTGGCGATGCGGGCGCTTCGCAAACAGATCTCCATAGTCGCCCCGACGGACGGGCGCGTGCTGATCTATGGCGAGTCGGGCACCGGCAAAGAGTTGGTGGCGCATGCGCTCCACTCCAAGTCGCGAAGGGCCGCAGCGCCGTTTGTGGAAGTAAACTCTGCGGCAATACCCGAAGAGTTGATCGAGTCGGAGTTGTTTGGCCACGTGAAAGGGGCATTCACCGGCGCCACCGCGGCGAAGAAAGGAAAGTTTGAACTGGCTGACGGCGCGACGCTCTTCCTCGACGAAATCGGTGACATGAGCGCTAACGTTCAGGCAAAAGTTTTGCGCGTGCTCGAGGAACAGAGATTTGAACCGGTGGGCAGCGGTACGTCAGTGCAGGTTGATGTGAGAGTGATCGCGGCTACCAACAAGCGCCTCGAGGTAGAGATCGATCAGGGAAAATTCCGGCCGGACCTTTTTTACCGGCTAAACGTCATACCCTTTGAGTTGCCCCCCCTGCGCGAACGCCTCGAAGATGTCCCCTTGCTGGTTTTATATTTTAACCAGCACTTTTCGCAGGCTTACGGAAAAGAACCAAAGGAGTTTGCTCTGGACGCGCTGGAAGAGTTGCAAAACTATTCCTGGCCCGGAAATGTACGCGAGTTGAGAAATACGATCGAGCGCGTGGTCATTATGAAACCTGGGATCAAAGTCACTGCTGGGGATCTGCCGCCGCACGGCAAAGAAGAAGCACCAGCCGCTTCCTTTCGCTTTCCATCCTTCAAAGACGCTACTGATGCTTATCATCGCGAATTTATCCAACGCAAACTCGACGAGGCTGAGGGCAACGTCTCCCGCGCCGCGGAACTGATGGGCGTCGATCGCAGTCATCTGTATCGTCGTATGCGGGCGCTGGGCATCAACAATGTCAGAAGCGAATCGAATTAAACTGTTGTCTTTTTCAGGAGCTGCATTTCTTGAGCGCGCAGAGAATTAGCGCTCGATCTTTTCGCTCGACTTCAATGATCGTCAGGCATAACGACCAACGCCAAAGATAAATGTCGTCGGACAAATTCCAACGCAGGCTCCCGAAATATCGCGTTCTTGCGACCGCGCTCATTGTGACAACGATTGCAGTGTGCTCCGTGGAGCAGATTTGGTATGTGCACTGGGGAGGCGACCCGCGCGTATTTGTTCACGCGGCGCGACTGCTATTACAGGGCGGGGATGTTATCAATGTCCCGGACCAGTTTGGCCTCTACTACGTGTACCCACCCTTTTTCGCTTTTCTGAACATACCGCTGGTTTTTCTCCCGATCGAAGTTGTTATCGTTCTCTGGACTGTTGCTTCCGTGATTTTGCTTGGTTGGAGCATGGCCGCTTTTTACGCGGGCATGATCGAACGGCCATTCCTTTCGCTTCCTGCCAGAACGCGCTGGGTGGTCTGTTCTCTAACGTTGCTCCTGACAGCGCGGTTCGTTTTCTTCCATTTACAGGGCGGCCAGTCCAACATTTTCGTGCTGACGCTGGCGATTCTGGGTTTAGTCTCATTGTCGCGAAAGCAACCATTCCGAGCTGGAGTCGCTATCGGCTTATCTCTTATTCTCAAAATAATAACTCTGCCGTTTGGCTTTTGGTTTCTGGCGAGGCGCAGCGGAAAGGTCATCGCCGGAATAGTTTTGGGTTGTCTGATCGGAGTAATGCTTCCGGCTGTTGTTGTGGGACCGCAAAAGGATTTCTATTACCATCAGGAGTGGGTCGAGAAAGTCTTGATGACCAATGCGGCCGTCACCAATGAATCGAGCGGGATCGGTAACTTATCGCCGCGAGCGCAACTGGCTCGCTTTTTTCAACACATTACGGCTTTTGAATATCATGGTCACACTTACCAATTCACAATTGTGGCACTTCCGGCCCCGGTCGTAAGACTACTGGGCTGGTTCTTGATGTTTGTTATCGCCCTGGCAATCGGTTGGTATGCCGTGCACTACCGGAATGCGCCAACTCTGGTTTCAGAATGGGGCGGTTACGCGCTGGTCTTCAGCCTCATTCCAAGCTTCTCCACCTGGACTGAAGTACATCATCTTGTCCTGCTTATTCCGTCTTATCTTTACGTAGTGCACCTTTGGTATGGCCGCGAGGTGACGGATCGTTGGTTCAAGGTGCTGGTCGTGCTCTCTTTTGTTTTGCTCACGCTGACGACGAAAATGTTTTTCGGAGTGTTCCTAAGCCGGGTCATGACGTCTTTAGGCTTCATAAACCTGGGGATGTTATTCCTCTCGGCCGCGATTTTTCGGGCTGCGAATTGCCTGAAGACTTTAGCCCCAACTGAGGCCCGAACTACCGCACCGGGCGAAACGTCGAAACGGGAACGCGACGGGAAACTTGGGTCGGCTTAGTCTTGCACGAAGAGTCCGTTACAAAACTATTACAGTGATTGGGGCAGGGTTACGTTAAAAGACTGAATCTGTTAATCTCTGTTTTCGCATCATAGGATGCCGTCATATTAAGAGGTTGAAATGGATTACACGACCCGAGAACTCTTGAAACGTTATGCGAAGCTGGCCATTGGTCAGCCGTTTTCGCCGATTCTACTTAACATTCTGGTTACGTCTGTCTGCGACATGCGTTGTACTCACTGCTTCTTTACGGACGAGCTTGATGATCGCCCGCGCAAGAAGTTGCAGATGAAAACTCACGAGATTGAACAAATTTCGGAAACGCTGGGCGGAAATCTGGGAGTTTTGATTCTGGCTGGCGGCGAGCCTTTCACGCGTAAGGATCTTCCGGAAATAGCCCAGAGCTTTTACAAGAACAACAAGCTCGAATCGATCTACATCATGTCGAATGGGCAGATTCAGAAACGAATCTTTCCTGACATCACCCGAATTCTTGAAGAATGTCCGGATCTGAATGTGACTGTCGCGCTTGGTATTGACGGACTCAAAGCTCCACACGAAAAGATCCGCCAGAAACAGGGCTCCTGGGACATCGCCATCGAAACTGCGCGGCAGTTGCAGTTGATCAAGAAGGAATATCCA
>JANLYH010000145.1:0-123024 GCA_031365545.1 Pyrinomonadaceae bacterium | reverse complement strand
GGCGGAATCTACGATCAACTCGGCGGTGGTTTTCATCGTTACGCCACTGACGCACGCTGGCTAGTGCCCCACTTCGAGAAGATGTTGTACGACAATGCACTACTTGCGCGTCTCTACCTTCACTATTACCAGGTTAGTCGTGACGACGCGGCGCGAGCCGTCGCCGAGGGAATTTTGGATTACGTGGTGCGGGAAATGACTGACGCAAGCGGCGGTTTCTATTCGACGCAAGATGCCGACTCCGAAGGCGTAGAAGGAAAGTTTTTCGTTTGGAGTCAGGACGAGATCAAAGAACTGCTTGGCGAACGAGACGCTACGCTTTTTGCCGCCTACTACAACGTCACCAACTCCGGCAACTTCGAGGGAGAGAACATTCTGAACGTGACGCGAGCATTGCCGGACGTCGCCGCCTCAGAAGATGTAACGGTTGAGCAACTCATGGAAACCCTTGCCCGGGCGCGTGCCATCCTGTTTGCGCAACGTGAGAAGCGTGTGAAGCCCGCCCGGGATGAAAAAGTGCTGGCCGCCTGGAATGGTTTGATGCTGGAAGCGTTTGCCGAAGCTGCAGCCATTCTCGACCGCCCTGATTATTTGGAAATCGCCAGAAGAAATGCGCAGTTCGTAATCGAGAACCTGATGCGCGAGGGACTACTCCTCCGAACCTGGAAGGATGGTCACGCCAAGCTCAATGCCTATCTGGAAGATTACGCATTCTTCATCGATGCCCTCCTGACCTTGTTTGAGACTAGCGGAGAACTTCCATGGTTCGAGGCGGCGCAGCGTCTGACGGCAACGATGATCGATGAGTTTTGGGACGACGAGGGGGGTGGCTTCTTCTACACTGGCCGGAGCCATGAAGATCTAATAGTCCGCTCCAAAGACTTCTTTGACAACGCTACGCCGTCCGGCAATTCGGTTGCAGCGGAGATTCTCCTCAGGCTTGGATTACTGACTGACAACCAGGACTACCAAAGACGTGCGACTACCATCCTGCGGCTGATGGCCTCGACCGCTCAGCGTTACCCTTCCGGCTTTGGCAGGCTGCTCTGCGCCTTCGATTTTTATTTGGGCAGTCCAAAGGAGATTGCCTTAATCGGGCTGCCAGAGGCCGCGGATACTCGGGCGCTGCAAAAAGAAATCTGGGCCTTATACCTGCCAAACAAGGTTCTTGCCCTATCTGCTCCAGACAACAGTGCGGCAGCCAAGTTGATCCCTCTCCTCGCCCAGCGAAGCTGGCTGGAAAACAGGGCTACTGCCTATGTTTGCGAGCATTTCACCTGCAAAAGCCCTACATCAGACGCGAGAGAACTGGCCTCCCAACTAGGCAGTGAACGCTCCAGCACCGGTTCCGCCTCGGGGGCATGAATCAGTTTGATTCCGGCCCGGCAAATTAACCTGCTTTCCCTTCACACTGACCTACCCACAGAGCTGTTTGTCCTTGACGCCAACCTACTGAAAAGGCTATTTTTACCAGTGCTAAACGATGTTGGCTAAGGGCCAACAACAAGTAGCACGCCAAAGAACCTCAATTCCCGGCTATTAGAATTCCAGTTCAATAGATCGCGCCTGTCCCGCCAGGTTCGTCCATCCCGTTCAACGAAGGATCTTCAAAGAGATGACTGATAACAGAACTTGGAAAAGCAACGCCTTACTCATCGGCATGTCGGCGATCGGGTCATTGCTCCTTTGTGTCGCGATCGTCTCTACGATCAGGTTGCCGCTACTGACCAGTGCCGGCCTGGTTTCCTGGGTGGTGCTTCTGGGTCTTACGTTTGCCGCCAGCCGCTTTACAGTTTCGATCACGAACACCGTCGGCGTTAGCCAAAGTCGCAAATCAGTGGCTGACGCGCTTGTCTTCCTTGCGATAATTCTTTACGCCGTGCCGCCCGCCACTACTGCCGGGCCAGCCACCGTGCTGGCGGCGCTGGTTGGTTTTGTATCCACCTACGGCCTGACCAGCAAGAAAGCATCGTTCTTCACAACCGCAACTGCCGTCATTTCAACTTTTGTTTCGGCGTCTTGTTATGGCTATCTGGTGACGATCTTCGCCAATGGTTACACTCCGACGATGGCCCAAAACCTGCCCGTGAATGTTCTCCTCGTACCGCTTTCAGTGCTCGCGATCCTGCAATATTCGCTGAGCACGCTGGCAACCGTCTATTGCCTAAATATCGTCGATGGCCGACCACGCGTACTCCCCTCGCAGGAGAGCATTGTCTGGACCTTGACTACGCAGGTCGCAGGCGCTGCTTCCGCAGTTCTCTTCTATTCCGCTCTGCACGGTGCGGGGATACCGTTCATCCTGCTGGGCTTGCTGATTACGGGTCTGGTTCATCTCTTGTATCGGTTCAATGAGAAGCGTCTCAATGAAGTGCGCCTGGCAGAAGCAGAACAGCGCAAGCACGTCGAGGAAATGGCCTCGCTTCACATGAACACGATTGAGTCGCTCGCAATTGCGATCGACGCTAAGGACCAGACGACTCATGGCCACGTCCGCCGCACCCAGATTTATGCCTCCGAAATGGGCAAGCTCCTCAAAGTAGGCGGCAAAGAGGTACAGGCACTGCTCGCTGGCGCTTTGTTACACGACATCGGCAAGCTGGCGGTGCCTGAGTACATCCTAAATAAGCCCGGCAAACTCACCGAGGCCGAGTTTGCCAAGATGAAGATCCATCCCACCGTCGGTGGAGACATTCTGCGGCGCGTCAACTTCCCTTACCCGGTTGAAGACATCGTCCGCTACCACCACGAAAAATGGGACGGCAGCGGTTATCCAAAAGGCCTCAAGGGCGAAGCCATTCCGCTGGTTGCGCGAATAATCTCGGTAGTGGATTTTTACGATGCCACTCGTTGCGATCGGCCCTACCGCAAGGGAATGAAACGTGAGGATTCGCTGACGCTGTTGCGAAGCATGTCGATAACTGCTTTCGATCCTCGAGTTGTAGAAGTGTTTATTGAGCATGTGGAAGAATTCGACCGGCTAATTGCGGCGGACGATATCCAGGAGCAGGTGGATTCGCCAATCGCCGTTCATGACTATCTGACGAAAACAAAGCCTGATGCTGGTCTTGCTTCAAACGTACTCGGCACTCCCGGCGGCGCCGATGAAGGTTTCAGATCTATCACTGAGGCGCAACGAGAAGTGTTTGCACTTCATGAGATCGCGCAGACCATTGGTTCCTCATTGAATCTTAACGACACCGTGGCGCTTGTTTCCAACAAGCTCCGCGCAATCGTGCCCTTCGATACCTGCATAATCTTTGTGGTCGACGAAAAGTCAGGCCGGGCCGAAGCCGCCCATGTGGCCGGTGAGGACGTCGAAGTTTTTGCCTACCGGCGCATGACGATCGGAGAAGGTATTACCGGCTGGGTCATTGCAAATGGTCGTTCGATGTGTAACGCGTCGCCTGAGCTTGATTTGGTAGGCGTACCCGAGGACGTCGCCAGGCTTTACCGCGGCGTGCTTGTTTCACCCTTGCTTCGCGAGGACGGGGCTTTCGGTGCGATAACCCTCTACTCCAAGAGCAGAACTTCATACACGGCAGAACACGTGCGCTTGCTCGAGTCGGTTTGCCAACACGCATCAAGCGCTCTCAATAATGCTCTGACTTTCGAGAAGACCAAGGAGAGCGCGCTCACCGATCCACTGACCGAACTACCAAACGCCCGCGCCTTCTACATGCTGCTGGAACAGAGGATCGCCGAATGCCAGCGTATGAATAACGAATCGCTGGCTGTGCTAAGTATGGATATTGACGACTTCAAAGGCATCAATGACCAATATGGACACGCAATCGGTGATCGCATATTGGCCAACGCGGCCGGAGTAATCAGAAAAGAACTGCGGCAGATGGATATTCTGACCCGCTATGCCGGCGACGAATTTGTTGCGATCATGCCTATGGCTTCGACGCTCATGGCCTCTGCTATTGGTGAAAGAATCCGGAATGCCCTCGAGCAACAGAAGTTTTCGGTGCGAACCGGGAAAGTGGTGCAACTGGGGATCAGTATTGGCGTAGCCTGTTACCCTGACGAAGGTGAGACCACCGAAGAACTCCTGACCGCAGCCGCGCGCCGGATGCAAAGCAACAAGCATCTGCGCAAGACAGTGATTACCCTTGCCAATAGTCCCATGACCTCGCTCGACGCTTTCAGGTAAACGCCTGATTCCTTTCCTGAGAGACGCACGCCGCTCATTGCGGTGTGCGTCTTTTTTTCTGGCAATTGGCCCGGTACGAGTCGCGGTTCAACCCACACACTCCCACGTGCGCTCTTGTTTTGCGCGGCGTTACAATCCTCGCGTATAATTCACATCGCTATTTTAGTACGAACCTAAGTTCCAATCTTCATTCATAGAGCCGCCTTCCAGGGCGGTTCAATAGTCGAAAGTAGCCTGTGGCAAAGTCAAACTCCGAAATGCGAAAACGAACCACTGAGTCTTCGGGCTTAGGCGCTAAAGGCGGTCGCGCGACTGGTGTGCTCGATCAAGAATCTCCCGAACGGTCCAGCTCGCAAACCCTCGATCACAAAGAGCTGCTCAATATCTACCACCAGATGGTGCTGGTTCGTCGCTTCGAGGAAAAGGCCGCTGAAATATATAGCGCCGGAAAGATTGGCGGCTTCTGCCATCTTTATATTGGACAGGAGGCGGTGGCCATTGGGGCAATCTCGGCAATCCGTAAAGACGATTATGCGGTGACGAGCTACCGCGAACACGCGCACGCGATCGCCAAGGGGATGTCGCCGGAGTCCGTAATGGCCGAACTCTACGGCAAGGCAACCGGCTGTTCGCAGGGCAAGGGCGGTTCGATGCACATGTTTGATAAGGAAGTGGGCTTCCTGGGCGGGCACGCAATTGTAGGCGGGCAAATTCCGCTGGCTACCGGGGCTGCGTTCGCTTCCAAATACAAGGGTACAGATCAAGTGACGCTTTGTTTCTTTGGCGAGGCGGCGGTTAACCAGGGAGCGTTTCACGAGTCTCTCAATCTGGCGCAACTTTGGAAGCTGCCTTGCATTTTCATTTGCGAAAACAACCAATACGGAATGGGCACTTCGCTTGAGCGGGCAATGTCGTCGCAGGATATTTCGCAGAAAGCCCTGGCCTACGATATTGCCGCTGAATTTGTAGATGGCATGGACGTGTTGGCTGTCCGCGAAGCTACCCTGAGGGCCGTCGCGCGCGCCCGCAAGGATTACCTGCCAACGTTACTGGAAGTTCGTACTTATCGTTTCATGGGTCACTCGATGTCTGATCCGGGAAACTACCGCACCCGCGCGGAGATTGAGCGTCACCAGGAACGTGATCCCATTAAGCTTTTTCTGGCCAGTTTGACAGCGCAGGGCCTGTTGTCCGACTCAGAAGTTAAAGAGATCGAGGCGCAAGTGAAAGAACAGATCGAGAAGGCTGTGCGATTTGCTGAAGAAAGCCCGTTTCCCGATCCGAAAGAGCTCTACACCCACGTTTATGCTACTCCGCTTACGCCCAATAGAGGCTAAGCGTCAAAAGAGGAATCATTAGATGGCTTTGGTAACGATGCGCGAGGCGCTCAATCAAGCTCTACGCGAGGAGATGCTCCGCGACGAAGACGTTTTCCTGATGGGCGAAGAAGTCGGCGCTTATCAGGGCGCCTACAAAGTTACTAAAGGCTTGCTGGAAGAACTGGGGCCCAAACGCGTCCTCGACACACCAATTACAGAACTTGGTTTTGCCGGTCTCGGCGTCGGCGCGGCGATGGTGGGTTTGCGGCCGATCGTTGAGTTTATGACTTTTAACTTCTCGATTCTCGCTACTGATCAGATTATCAACTCCGCCGCCAAGATGCTTTACATGTCCGGCGGACAGTTTAAGATCCCCATCGTATTTCGTGGACCTGGCGGCTCGGCTTTTCAGGTGTCTTCGCAGCATTCACAAGCGCTGGAATCGTGGTTTGCATATTTTCCCGGCTTAAAAGTAGTAATGCCCTCGACCCCAGCAGACGCGAAGGGACTTTTGAAGTCGGCAATTCGTGACGACGACCCGGTGATTTTCATTGAACAGGAGAGAATGTACGGGCACAAGGGCGAAGTTCCTGATGATCCGGATTTTACTATTCCGCTGGGCGTCGCAGACATCAAGCGCGCAGGAACTGACGCCACCATCGTGGCCCGTTCGTTGATGGTGCCGGTTGCCTTGAAAGCAGCGGAGGCTTTGCAGCAGCAGGGCGTCTCCTGCGAAGTCATCGACCCGCGAACCATCCGACCTCTGGACATCGAAACGATCATCCGATCTGTCAAGAAAACTAACCGCGTGGTGGTCGCTGAAGAGTCGCATCCCTTCTGCGGGGTTGCCGCTGAGATAAGCACAGAAATCTCGGAGCGTGCTTTCGACTATCTCGATGCGCCAGTTAAGCGAGTTTCCGGCGCCGACGTCCCGATGCCCTACGCTAAGAATCTGGAAGACCTGGCAATTCCAGGTGTCGATCAGATCGTCGCCGCGGTCCGCGAAGTAGCATATCTGGACTAGCAAGTTGTGAATCCTAAATCGTAAATCGAATGCGGTTACTGATTCACTTGTCTGCGTCATCACTTGGTAGTTTTTTTCTATTTACCAGTTACGATTTACGATTCACTGTTTTCGAGGTTTGAATGGCAACTCAGGTAATCATGCCCAAGCTTTCTCCGACAATGGAGGAAGGCCAACTCTCGCGTTGGCTTAAGAAAGAGGGCGACAAAGTCACAATGGGCGAACCACTCGCCGAGATTGACACCGACAAAGCCACGATGGAAATGCAGGCCCTCGGTACCGGCGTCTTGCGCAAGATCCTGATCAAGGAGGGTGAGTCAGCGCCGCTAGGTCAGCTGATCGCCATCATTGGCGAACCCGACGAAGATATTTCCGCCCTTGCAAGTCAGGCGGTCGCAAACCAACCTGCGAAGACGGCTGCTCCTCCTGAACCAGCCAAAGAATCGACCGAACCTGAAAACAAACCGGCGCCTGCACCGACGAGCACCGGTGGAGTATCCGGCAACGGACGCCACGATGCTGCCCAACCAGAACCTGCCGGCACCGGGCGCCTGATCGTATCGCCATTGGCGGCCCGTATGGCCGCAGAATCCGGAATAGATTTACGTTCGGTCACCGGTAGCGGACCCGGCGGGAGAATTATTAAACGCGACGTGGAACAGTTGATTGACGGAGCTGCTCAGCCGGCTGGTGACGAGACGCCGGCAAGACATCTGCGCGCTGTTGGCGGGACTGCATTTCAGAAGTCGGCAACCACCCAGGCCTCAGCTTACCGCGACCAACCGGCCACAGAGATGCGCCGCACTATCGCTAAACGCCTGGTAACGTCGCTGGGACCCGTGCCGCATTTCTTTCTGACTACTGAAATCGAGATGGATCGCGCGGCGGAAATGCGCAAGGGGATAAACGAGCTTGATCCCGAACTCAAGATCAGCATCAATGACATCATTATCAAAGTAGCGGGCTCAGCACTGATGCAGCACCCACAAGTGAATGCCTCATATCAGGACAAGGTTGTCAGATATTACGAACATGCCGACATAGGTGTTGCAGTTGCTATCGAGGAAGGATTGATTACACCGATTGTGCGGGCCGCAGATCAGAAGTCGCTCAGCGAAATCGCTGCCGAGGTTCGCGATCTGGCTGAACGAGCGCGCCATCGCAAGCTAAAGCCGGAGGAGTATTTGGGAGCAAGTTTTTCCGTCAGTAACCTCGGGATGTTTGGCATCGACGAATTCACCGCGATCATCAATCCCCCGGAAGCCGCAATCCTGGCGGTGGGTGCGATGTCAGCCAAACCAGTGGTGCGAGAGAATGAGCTGGTGATACGGCAGATGATGCGCGTCACGATGTCGTGCGACCATCGGGTGGTCGATGGCGCTACCGGCGCGAAGTTTCTGCAAACCTTCAAAAAGATTCTCGAGAACCCGCTCTTCCTGGTTGTCTAAGAATAAGTCACCCCAAACAGTCAGACCAAAGTGCAGACCGCACCTTCAGCTCGCGCACAACTTGTCATCGATTTGCCAAGGATCGAATGGTTCGCGACTCAAGACTCAAATAGAATCGTTTGCCTTCCAAGCTAAAGAGAAACCACAACCCGTAAACGCCGAACATCGTTCCCAACGGCAGGAGCGGCAGAATTAAGATTGCGGCGATAATTCCCCAGACGCGCGAGTTCCGTCTCCGTTTCAACATTTTCCACGCTGCTAGAGCCGGCGGGATAACAAAAACTACCCCTAATGCAAGGTAGAAGATGACAGCAAAAACCCCTCCCAGGAGTCCGATTCCGGCTTGATTGCCGTTGCCTGTTTCATTTGCCAGGCTAATCCCTAGAGCGACAAACACCCCAAAACTGATCACCATCAACAGCAGGTAGGTGAACCCAATTATTGCCGCAAACATCCCAAAGCCTATAGCCAAGATCTTGTTGTGTTCGATTCCCGTCATAGTTTGCCTTCAGTAGCAGGTGCGCGTGCTAAATGATAGAGCTTTCGGTGTTCGACATCAACGAACAGTACGGGCACAATCATAATCCTGCTTTTGTCATCGCCCTTAGAAAGAAAGTGAGTTCACTCAAGTGCGTTCAAGTTCTGCGATTGCAGATCGAGCGATCACTCCACATTTAGCGCTGGTTGTCGTGCAGATCATGTTTGGCACCTGGCCAATCTTCGGCAAGCTGGTGCTCCGATCAATGTCGAGCACCAGCCTGGTGGGCTTTCGCATCGCGGGCGCAGCCGTCGTCTTCACATTACTGCAACGCAAGACAGGTCAAATCCGGCTTCTACCCAAACGAGTGCTGGCGTGGCTGCTGCTATCGAGCTTGCTCGGAGTCGTCATCAATCAACTTCTTTTTGTGAAGGGCCTATCGCTGACAACCGCTATAAATGCGACGCTGCTGACAACGACAATTCCGGTGTTCACGCTCGTGGTTAGCATAGCTCTCGGATATGACCGCGCGTCACTACGACACTTTATGGGTATTGCGCTCGCCGCGGCCGGAGTTGTCTATCTGGTGGATCCGTGGCGCGCGAATTTCAGCGCGCAAACTACGCTCGGCAACATCCTCATCATCGTGAACTCTTTTTCCTACGGCGCCTACATCGCGGTTTCGAGAGATCTCTTCAGACGTTACGGCGCCTTGAATGTCATCACGTGGATTTTTCTGATCGGCACTCTCGTAACGCTGCCGATTGGCGGATATGCCTGGAGCGTTGACCGGCTGGGAACTGTTTCGCCAGGCGTGTGGGCTGTGGTGGGCTACATCATCCTCGTACCTACAGTTGGAGCTTATTACCTGAACTCCTGGGCCATCACGCGCGTACCGCCCAGCATTGTAGCAGTCTACATCTACCTACAACCGCTGCTGGCCTTCGGACTGGCGCCGCTGGTGCTTGGTGAAAGTTGGAACTCCCGAACGATTCTGGCTTGCGCGCTAATTTTTTCGGGTGTGGCGGTGGTTACGATTCGCAGTCGGAGTCGGGCAGTTGCGGAAGTTTCTGAACACCCGGATGCGCTCACGCGATAACACAAGGTTCGCGTTCCGAGTTTCGCTTTGGCTACCTGGGAATGGAATTTCTGGATTCAAGCACGCCCGCGAGCTCAAAACTCGAAACTTGAAACTCGGAATCTGAAACTCAGTACAAATCCCCCTGGCAGGAGCGACACTGTGCCCGTCGTCTTGCGTTTAGGGTGCCACAAGCCGGGCAGCGAATGTACATGGTACGTGCGAACCAACCGGTGATGAGCGCACTCAGGCCAAGTATGCCCACCAGCACCAACAAGTTCAGCATTAGATCCTGCAAACTTCGATTCTCCAAGGAGCGCTTTGACAGCAAATCAGCGCGACAGACTCAGTATACAGTGCCTTCGTTATCCATAACGAACCACACAAATTGTTGAGGAAATTAGTAGAGCTATGTTAGAGTCAGTGGTGTTCAAGTATTCGATGTGTTAGCGGCGGGCGTTACAAAGGCGGCCCGCCGACTTTGTAAAACGGACAGGACAAACGAAGCGTATGTTCGACATTGTCGAAAAAAGTTGGCCCATGTCAGAAGGCGACGGGAAGGCCGCCCGCAAAAAGCGGCCGCGAATCCTGGCCATCACTACCGACTGTTGCACCGGTTGCGCGGGATCTCCTGCTTGTATCGAATACTGCCCCATCGAAGCGTGCATGTTCTGGGTGGCAGACGAGGATCACCCGCCGTTTGGCCGAATTGAAGTCGATCCCTATCTTTGTATTGGTTGTCAGAAGTGTACGAGCAAAGGACCAGACGGCGCATTTCTCGACGGCTGTCCGTGGGATGCCATTGAGATGGTGCCGACCGATGACTGGGAAGCCGTGCACGGAATTACGCTTCCCGATCTCCCGCCTCCCCCACCGGCTTAACCTACAGTATCGTTTTGTTATTTTGCGCGGCCCTTAATAGCATTTGCTGTCAGCGTCGCTTGTTTTTTTAGCCGCTCACTAACCAGCTCGACGCCACCTGCGTAAGGTTCAATCAGGGCCAGGTCTTCTTCTCTCCCCACTACGCCCAACCCGCGCAATGCTTCCCAGATGCTCTGCTCATCAGACTTCATCGTCAGGACTGCATCACCTTTTGCCAGGACGGCGCCGTTTGCCACCAGCACTCGATCTACTTTGCCGGTCAGCGGCGAACGCAACTCCGTAACCTCCGCGTTTGCTTGCTGAACGCGACCAAGCAAAGCGCCACGACTAATCTGCGCACCACTCGCCAAGCTACTCTGCAGTATGCCGCTGGCGGGCGCCGTGACACTGACGGGCTGCAATATTGCAAGCAATTCGGCGCGGCCGCTGGAGTCATTGAACCTCACTAATGCCAGCGCGGCGTTGCGTCGCACGATAATTTCCGGATCTGCGAGCAGAGTTTTGAGACTGCGGTGGAAGTCGTCCGAAGTATTGTCCGCCCCCATTAACCAGGCGACGATCAAGCGAAACTCTGTTTCCGGACTGCCGGCGAGCGTAATGATTTGCGGGTACCACTGTTGCGCATTCGGATCGCGGCGTTCGATACGCTGTTGAATTTGCAGCAGCGCGTGCTGCACGTGCCGCGGATGCTTTTCGTCAACCAGATACTTTGATATTTCAGCATCAGAAAGCCCGCGGCCAAACCAGGTGAAATACCAGGTAAGAAACGAAGCTACGACAAAGAGGATTGCCAGAATAAGTATCGGACCGGAAGCGCGCACCCGGCGGACCGCCGGAGTATTGGCGGTCAATTCCGAACTGTTTTCGTTTGCTTCCCTATCTTGAGTTGACATCACTTCTGGCAAAGACACCCGCACGGTCGACCCGGACTAACGCGCCGGATAAATGTGATAGAGCATCACATAAACAATCACGCCCGTTACCGAAACGTATAGCCAGAGCGGCAGCGTCCAGCGCGCTATGCGCCGGTGTCGGAGGAAATCTCCGCGCGCGGCACGGTAGAGGGTAATGAGTATTAAGGGCACAATCGCGACCGCAAGAATCGTATGAGTTGTCAGGATAATGAAATAGAACGGTCGTACAAGTCCTTGTCCCGCAAATTTCGTGGCCCCATGGTAGTAGTGATACGTCAGGTAGGAAATCAAAAACAGCGTTGAGGTCAATACGGCCGTGACCTGACAATTTCGATGGGCCTGAATCTTGCCATGCCGAATAAACCTGAACCCCGCAAGCAGCAGTAAGGCGCTGGTGGAATTAAGAATTGCATTGAGATGCGGCAGATAGGAGATGTAATCCTTCATGATTCTGGCAGTGAAAAGTGACAGGTGAAAAGTGACAAGAAAACGAGGCTGAAGTTATTTAATGGATCACCAACTCACTCTAGTCTTCTTTTCACCTGTCACTTTTCACGGCTCTCGTTCCCGCTTCAGTCAGCGAATAGAAATCGTTACCTTCCTCGTGCAGCAGACCTTGCTCCACCAATCGCTCTACGGCGTCGAAGACGGCCGTGCGCGCATCAGGATCGTTTTCACCCGCCTCAAAGAGTGTGTGCAGATCCAACTTCTCTCTGTTCCAGAGTTCGAAGCTTTTCAAAACACGTTTGTCGATTTCATTCACGGCGGGATTAACGGCCAAGTTCACCGGCTATGGCTGTTTTTGTTTCATATTAGCCATCATCGACTTCACATCAGGAGGGACGGCGCGGCCTTTCGCGTCGAGCAGCGGTGGCGATGGTGGCAGTGCACGGCCGCCCGTTTCAGTGGCAGCGGCTTTGAGGGCTTTACCCTTGAGAAAAGGAATAGGAAGCTTACCTTCGTCTTTGAGATACAACAGCGGATTGACGGCAAACATCCCAGCCATCAACAAGCACACCAAGGTAACGAAGAGATTGTCAGTAGTCAGAAAACTCCCCGAGGATAAGGCGTTGAAGGCTGCCAGTGCGACCAAGCCTAGCGCCGCCACAATGCATATCAGGTTAAGTAGAGTCGCTTCACGCTTCATGAATCCTGTCTCGCTCATTTCCATCGAGGTTCGCTCATCTGAGGCCTCCGCGGGCTACGTTAGTGTTTAGCCTTACCGGCCGGTGCGGTTCGTGCGGACATCTCTTCATACCCACATCTTTCACATTGCCAGATTGGGTAGGCCCCACTTGGGTCCGCGGTGCTTTGATAGACCGCGCGATCTGACGGAATTATCTTGCCACCGCAGCGCGGACAGACACGACCGCGCGTGGTTCGCTTCTCAACGTCGATTCGTAAAAGGTCCTCTTCAGCCATTAACGCGGATTCAGATCGTCGTCCTTATTCACTTCTACTTCAGCCGAGCTTGTTCCGTGGTCAGTCGCGCGGTAGCGTTTGAGCGCCACGAAGATTGAGCAGAAGATCGTTACCGGCGGTAACAGAAGGACCAGCACGCCGATGTTGAAATTTCTAATGAAGAACGCATTATTGGAACCGGCGAGTGAGGCGCGACACATCGAGCACTGGCCCAGTGCGGTTGTGCTCAAAAGCAGCAGCACCGCAAAGCTCGCTAAAACAGGAAGAGCTAGTTTTAGTTTTGCATAAACGCGCATTAATGTTCCGGTTCCTCGGCAGCCGGCGGCGGCGGCGGCTGTTCTTTAAACTGGTAACGCAAGCCCGCTGACCTGAAGCTGTCCGGGAAAAACACGAAGAGCAGACAAATACAAACCACGAGCATGGGCACGATCGTTAAGATCAAACTCAAACGCTCAAACTTCAAATGCATGAAGTAAGCCACAATCAGCGCGGCTTTGATGATCGAAAGGCCAAGCAGAATCGTCAACATGAAGTTGATCGGCATGGGCCGGTAGGCCAGGAAGATTTCCACCAGAGTCAACAGCACCAGCCAGACCCAGATGGAAGTAAACAGCTTGTTGCTGCCCGCAAAATGCTCTTCGGCGTGTGCGCTCATTCTTGATTCCTCCGCTTAAGGTTCAGTCGGGCGAACTACTTGGCCAAATGACCACCAACATCCACCGAGAGGATGTAAATCAGCGGGAACACAAACATCCAGACGAGGTCGACAAAGTGCCAATAGAGACCGCTGATCTCAATGTCTTCGTGATTCACCTTCTTGACCCGCAGCGCAACCACCGACAGATAAATAATTCCGGTAGCGACGTGGAACATGTGCAACCCGGTGATAGTGAAGAAGGTGGCGCCAAACAGCGGCGACGGCAGCCGTCCATCAGAAGTTGTAAACGTCGACACCCAGTGGCCCGGCAAACTAAACGGCCGCAGGCCTTCGCTGTATAAGTGGTTCCATTCGATCAGGTGGAGCACCACGAACGCGGCGCCGAAAAAGATCGTCGCCAGGATCCACTTGCGGGCCCCGGCCTTATCACCACGGCTTGAGGCTGAGACGCCAAAGACCATAGTTAAGCTTGACGAGAGCAGGCAAAAGGTCATGACTGACGAGAAGACGATGCTCGGGTAAAACGGAAACGGCGTCGGCCAAACGTTTGACGCGCGCAGATAGCTGTAGCCCATCAGGAGTGCGGAAAACGTCAACGAGTCGGAAACAATGAACAACCACATGCCGAGCTTGCGATGTCCGACACGATAGGGATGAACACCCCCGCCCCAGTCTTCCGCCGGAAAATGTACTGCGCGTGCTTCAGTACTCACCAGTCACCTCCAAAAGGAATTTGTCAGAACCGCCTGCGTCGGCGGGCGGCATTCTAATCGACCGCACGATGCTTGCCCGCTCGCTAACGCAGGCGGTTCTTCACAAGCGTTTCGGCTACCGCACATAGAAAAGCAGCACAAACAAGTAGATCCACAAGAAGTCCATGAAGTGCCAATAAAGCGTAACTGCGTCGGCTTTGGCCTGAGCTTTCGCTACTGCTAACGGATTTTCCCGCGGCGCCCGCCGCCGCAGTGACAGATAGGCCAAAGCCACTAACCCACCTAGCAAGTGCACTCCATGTGCCGCAGTCAAAAGATAAAAGAACGAGCTGTGCGGATTACTCGCAACATAAACTCCCTGGTGCACTAGTTGGCGCCAGGCGAGCAATTGCGAACCTACAAAGCCAAGTCCCAGCACTAGGGTCGAAAGCAGCCACGGCTTGTAGGCATTGCCGGCCACGTCCTTTAGCCTGCGCCTGGCCGCCTCCAGAGTGCCGCTGCTGATAATGATCAAGGCCGTACTCAACAGCAGAATGCGCGGCATCTTCAGCGGTATCCAATCGGTTGACGATGCCGCGCGTACGATGTAAGCGCTGCTCAATGCTGTAAACATCATCAGGATCGATGCCAGCGCCACCCACATGCCGATGCGATAACGGTTCGCCGATGACTGCAGGTCATTGAAGTCACGATCGCGACCATTCCGGGGCACACCGTTCCCATTAGGACCGCGACCCTTCGGTCCACCACCAATTCCCTGCTTTGGTAGCGGTCTAGTGCTTGTGACCGTTGTGGCCATTACCACCCGTCCCTTCAGCTACCGGCGCCTCGCTGCCGCGTGGGTCCGTCTGCATTACGTAATCGTTAGGCGCCCCAGGCACCGCGAATTCATAGGGGCCGTGATACACCACCGGCAAGACGCCGGCAAAGTTGTCATGGGGCGGCGGGCTCGACGTATTCCACTCGAGCGTGGTCGCTTCCCAGGGATTGTCGCCGGCTTTCTTCCCTTTGAATACACTCCAGATCAAATTGAAGTAGAAAACCAGTTGTACCAGCGCCGTAATAATCGCCGCGATTGAGACGAAAACTACCAGGGGATGAATCGAGTCGAGGAATCGATACTCGCCAAAATTTGCATAACGCCGCGGCATGCCTACCATACCCATCGTATGCATTGGAACGAAGATGCAATAGACGCCGACGAAGGTCAGCCAAAAATGGATCTTGCCTAACCGCTCGCTCATCATGCGGCCAAACATCTTCGGGAACCAGAAGTAGGTCGCGGCGAACATTCCGAAGATCGAGGCGACTCCCATCACCAAATGGAAGTGGGCCGGCACAAAGTAGGTATCGTGCATTGGCAGATCAAGCGACGTCTGGCCCAACACCAGTCCGGTAATGCCACCCGCCACAAACAACGACACGAAGCCAATCGCAAAGAGCATGGGCGTCGTGAAGCGAATCCTCGCGCCCCAAAGTGTGCCCAGCCAATTAAACGTTTTTACCGCTGAAGGAACGCCGATCGATAAGGTCAGAATCGAGAAGGTCATCGCCGAGTAGGGGCTCATGCCGCTGATGAACATGTGGTGTCCCCAAACGAAGAAACCGAGCAAGCCGATTGCAAAAATCGCAAACACCATGGCGCGATAGCCGAAGATGGGCTTGCGCGCGAAGGTGGAGAGAATGTGCGAAGTTGCACCCATTCCGGGAAGGATCGCAATGTAAACTTCCGGATGGCCAAAGAACCAAAATAAATGTTGCCACAGAATGGGCGAGCCACCGGTGTGCGTTGTTAGCACTGACGAGCCGAATACCAATCCTCCGGGAATGAAGAAGCTGGTGCCCACGGTTCGATCGAGCAGGAGCAGAATGCCGCCACCGAGCAACACTGGGAACGAAAGCAACGCCAACACGGCCGTAGTAAACCAGGCCCAGCAGGTTAGCGGCATGCGCATCAGCGTCATTCCGCGGGTCCGCATGTTAAGCAAAGTGGTAATGAAGTTGAGCGCTCCCAGCAAGGAGCCGATACAGAAAATCGCGATACTGACGATCCAAAGATTCATACCGGCGCCCTGACCCGGTCCAGCCGCGGCGCCAACCGCACTTAAGGGCGCGTATCCGGTCCACCCGCCAATCGGCCCCACCGTCGCGCCGCTCCCGCCTCCCAGCCAAAGTCCGACGGCAGAGTTTGCGATTGTGCTATTTCCCTCAACGAAGATCGCTGCGAGTATGACGATGAACCCAACCAGCGTCACCCAAAACGACATCATGTTGAGAAACGGAAACGCCATATCTTCGGCGCCGATTTGGATGGGCAGAAAATAGTTACCAAAGCCGCCTTGTGGCGCCGTGGTGAGTACGAAGAAAACCATGATAGTCCCGTGCATGGTTACCAACGATAGGTAAAAGTCGGGGTTCATGATGCCGCCAGGCGCGCCGGTCGGAAACAAGGTTGCCAGGATCGGCCAATGCGTGCCCGGCCACGACAGGTTTAGGCGCATCAGCACCGACATCGTCAGGCCCACAACGACCGCAGTTAGGGCAAGGATGATGTACTGGATACCGATAACCTTGTGATCGAGGCTGAAGATGTACTTACGGATGAAGCTTGTGGGCACCTCGTGACGATGCACTGCTTCGTGCGACTCATCTGACATCTCTCTGATCTCCTAGTGTTTGGTGCGGTATCAATAACCCAGAAACATTTTCACTGCTCGTAAACAGGCAACGGATACTTGGCTAACAGTTCAGTTACGCGCGCTTGAAACTGGTCCTGCGGAAGAACCATCAAAGCCTGCAGTTCGTCCTCCGGCAGCACCAGCATGTAACTCTTCATGCGGAAGTGAAACTGGCCGCAAAGCTCGGCGCAGGCAAGTTCATATTTGCCGGCACGGTTGGCAGTAAAGTGAACGTGAATGTTCATGCCCGGCACCAGGTCTTGCTTAAACCGCAGTTGCGGGACCCAGAAGTTGTGAATCACGTCTCGCGAGCGCAGGGTCAACTCGACGGGCCGCCCGAGCGGCACGACAACCACGCTGTGGACCACGTCATCCTTGGCGTTGGGATCGGCCTGGTCCAGCCCAATATAGTTAAGCGCCGAGTCGTCAATCAGGTTTGGATCCGTCCGCCCAAACACCCCGTCTTTGCCGGCGTAATGGAAGTTCCATTGAAACTGTTGCGCGACCACTTCAACCTGGAAAGAATTTGCCGGAGCTTTGTTGAAGTGAAGCGAAGCCCAAACGCTCTGTCCCATCACAGCCAGGCCGATGAAGATAACGGCAGTCACCACTGTCCAGATAACTTCCAGGCGGTTGCTGCCATGGGAATAGGTAGCACGATCGTTTGGTCCACGGTCTCGATATTTCCAGACCACGTAGCCGAGACCAACCTGGGCGGCAGTAAAGGCTATGCCGACAACGATGATGGTCAGCAGAAACTGTCGATCAAGCGCGGCGGCGTGAGAAGAGATGGCTTCGGGAAACCACCACTTCTTAACGAAGAAGAGACTCACCGAACCCAGAGTCAGGATCCAGATAATAACCGCAAGAGCTCGTCCCATCGGTCACTCCTTAGTGAATGGTAAATCGTAAATGGTAAATAGTTAGAGCTACTGTCTAAATCGCGATGATAAGAATCGATGCTTGCTAAAACCGACAGGCCAAACCGAGGCACTGTCTATTTACGATTTACCATTTACGATTCACTGTTTACCGGTCCAAAACCATCAGAATGAAAAGCAGCGGCAAATAGATAACTGAGGCCAGCAACAAGCGGCGCGCCTCCTGCCTTGATTTAGAAAAGGCCGCCCGCAAACTGCTGCAGAGAAAAAGTAAACCCAAAAAGATCGCCCCGTAGAAATACACCTTGCCGGAAATGCCGAGGGCTGTAGGCAGCAAACTTACCGGCAACAGCAGCACCGTGTACACGACAATCTGCTGGGCCGTAACCTTGCCGTCGGGTTCCACTACCGGCAGCATCAGAATTCCCGCGCGGCTATAGTCCTCACGATACATCCAGGCTATCGCCAGAAAATGGGGAAACTGCCAGAGGAACAAAATCGCAAACAGTACCCAGGCTTCCAAACCAATTGTGCCGCGGGCTGCAGCCCAGCCGATCAGCGGTGGCACCGCGCCGGGAAATGCGCCGACCATTGTTGACAATGAAGTCCGTGTTTTGAGCGGCGTGTAAGCAAACAGATAACCCGCGATCACTGTGAGGCCCAATAAGGCTGTCAACGGATTCACCAGCACGGCCAGATAAACTTCTGCCAGCACAGTCAGGGTGGCGCCAAAAGCCAACGCTTCCCAGGGCATTAGTCTCCCGGAAGGCAGCGGCCGGTTGGCGGTGCGACGCATGAGAGCGTCGAGGTCTCGCTCCATGTATTGGTTGATCGTGGCAATTCCTGATGACAGCAATGCGATACCAAGCATCGCGCGCAGGAGACCTACGTAATCAACACTTCCGGTCGACGCCAGTGCAAACCCAGCAGCGGCCGTCAACACGATCAGAAACGTAATGCGCGGCTTGGTGAGCTCGAGATACGCCGCGAACCGCTCGCGCGCCGTCAAGCGCTCGAGGGGAACAACCGCCGCAGGATTAAGATCTATTACAAACTCTTCCATTTTGAACTTTATTCAGAAGCCAGCAGTTCAGAGTTCAATCTCGATTGCCGCCATCACCAGCCAAAGCTCTAAACTCCTTGAGCGTTCTCCAGCCTCAAGCTCGAGGCAACGTTGCCGCGCATCACCTTGAACGTTCGCAAGGTCAAAACTATTGTGGTGGCAAATACCAACGCTCCACAGGCTACGTGCGCCACTGTGATCCCCACCATTGGATTCAAAGGCTGTGGCTCATTCGGCGAGGCCATCCGGGTGATATAAGCCGCCACTCCCAACAACAACTGAACCGTTAACAAACAAAGCGCCAGCATCGCGGGCCGCGTTATAAATGCTTCGCCAGGGTGGCGCAACAGGATCAGTACACCGGCCGTTCCCAATAGAAGTGTCACCGCGATTGCGCCGCCGATGTGCGTCAGTAACAATTCCGTCGGCAGTGGTTTGTCCCAGGTTGCCGAATGCCGCAGGGTGGCCCCAACGATAAGTTGTAGAAAGATCGTTACCGCTGCTGCGATGCAAACGTATCGAACCGCCAGACTCCCCCGCTCTTCTATAGTTTGCCGCTCGTCAATCCAACTGCGCGAAGTGAAGACTGCCAGACTTACCGTAGTGCAAAAGAAGAGTTGCGCCAGAGTTGCGTGCGCCGCCGAAACAACCAGCGGCAGGTTTAGTTTAACTGTCAATCCGCCCAGCAGACCCTGGGCGATGACTCCCAGCAAGGCAACCACACCGAGCCGTTTCACCCACGCGCGCTTCTCTTTGAAAAACAGAAAAACGACAAATCCGATTGTCAGCAGACCTACCGTCGTAGCCACCAGGCGGTGTCCATGCTCCCAAAAGAGGTTTCCGACCATCTTTGGGAAAAACTGCCCATTTGAAAGCGGCCAGTCCGATGTCGCTAATCCGGCATCGTGGCTCGTGACCAGAGCGCCCGCGATGATCAAGAAGAACGTGGCGCCGGCAAGCAGCAGCGCGAAACGATGCACACCCCTATTCATACTTCTGATTTGCGATTGCCGATTGCCGATTGAAAGAACTCGAAGCTCCTCGCTTCGTGATTCAATCGGCAATCAACAATCAGCAATCTTCAATCGCAAACGCCTCAGTGTCCGCCTAACATCGGAACGTCAAGCGCCGGCATCATCTGGAGACTCGGGTTGCCGGAAGCGGTGGCAGCGTCGCCAAAGGCGAAGTCGGCCTTGGCCGTGCCGTTTGCGGCAACGGTCACCTGCATCGTCTTTTCCGTTCCCGTCGTTCCACCTTCGTGCCAGGCAACGACGGTGTAAGTTCCCGGCGGTATGCCCTTGATGGTAAAGCTGCCGTCTTCGCCGCTAACCGCGAAGAATGGATGCTTCAAGACGCCGACGTAAGCCTTCATCCACGGATGCTGGTTACATTTGACCGGCACTAATATCTCCGAACGTGCAAACGAATGGGTCAGTGCGGCAGCGCCGTTTGGCTGCGACTGGTTCCAGTCTGGATTGTTCTTCGGAGTGAAATGAATGTTGTGCTGCGTCGGGTCGCTATTGGTGATATTGATTTTCTGATTGACCATCACGCCCGAAACGTGTGGCTTGTAGTGGCAGCCATCCTGATTCAGCGTCACGGCTTCGGTAGGAGTTGCGAAGCTCCAGTCACCGATCTTGGTGCCATCGGCCAAAGTTCCCTCTTTGATGTAAACCAGCGCGTTGGCGAGCTTGCCATCTTTTACGACGGTATCTTCCGTAGACAGATTCGGATTCTTCTGTCCGCAAGCCGGGTCAGCATCGGTAGCGATCTTCTTCGGTGCGGGTGGCGTACCAGTGAAAGCAATCGCGCCACTGATAGTCCCTTCATTTCCCGCTGGCTTAAAAACTTTTGCCGAGGGACTCGCATCTCCAGGACCTTCTTCCGTTTTCTTCCCGCAAGCCGAAGCCAATGCCAGCAGCGAGAGCACTATCGTTAAACTCAGCCAGACTTTAGTCTGCTTCATAAACATAATCATTTCCTCCAAATCAGAATAACTTTTCGCTAACTTTAGCACGGGAAGCGATGAGAAGTAGACCCGCCTCGCTGCCTAATGCCACTACATGCCTGCCGGCCGCGCCGAAGTTCTCGGGCTGCGGTACTCAACCACAGTTGATCGCTTCGCTCGCCGTAGTCTATTGAAGGCTGTGGTTGCGCCTCTGCGCTTCGATCTTATTTCCGCTTTTTGTGCGGGCGGCGCTGCCGCCGGCGGCGCCACGGGTGCTGTCGCGAGCAGTCGCCGCTGTTCGTCAGGAGTCATCAGCATCATGTAGCGCACCAATAGTCTCGCATGGTCGTCGTGATATGCCGTTGCGCTGGCCGGCGGATTGGGAAGGTTGACGACCCAGCGTTCCCCATCCTTCCGGAACAATCCGGTGGGCATCGCCGTGCCCGGACTGATTTGCGACGGATCCAACAGCCAGCGGAAAGTCCACTCCGGCTTCAAACGCTCGCTCGCCAGTAAGAAGTTTGGCGCAATGGCTTTCGCGTCGTGGGTTGGATCACCCGTGATGTGACACTTCAAACACGGCGTGCCTGATGTGAACATCTGCCGCGCTGTCAGTTTCTCCTGCTCAGTCAATGGCTGGAGCGGTTCCTTGATATATGGCTCCTGCTGTCCTGACATGGCCATGAAGAAGCGCACCAACGTCTGCAATTCATTGGGCGAGAAGTTGAACGTCGGCATGCGAAACTTCAGATACGGCCGCACACCATTTCGATCCAGCCCGGGTTGAGCTTTTAGGTGCCCGCCGGTTGGCGCTGCATTGGTCGGCGCCGCTGCGGTGGCGCTCGGGGTTCCAGCCGCTTGAGCCGCGTTGTCTATTGCCGCCGTCTGGGCCGCAGTCTTCTCCCCGCTAAGCGACGGGTCATGCAGAAACCTCAATAGCCAACTTGGATCCACGCGCGCGCCTTCGCTGCTCAAACGCGGGGGCAACAAGTCTTTACCTTCCGGCGTCTGGTAGAACGGCAAATCCATTACTACCGAGCGCTGGCCCACCTGAAGTTGGTGACAACCCATGCAATTGTATTTCTTGACCACCCACCAGCCGTTTTGGATGTCCTGCCGCCGCGTGTCTTCTGGAGAATAAAAAAGCGACTGCGGCACGTTTGAGCCTTCAGCGCCGACACTGCCGATCAGGAACGTGGCCAAAGCGTTGCGCCACTCAGGGGTCAGATAGGGCCGGGGCATGCGCAGTCGGTCTTTCGGATCTTTTTCCTTGCCCTGATCATAAATCGAAGGCTCTGTGATTTTGTGTTCGAAGAATCCTTTGTGGTTATACCAGGGTTTCTCTTTGCGCTCGGGGTGCAACTTCAGCGGATCGCTTCCCTCTTCAGCCTTCCTGGTCAGTAGTGCGAAGTCTAAACGCTCGATAGGCGTGGCGCCTTCAACTGTCAACTCCTTGCCAATACGTTGTTCATCCTCAAAGCCCTTGATCTCGTGGCAGCCGGCGCAACCGTATTGCTTTATCAGCACCCGCCCTTGTTCGCGCAACTCCGGACTGTCCATGAAGGCCGCGGCGTCATATTGCGGCGGCGACGACAACGAGAATAGATAGGTGGCTATGTCGCGCGCGTCCGTTTCCGACAAACGGAAATTCGGCATCACAGTCATGTTCTGGACTTGCAACTCGGCGCCATCGTTTGGGCAGCGCGAGTGAAGCTCGGTATCAAACACATAAGGCAGATTGTGCTTCTTGTAGTCGTCCTCGGTGAGATCGCGTTTCTCCTTGGGACAATAAGGAGCGTAGCGCTCGCGCGGATTGTGAATCCAGCGAACGATGTAATCGAAGTTTGCCTTTTCACCAACCTTCTGCAGATTTGCAGCGAAGGTCCCGCCAAGCTTGTTGTCTTCGTCGCCGATGGAGTGACAACCCAAACAACCGCGTGATTCAAAGAGTTCTTTTCCGTGGCCGGCGTCGCCGCGTTGTTGTTCGGGAAGTTTGCCGTCAAAACCGTCTTGCCAGAGGTAAGCGGCTATAGCGTGTAACTGATCCTCGCCATCTTTGTCGCGCATTGACGCCATGCCATTATCGGCTGGCTCGGCAAAACGCCAGAAGGTTGGCATCTTGGTGCCCGGACGAAACGCCTGAGGATTTGCCAGCCACATCGGGATCCATTCCTTGCGCAGTTTCAGGCGCACGTCCTTCAGGTTTGGCCCAACCTTTTTCTGATCCTGCATCAGATACTTCGCTTGCAGATTCAACTGGTCGATGCGGGCCGCGAGGATGCTATTGGTAACTTTCAGCGCCTCCGACTGCGCCAGCATCTTCTGCGCGGCTTCGTCGCTGGTTCCTTCAGGCGGATTCTCATCCAGTCTTATTTGTTTCTGATTGCTGGTGATCTGGTCTTCAAACTGACTGATGTTCTGTCGCGCGGCTCCCAGCGCATCGGTCTCGTGATCAAATCCCTCATAGCGATGACAACCCATGCAGCCACGCTGAGAGAACAGATCTCTTCCGAGATTCAAGGTGTCGGCCCCCTGCGTAACTCGATCCTTAGCGTGACACTGCTGACAACCGGCCTCGGTGTTTTCTTTTTCAAACATTGGCCAGAGCCAGAACTTGTGCCGGCCGTGCCCTTTTACGTCGCTCGTCGTCGCGCGGCCATTGCCCCAGTGGCAACTCGCGCAGCCAAATTTATCAGGGGTGTGGATTTGCAGGATTTCTTTATTGGGATGACTCACGAACGCGCGCGCCAGACTGTCCGGTTTTTTCCCCGGGCCTCCCGGAGCCAGATCTTCCGGCCGCAGATCGAGCGGTTCACGAATGCCGACATGGCAAACTTCGCAGCGGTCTACGATATTGAATTCATTGACGCTGATCTGGTGGGGCAGGATGGAATAGTCAAACTGATCCATCTTCCGCAGTAGTCCATCGATCTGGGTCGGACCGAGGCCGGTCATGTGGTGCTTTAGATAATCCTCACGCTTTTTGACGAGCTCCGTAGGCTCCTTGAGCAAATCGGCTTTTTGTCCCAGCAGCTTTGCCTTTTCATCGCGCGAATCGTTGAACAGCTTCTCTAGCTGCTCGTAGTTCATCTTTTGAGTTATCGTTCTGTTGGAACCGTCATCAGCCGGCAGATCCACTTCTACAAACTCAGCTCGCTTCTCTGCGGCCTGCTTGCGATATTTCTCTTTGGCGCTGCCGGGGGCCGTCTCGACGTTGTAGTTTATGACGGTGAGTTTACCGCGTTGATTTTGAAAAGGATCGGTGACGGCATCGAGCTTTCGCTGAGCTTGCACCACCTTCTGATCAATCTCAACGATGTCGGGTTTAACTTTTTCCTGCGCTGCCTGGGCCTCGGCATCAAGTGTCTGATATTCCGGATCTTCTTTGACCTGTGCTTCCGTTTTACCAGATTGGGATTTAATACTCTTCAAGTAGCGACTGTAGCGGCTGACAAACTCTTGCTGCATCCCTTTCCACGGACGCTGGCCAAAAGCTTCATCATAAAGAGACCAGGCGAGAGAGGCAGTTAGCAGCAGGGCACAGATCAGCATGATACCGCTCGTCGAGCGGCTCACGATCGGATCCTTTGCCGGCAGCTCCGCTTCCTTTTTTACTAACGACTCATTTGCTTCTGTAGAGTCAGCCACTAAGGGTCATTCCTCCGCACTCGCCAAATTCTTGTCAGCACCACCGGCGGACAGTGTTCCCCAGCCAGGCGTTCAAATATTGAACCACGGGGTCACCCAAACATACTTGATGGTCAACGCCAACCTGAGGATCAATTTCACCGGCATGGCCAGCAACACGCTGACTGCAAAAAACTGGAATGTCGCATACTGCAGCACACTGGTCCGCGCCAAAAGCTTTTGCTCAAACGAGTCCTGTGGGAAAAGCTTCAGCGGGCGCAACGAAAGTCTTTTGAAGTCGACGGTCATCAGCCAGTGGAAAAACAATGCGCCTACTACGTAAAACCCGGTCACGACGAGGAGACCGAAAATAAACTTCGCGGGATTGCTTGAAAGAAATCCTAAATGCAGGGCCTTCCCGATGCGGCTGGTTGCGATCCAGTCATGCAGGTCGACGTTTTTGTCGAACACCACGGCATTGTGATCCCAGGTCTGGCCCGGCCAGAACCAAATCCAGCCCGGTCCGCGGATGAACGTGCCGATCACGATCAGCAGGATCCACATCAGGAATCCCCAGCAAAACATTCCCACAGCGAAGCGGCGCTGTTTGAGCGTGTAATAGCCGTTTCCAAGCGGGTTCGAATCGACGTAAGGAAACACCATCAACCCAACCATGATGACTGAAGGCATCACTACCCCGGCAATCCAGGGATCGAAGTAGACCAACATCTCCTGGAGCCCGAGAAAGTACCAGGGCGCCTTAGACGGATTCATGGTCAGATTAGGATTCGCGGGCTCTTCGAGCGGGGCGTTCAACGTGATCGACCAAACAAAAAGGACGACAGTTACGATAACCGCCGCCAAAAACTCAATGCGCACTAGATAGGGCCAAACATGAATCTCGCGCGCCCAACCCGGACGCCACGGTTCAGCCTTGCGATGATGCGTCTTGGCAAGCTTCGGATCTGTTTCCAGTTGCTCGATCAGGCGATCATTTGCTTTCGACTGCTTGATGCCCAACCAGGTGAAGAAGGGCACGAGAAAAAGCATGGCTACGATCGGGATGTTGTCTGGCGCCGAAGAGATAATCCATAGCTGGTGCCAATCCTGCACAAAAAAGATAGCGAGCACCGCCAGGAGCACAACTACTCCCAGAGTGATCAACCTACCTTTGCTCATACGTGGCATTGCCATCTAATTCTCAGTTTACGACTTCTTCTTAACCGCTTTCATCTCCGATTCGAGCATGACCGGAGCGGGACCGGAAATTCCACCGTCTTTGCGAATTCGCCAGAAATGCACGGCCATAAATATCGAAGCGACCAGCGGAATGCCGATGCAATGCCATATATATGAGCGCAGCAGTGCATTGGAATCGACAATTGATCCCCCCAACAGTCCAAAACGAACGTCGTTAAAAGGAGTCATGCCCAGTTGCACGCCGAAGGGGCCCTCGGAACCGAGCATCGGAGTAGCGCGCGCCATGTTTGTGCCGACGGTGACCGCCCAGAAGCCAAGTTGATCGTCTGGCAGCAGGTATCCGGTAAACGAGAGCAAGAGCGTCAGCACGAGCAACACGACGCCGACGCCCCAGTTAAATTCACGCGGGCGTTTGTAAGAGCCGGTTAGCACCACGCGAAACATGTGAAGCCACGTGGTGATCACCATTAAGTGCGCCGCCCAGCGATGCATGTTGCGCAGCAGCTTGCCGAACGGAACGTCGTGCTCGAGGTAAAGAATGTCGCGAAACGCGTCCACCTTGGTCGGGTGATAATAAAACATCAGCAGCACACCCGTGAAGGTCAGCACAATGAACAGGTAGAACGTTATACCACCCATGCCCCAGGTGTACTGGTAACGCACCGCGTCACGATTGATCTTTGCCGGGTGCAAATGCAGGAAGACGTTAGAGAGAACTGCGAGCGAACGATTGCGGGGATCGGAGCGATCATGAGAGACGCGAAAGATCGACTTCCAAAGCTGGGTCTCTTGAACGTCTTTGTAACCCTTGGCCTCGTCGATGGCCCGCTTTGTCAGTGCGGTGCCGCCTTCCTTCACTTTCCCAATAAGGCCGGCGCTGGCTTTCTCTTCGCCAGTCAACTGCTTCGTTTCTTTCTTGTCAGGGTTCTCGTCCATCGCACCTCGAGCTTCGCACACAGAAATTACAACGGGATGTAGGCACCCGGATCGTTAAATTCGTTCTTCTCACCCTTCGGCCACTTATAGAGCTTGCCTATGTCCACCACGATTTGGCCTTCAGCATCGAGCTCAACGTGCGCACGATCCATCGGGCGCGGAGCCGGGCCCTCGAAGTTAATCGCTTCGCTGTCGTAGCCGCTGCCATGACAGGGACACTTAAACTTGTTCTCGCTCGCCTTCCAGTCGGGCGTACAGCCGAGATGCGTGCAGCGCGCGTAAATGACAAATATCCGATCTGAAGTCTTGTCGACCCAAATTCGGTATTGCTGCTGCCACTTTGTATCTACACCCAGGGCGTAATCCCCGGGAAAGCCCACTGAAAACTTGCTGGATGGTTCAAGAATTGAACGCGGCAGGAAAAACCGGAGAAACATCAGGAAGTCCGTCACCAGAAAGATGACCACGCTCGACCAAACAATCCGCCGCCGCATCTTGTTTACGGCGGGCTCGGGCGTGCTCTCGACGACTGCGCCCGCCGGCTTGGCCACAGGTTTTGCTGCCGCCGGCACTGGAGGCTTGGCCGCCGCGGGCTCGCCAGGTTGGGCGACTGCGGCGCGCTCTTGATCGAGCGGACTATCCACTATGCGAATCCTCCGTCAAACTTTGACTTAAGTAATCACACACTTCAGCGCAATCGAGTGCAGACTATACAACTCCCCGCATTGCAGGGAACACTCTCTGCGCCAGTACAACTATTCGTCTATACATGAAGAGCGCCGCGCCAATCAATCAAATAAATAAGGGCTCGGGTGCGACATTTATAACCTGTTTTGCAATTTGCTGGCAAGAAGTATTCTTACAACTCTCAATACTTAAGTGGACAGCGAACGCGGAGCGCTTTGGGCAGTATTTGAAAAGTTGCCGGAAGCTGTCCCGGAATCTCCCCATCTACCTCGACCTCAACCCGCTCATTTCTGGCGGCGGGACGCGCGCTAACCTTCGCTGCCAGCGCGTGCCCGACCTCCGCCATGCTAAGGTGCGCACCCAAATACAGGCGTGGCGCATTTGCCAATATCTTCGCTGCGCTCAAGTCTCCGATGCTGACAACGTCAAACTTTCCATCTGTCAGCTTCGCGTTGGGCGCGATCTTCATGCCGCCGCCAAAATAACGAGCGTTGGCTATGCAAAGATTCGCCACTGTCATATGGCTCGCGGCATCGTCGTCAAGTTGGACTACCACACGAACCGCCGACTTTTTCGCGGCAGTCTTGACCATAGCCGCGGCAAAAGAGAGACGCCCCGTTAACCACT
Organism: Pyrinomonadaceae bacterium; assembly: GCA_031365545.1. Lineage (GTDB taxonomy): Bacteria > Acidobacteriota > Blastocatellia > Pyrinomonadales > Pyrinomonadaceae > PSRF01. The sequence goes on along the minus strand of JANLYH010000145.1, from coordinate 95,282 downwards.
TGGGTCCTTTGATCGCCAACCAATCGGGGCCACCTTCTTTCACCCGGGCAATCACGTCGGCACTCATGCCGAAGGAAGCCACTCCGAGAAAGTAGCGTGACTCGAGTTCACCAGCATTGTTTGTAAACGTGATCTTGCCGGCATCGATTAGGCGAGTTTGGCCATCGCGGAGAATTTTGGCTGCAGCGACGGTGCGAGCGGGAATGCCGATGGTCCGGCGAAAGTCGCCGCCAGTGCCGCTTGGCAGAATTCCCAACTCTGTATCGCTATCGACCGAAAGGATTCCGTTCGCAATTTCCGAGATCGTGCCATCGCCTCCGCACGCGATAATCAGATTCGTACCTTTGCGCGCAGCAGCGGCGGCCATTTCGATTCCCTCACCTGTCCGCGTTGTGAATTGCGGCGTAAAGGGTCCGAAGTGCGTCGCAAGATCACTGGCGATGCCGGGCCAGGCAACGCGTGTAGCGCCGCCAGCTGATTCGGGATTAACGATTACTAAGGGGAGGGTCATGGTTCGTGAGCAATAAGCAGTCAGTAAACAGCCGGCAATTAGTAGCAACTCACAATCATCCCTGATCCGGCTGATCGCTGATTGATGATTGCTGCCTTTCTCGATCCTGTTCACCAAGCTCCGCAATCTTGCTCATGACAAACTTCGAGATCTCAATATAGGTGCGCGCCTGATCTTTTTTTGATAAGTAATCTGCAAGATCCAGTTGCGGCCCAAAGTGTATGCGAATCTTTTCGCCGCCGCGCCAGTTACCCAAAACTTGTTTGGGAAGATCGTTCCCCAGGCCGGCAACGAAAACTGGAACGACTTGCGGCGCCGCGTCCTTGATTAGTTTTCCGATACCCGGCTGGGCGGGCAAATACGAATATGGATCCGAACCCTTGTTCCGCGTGCCTTCCGGATGAAAGCCGATCACATTGCCCTGGCCGTTTCTGCAAAGCTCTGTTAACAATCGAAACGAATATTTGTCGAAGGCGCGTTTTTCGAGAATCGGCTTTTCACCCGACGCGAAGAATGGCGGATACATCGACCACCAACCCATCACCAGGTTAACAAACAAGCCCGCGATTGAATCGTAAAAGAATCGCCCGCGCACCGGAAAGAAAAGTTGCTTGCGCCAGGCGGTGTGGCGAAAGAGTGTGGTCGATACTACGTACATGTCGAAGAACGAACGATGATTGGCCGCGATCAGTATTGGCCGGTCTCTTGACGTGGCTGCAACATTCTCCAGACCATAAACCTGCATCAGGTTGTAGGTGGCGAGGTGAATCCAGCCGGCGCCGAAAACACTTTGGCACCACGTCCAGAAGCGCTTCCAACGTCCCTGATTCATGCGACTGATGAAATGAAAGTTGCGGCGCTCGAAGGAACTTAAGACTTCGAACTCCTCAGCGGTCGGTTCGAGGAACTGTCCAATGTCCAAAGTCGAAGGTTCAAGGTCTGTCTTTTCCCGACTCGCCTCATCGGTCGCGACGGCGTTCGGTTTGGGACTTTGGACTTTGGACATTGGACTTTGTCTTATTCGATTGAAAAGTATTTCGCTTCCGGGTGATGAACGATGATCGCCGAAGTCGACTGCTCCGGATCAAGCTGAAACTCTTCCGTCAGTTCAACCCCAATGCGCGCCGGCTCCAGCAACTCAAACAGCTTAGCCTGATCTTCCAGGTTTGGACATGCAGGATAACCAAAACTAAAACGCGAGCCGCGATAGCGCTGTTGAAATAGTTTTCGTACATCGGGCGCATCTTCTGCGGCAATGCCGAGCTCCTCGCGAATGCGTTTGTGCCAGAGTTCTGCCAATGCCTCCGCTCCCTCGACGCTGAGTCCATGAAAATAAAGATACTCGGCGTAGTTATCTGACTTGAATAGCTCCTGCGAATACTCGGTAGCTCGGCTGCCCATGGTGACCAGATGAAACCCGACCACATCAACCCGACCCGAATCCTTAGCCGCGAAGAAATCCGCCAGACAGAGATTCTTTCCAGTAGGTTGGCGAGGAAAAGTGAAGCGTGCTCGCTCGGTCTTCTCATCCTCATTGTAGATGATCAGATCATTGCCAGAGGACTGCGCCGGAAAGTATCCATAGACAACCCGCGGCTGCAGCAACTGTTCCCGCTTGCTTCGTTCTTTCAGCTCCTGATAGATCGGCCTGACTTTGTCTCGGACCAGCGCTTCATATTCTTCGGCCGGTCTCTTTCCCTGTTTGAACTGCCATTGTCCCTTGAATAAGGCAGTCTCATTTACGAACGCGAAAACATCATCAAGCGAAATATCAGTGACTACGCGCGAACCATAAAATGGCGGCGGTGGAATCGCGGCATCCTGGCTGATTGCAGAACGAGTAGTGTGCGTAGTGTCACTCTCAGGCATTGCTCCGCGTGGCTTCGCCCGCTTGACGATGCCGAGTTTTGCTTCCTCGCCAACCAAATCCTCCAGGTCTTCTACCGCGTCAGTGCTGTCGGCGTCTCCGCCCCGCGACGCAGTCGCGGCCGCCGCTGCCTCAGCTTGACCGTTGCCGCCAACCAGCTTGTCCATTGTGTGCAAGCCGGCAAACGCATCGCCTGCGTAGTAAAGAGTGCCTTTGTAGATCGATTTGAGATCCTCGTCGACGTAACGCCGCGTCAGTGCGGCGCCACCGAGAATCACCGGCACGGTGATGCCACGCTCGTTCATCAAGTCGAGATTGTCCTTCATGATCAGCGTAGATTTTACGAGCAAGCCGCTCATACCAATAGCATCTGCGTTGTGTTCCTCCTGCGCCAGCAGAATGTTGTCAATCGGCTGCTTGATGCCGAGGTTGATAACCTTGTAGCCATTGTTCGTCAGGATGATGTCGACGAGGTTCTTGCCAATATCGTGCACGTCGCCTTTGACGGTCGCCAAAACCAACGTGCCTTTTGCTGTTGCCCCGCCCTTCTTCTCCATAAACGGTTCGAGGAAACGCACGGCTGCCTTCATTGCTTCCGCAGATTGCAGCACGAAAGGCAACTGCATCTGACCACTACCGAAAAGATCGCCGACTACTTTCATACCATCGAGCAGGATGTTGTTAATGATGTCGAGTGCGGGATGCGTTTCGAGGGCTCTAGTCAGCTCGACTTCAAGACCAATCTTCTCACCGTCGATAATGTGATTCTTCAAACGCTCTTCGACCGTGGCGCCCTTCGATTCCTTTTTGGCGGCCTTGGCTTTGACGTTTTCAAACAGCGTCGTGAACACGGTCAACGGATCATAGGTGCAGACTTCCCCGTCAAACTCGCGTCGATCGTAGATGAGATCGCGCGCGACTTTCAGCTCCTGCTCGCCGATTCGATTTAACGGTTCAATCTTGCTCGCGTTAACGATCGCCGCATCCAGACCCGCTTCCACAGCGTCGTGGAGAAAGACAGAATTGAGCACGACGCGCGAGGCCGGATTTAATCCGAACGAGATATTGGAAACGCCCAGGATCGTAAAACAGCCGGGAAGCTCTGTCTTGATCCGGCGGATTCCCTCGATGGTCTCCAGCGCGTTGCGACGGTCCTCTTCGATCCCGGTTGATACCGGTAAAGCGAGCGCATCAAAAAATATGTCGCTCACCGGAAAATCCAGTTCCTCGCCAGCCTGGTCGTAGGCGCGTTTGGCGATCGCAAACTTCCCCTCAGCGGTGCGCGCCATGCCCTCCTCGTCAATCGTTCCGATTACAACAGCGGCGCCATATGTCTTGGCCAAATCGAGAACCTTCGAGAAACGCGGCACGCCGTCTTCGTAGTTCGTCGAATTGAGAATGCTTTTGCCGCCCGCGTGTTGTAGGCCCGCTTCCATCTTTTCCCACTCCGTCGAGTCAAACATCAACGGCAGCTTGACGGTTGTTACCAGTCGCGAGGCGAGTTCGTGCATGTCTTTTTCGCCATTGCGGCCCACGAAGTCGACGTTCACATCAAGGACGTGTGCGCCCTCGCGTTCCTGCTCCTTGGCTAAAGCAACAAGGCCGTCCCAGTTTTCGTCGTTGAGCAGATCGCGCATTTTCCTGGAGCCGCTGGCGTTTACTCGCTCGCCCACGATCAGGAACGAAGCGTCCTGCACATACGGCTGTTGAAAATAGATTGACGAAGCCGCAGGCACGAGTTTGGCATCACGTTGCTTAGGCGTGATGCGCTGCATTGCCTCGACGACCAACTTCAGGTGCGCGGGCGTGGTACCGCAACAACCACCGGTGACGTTTACGCCAAAGTCTTTGGCGAAGTGGATCAGTTGGTCGCGGAAAGTTTCGGGAGTCTCGTCATAGTGCATCTTGCCATCGACGACGGAAGGCAAACCGGCATTCGGCAACACTGAAACCGGCAGCGGTGCGTTCTCGCAAAGATAGCGGATGCTCTCGGTCATGTGACGAGGACCGGTGCCGCAGTTCATGCCAATGACATCGATCGGAAGTGGGGCCAGCGCCGTCAAGGCCGCGCCGATTTCGGTTCCGTTCAGCATGGTTCCGAAGAGTTCGATCGTCACCTGGGCAATAACGGGAACGCGCACGCGATGCTTTTGGAAGTGGCCGAAGATTGCGGCGAGCGCTGCTTTGGTCTGCAGCAAATCCTGGCAAGTTTCGACAATTAATAGATCGGCGCCACCATCGAGGAGGCCACGAACTTGTTCAGCGTAAGACGCCCTGAGATCAGCAAATGTGATATGCCCGAGCGTCGGCAGCTTCCGACCCGGCCCCATTGAACCTGCAACCCAGCGCGGCCGGGTTGGAGTTGAGTAATCAGCGGCAACGCGTTTTGCCAGGCTGGCAGCCAGCACGTTCATGTCATAGGCCTTGTCGCCGATGTCATACTCGGCGAAATCTACCGGCGTGCCGTTGAATGAGTTGGTTTCGATTACGTCGCAACCAACCTCGAGAAAAGCCGCATGCACGGTTTCTACCGCGTCGGGTCGGGTAACGAGCAGATTTTCGTTGCAGCCCTCAAATCGCAGACCGCCAAAATCATCCAGCGTGAGATTCTGGACCTGCAGATTGGTGCCCATCGCGCCGTCGAAGACGACGATGCGTTCCTTGATGGTGTCGAGAAAGCTGCTCATAGACGGTAAATAGTAAATGGTAAATAGTCAGAACCGTCAGCGCTTGCTGAATCGTGATGGTCTACCAGCGCCGCACGCTCTATTCACGATTTACGATTCACTATTTACAGGAAAAGCCCCGCGCTAAACAACGCGGGGCTTTCCTACAAAGCCTATTCGATTAGTCTCTACGGGAAAGACTCGCCGAGCTGTTTAGCCGTTTGTTTTACGTGGCCGCAAGTCGCCTTAACTCACCACGTTTGTTCCGAGGGTTATTGAAACACCGTGATTCCGGAGTGTCAAGCACGACCCGCGCCGTCGCAGGCTTGCAACGAAACCTCTGCCACGTCTAACTCCGGCCATGAATCAAGCGTCGCGTATTCGGCGCATGCTTGATCAGCGGCACAGTTAGCAGGCGTCTCCCGCCTATCTGCTCAACCACGTGTTGCGCAGACATCATCGCGCCCTCCTGCCAACCCGGCAGTTGCGAGACCTGATCGCCTGCAACAAAGAAACGACGATCCGGAGCCAGGAGCCGCGCGTAGGCCTTCGCGTCAGCCGCGCTATTCGGGTCCCAGTTTGCCCAGCCACCGCCTTCGTTCGGAATATTCTGCCAGGCGATCGAGATAGCCTTGTCTGAAGGTACAAGCCGCGTGTCGGCAAACTCCGGATGAAACTTAACCGCGCCCCGGCGCGCCATCATGATTCGCTCCTCAAGGTTCATTTTGCCGAAAGCGATGGCATTCTCGTCGTAGTTATAGACGCCCGTTAGTGTGCCGTTTTTTGTGAAGTAGTCATACGATGGATACCACATCTGCGTAATCGGGTCGTCTGTATAACTAATGCCACCATAAATCTGGTTCTTGTCGGATTCCCAGAAGCGTTGGTTGGCCTGCCAGCCGAGCTTGCAGGTTGGATCATACTTGCACGCCTTGACGGCATCCTCGAAATCAGTTGCGAAGTTATTATTAATCTTCTGCAGGAGGGGCAATGGGATATTGCTAATGCAGTAGTCCGCCTTGATTGTGTTGCGCGTTCCTCCGTTTTCGACGACAACCGTCACGCCGTCGGTGCTAATCTGGATGTCCAGCACTTTGGTGTTGTACTTGATCAGCGAACCGATTTTGCGCACAAAGCCATCCACAATCTTGTCCATGCCGCCCACAGGCTGAAACAGTGTCGGTTGCCATTCGTATTCGAACGACTGATAGAAACGGAAGCGCCAGAACTCGGAGCTGAGGAGTTCCTTTAGCTCAAGCTTCGCGCCGGGTGCGCAGGCTTCGTAGACTGTTATCGGGCAGCCGTCGCGCGTCGACCCGCTGTACTGGAAGCAGGTGAGGCATTGTTTGCCGCACAGGACGCAAGCCTGACAGGTCGAATTGCATTTGCTGCACTTGGTCTGCCCACACGTATTGCATAACTCGTTCTCGCCGAGGTCGCCAAAATTCTTCAGGAGACAAAGGAGCTTCTCGCGATCCGTCGCGTCAAGCTCAGCGTTGAGGGCGTTCTGGTTCACAGCCTTGGCCAACATTTCGGCGATGTAGCCCTGCATGTCGTTCGCGATGCGCCGCTTGATCTGGGCCTTGCCGCCGAAAGCTTTATCGCTCTGGAACAAGTTAGCCATTGTCTCCATTACATAGACTTCAAGCGCTACGCCTAATTCATGACAGTAGTGAAGCGCGCGGCGGTGATGGTAAGGGAGGCGCCCTGGGCCAAGATTCAGGTAAAGGCCCTCGTCGAAGTTGCAGACCTGTTCAGTCTGAACGCCGTCCTCGTTCACCTCTTTTAGAACAGTGCCGCGTCGAGCTGTATGATTCCTTCCACCGGCCCGGTCAGTCAGTTCAAGAATCTGGCAGTTGTAGTTTGCGCGCGTTAGCTCGTAGGCGGCGGTCATCCCGGCGATGCCCGCGCCCAGGATAACGACCGACCTTCCTCGGCCCGAGCCCTGGGGAAGCTCGGGCGGACCAGCCCACGTTTCCGGAAGGTTAATCAGTCCGAGCGCGGTCATCGTCTCGTAGAGCGCCGCTGATCCTCCTGCCAACCCAACTTGTTCTAGAAAACGCCTGCGGGTGACACCTTTTTTCTTTTTTCCCATTTCGGTTTCTCCTCTGGTGAGCGGAGAGTGATATATCGCGAGCCGGAGATAAACAGTGAACCTGTCCCACGGCTTCCTGGAAAAACAAATAACTTCTGATCAATACAGCGCTCGCAAGGAAAGAGCTGAGAGATGTGCCCTTGATACGCTTTTTCAACCCGTTTATCAACCAGTTTTTCTGGGGTTGCGTATAAAGCAAACTGTTAGTTTGCCAAGGCGGATTGCCGCTCAATTGCAGAGTCACACGCCGACGCAATCTGTTAGATTGCGTTACAGTCCCTGTTTGCCATTTACCAATTGCCGAATACCCTTTACCATTCCTATCCATGCGACGCGCCATCTATCCCGGCTCATTCGATCCAGTTACCAACGGCCATCTCGATATCATCGAGCGCGGCTGTAAGCTCTTCGACGAGATAATCATTGCCATACTATTGAATCCTGAAAAGAAACCGTTCTTCTCCATCGAGGAACGTCGCGAGATGCTCGAACAAGTGCTCAAGACAATCGAGCAGCCGCATTGCCTTTTGCGCGTAGATGCTTTTGAAGGACTTCTCGTCCACTACGCGCTCGCGCAAAAAGCTGACGCCATCGTGCGCGGGATCAGAGCTATTTCAGACTACGAATACGAATTGCAGATGGCCTTAATGAATCGCCGGCTGGAACCAGGCATAGAAACCGTCTTCATGATGCCCGCAGAAACTTATTCCTATGTCAGCTCGCGACTGGTTAAAGAAGTGTTCCAGCTTGGGGGAACACTTGATGGACTGGTACCCCCGTTAGTCGAACAACGCATGAAAGACAAAGTGAAAACAAGCTGACGACGTCCCGACTTAATCACTCGTCAAACTGAAATTAATGACCAGCAAACTCGAAACCGCAAAATTTCAAGCTTCCAACAATGTAGGCCGCATGCAAGCTTCCTCGACGCTCGCGGCAATACAAGCAGCAGAGGCCTTGCGAGCTGAAGGCGTTGATGTTGTGGACTTCGGCGCCGGCGAACCGGATTTTGATACACCCGACAATATCAAGCGCGCGGCTGAAGCCGCCATACGAGCCGGTAAAACTAAATACACATCTACCGGCGGCACGCGCGAACTACAGCAGTCGATTATTGATTTCTACGCCGGCACCTTCGGCGCAAACTACGAACGCAACGAAGTGATGGCAAGTTCAGGGGGCAAGCAAGCGATCTTCAATGCTGTAGTCACTCTGATTAATCCCGGTGACGAGGTACTGCTGGCGCAGCCCTATTGGGTAACGTTTCCCGAGATTGTGATTTTCGCCGGCGGCGTGCCCGTCTATATAGAGACTGAGGAGACCGGCTTCGTGTTGAGCGCGGAACAGGTGGCGCGAGCTATCACCCCACGCACCAAACTGATCATCCTCAATTCTCCATGTAATCCTTCCGGCCGAGTGATTCCACCCGCTGAGTTTCAAAAGACACTGGAATTGCTGACTGAGCGTGGCATCTATGTGATTACAGACGAGTGTTATCTGCGTTTCGCTTATCCTCCAGCCCAGGTCTTCAGTGCCGCCAGCCTGCCTGCGGAATTGCGTGGGCGGCTTTGCATCGCCGGTTCTCTTTCAAAGACCTATGCGATGACTGGTTGGCGTATCGGTTATGCGCTTGCTCCGCGCGACTGGACTCGTGAAATGCTAAAGGTCCAGGGCCACTCAACCAGCAACCCCAACTCAATTGCGCAGAGCGCCGCGGTGGAAGCCCTACGTGGTCCGCAAGATTCAGTGGCGGCGATGTTGGCGGAATACACGGCGCGACGCGCCTGGCTGCTGACGGCGCTGCAAAGTATTCCCCGTGTTAGTTGTAATGAGCCCGAAGGAGCGTTTTACGCTTTTCCCTGCGTGCGCGAATGTTTGAATGATGAAGTGAAAACTTCGGCTGAATTCGCCGCTCGCTTGCTGACTGAGGAACACACCGTCGTTACCGATGGAGCGGCTTTTGGCGCTGAAGGCTATCTGCGAATTTCTTATGCGACCTCGATGGCGCAGTTGCAGGAAGGTGTGACCCGGATCAAGCGATTCGTAGAACGACTGTACTAGACCGAGGAGTCCTGGCTGCATTAAGTTCGCCGTCGATTCCTCTGACTCAACCTCAAATAAGAAGGGCGCCGACTGAAATCAATCGGCGCCCTCTTTGTTCTCTGCTCGACCCTTTAATAAAGGTTGAAGTTGTATTCCAATTGGATGTACATCGATACCGGACGTCCATCCTTTGTAGCCGGACTGAACTTGATCTGACGCGCAGCTGCAATGGCCCGCTCCGTTAATCCATAGGGCAGCCCAGAGACGGCGCGAATACTAGTTACCTGACCGCCGGACGTAAATATCGCTCGCAAAACAACTGTTCCAGTTACCTGATTCTTGCGGGCTTCTTCAGTGTATTGCGGTTCTGGCTTCGAGAGGACGCGAGCCTTGGAACTCACTTCCTTGCCGCTGTAAATCCTATTCGGATCACCGCCACCGCCGCCCCCTCCTGGTCCACCACCACCATCGTTGCGGTCGCCACCTCCCATATTGCCACCGCGGCCTGGTCCCAAACCGCCACCTTCACCGGGACCCATGCCACCACCCGTGCCTGTACCCATACCGTTCCCGGTGCCGGGGCCAGACGAAGGGTCAGTGCTCTTGGAATCGCGCAGACCGTAATTAAGATTGCGCGCATCCGGTGGAACGAGCATTGGATCCGCGACAACTGTCGCAGCCACCGGCAACGCAGGATTCTTTATCGTGGGAGGATGCGGGTCGGGCGCTACCACCTGCGGGACCGTCAGCGACGCTTGTGGAGTCTTGCCAAACGACGCTGGTTTTTGTTCTTGACGGCCACCACCACCACCGCCACCTGGTTTCTCTTGTTTCGGTTTGCTTCCGCCGCCCTTGCCCTTGTTCAAACCGGCTGTACCCTCATCCGGCGTCGGCTGTTCATTCGGGATATCGATAAACTGTTCGACGACGAGTTGATCCTGGGCTTGTTGTCGCTCCTCCACTTTCTTCTGCCAGAAGTTGTAAAGAACACTGCCTCCTATTAAGAAAAGGAAGAACGAGAAGGCCACCACCATTCCCAAAACCGCATTGTTTGATTCGCCCTCAGGAGCCCCCAACACAGCCCCGTTCTGGCTCTTGCGCAGCCAGGTGACGAAAATGCCGGCGAGTATCAACCCTGCAATTACCGCGAACGTAATGAATCCGCTCCGGGAAATTCCACTCGGGTTGGCGCGATCAAGAAGACTAATGATTCCAACTAATATTGCCATCGCGATGACCGCGACGATCAACCCGGCAATCACATTCCGATTGCCAAAAACCTTCCCAGCCATCTGGCCATAGCCCACCAGGGATCGTTTGGTGAATCCTAATGGATCGCGCTTGAATTCGGGCCAGGTCAACTGAGACTGGTGGGCGACGTCGGAGACTTCCTTTGCCAGTCTGCCGACTAGTCCCGCATCATCGATCATTGTGAGGTGAAATTCTTCGCGACTTGCCATGGCCGTCGCGGCCGCCCCAACCAGAACCGGCTCGCTAGCCACAAAGGGCTCGCCAGCAATGGTTGAATTGGCAATCTCCTTTTCAGGCTCGGAGACAAGCCCGTCAAGAGGAGTTCCATCCACGGGACAAAAACTAAACTTGTCAGCGAACTCTTCCTTGCAGGTTGAACAAACCTTCATCTTGACTACCTCGTTTTGGCTTTGCGCGAACCGTGCCAGACTGGAGGCCGGGTCTGCACTTCCCATCTCGCTATGATAACTGTTTGCTATCCGCTGATCGAGAGTTTTTGAGGCCGCCGGAGCGATCCAACGCTCGAGCAGACCCTTAAGCTCATCTTCAGAAACAAAATTTTCTCCCGGCACTTCCGGCTCAATGGTGCTCATCTCAAGCCCGCTCCAAAGTAACAATTTCCCGACTAGTATTCAATTCCCGACTCGTATTCAGGTAAGGGCCGAGAATATTCCTGAGGCGCTCCCTGGCTCGATGTAAGCGGGATTTTACGGCGCCAACATCCGTACCGATCAAGCTGGCGATTTCGCTCAGCGCCAGGCCTTCATACTCAAACAGCACCAATGCTTCCCTTTGCAACGGTGGTAAGCCCAGAACAGCTTCTTGAACCTTCACGGACAGCTCCTCGTCAAGCAATCGGTGCAACGGCTCTCGATCCCGTGAGATGAGCCTGCTTTCTTCTACTTCCTCCAGCGTCCCCTCACGGCCCAAACTCCTTAGCTGTTTCAACCAAAGATTGCGAGAAGCTGAAAGTAGATACGTGCGCAAAGTTCCTCGACTGGGTTGGAAGTTCTCAGGCTTCCTTATCAAACTGAGAAAACAGTCGTGCGTTATGTCTTCAGCCACCTCGACTGAGCCGGTGAGTCGATACGAAAATCTGAAAATTGCGGTCCGATGCCGTTCGTACAGATGGTTAAAAGCGGCCGAATCACCAGCTCCTGCCATTTCAAGCAAAAGTTCGTCTGTGTCTCTTTCCGGCAATCGGCACTCGTTTCTGTAGGAACCGGCTTCCTACTAGTATTACCGACAAACGTCTAAAGGATACGCCCTTCCCTCAAACCCAGGCTCGTTTACGGCTCAATCTCAAAACATCATCCGTGAAAAACTGTCGCTGCCGGCATCAGATTCGCGGGTTGGCGCAACCCGGATGTGGTCAATCCTGTCCAAACCAAGGCGTTGGATGCATTTAAGTGCCAAACGGTTGACGACAAAATATCTCGCATCTAAGATGTTTTGTCCCCCTGAAACTTATCGGAATTGGTAAAGCATTTGGTAGGCCCCACGCCTGACAGCAACACCTATGAATCTAAAAGCTTTGAACGGTTTCCTCAGTAAAACCTTGCTGGCTGTTTTCCTGTCCGCTCTGATTCCCGGTTCAGTTACGGCTCAGGTCCCGATGGAACCCGAACACGCCCGCCTTCTAAATGGCCTCCGGGTATTAATCTGGTCACGTCCTGGGGATCACGACGTCTTGTTGAAACTTAGGGTACACAGCGGTGCCGCCTTCGACCTCGCGGGAAAAGACGGCAGTATGGCGCTGCTCGGGGATATTCTCTTTCCCGACCCTACGACGCGCGAGTACTTTACCGACGAGATGCAAGGACGTTTGAACGTAACTACAAATTACGATTCGTTGACAATTACCATGCAGGGGCGAGCTCATGAGTTTGAACGGATAGTGGAGATATTGCGAACCGCACTCGTCACGACCCAACTAACGCCAGAAAACGTTGCCAGGGTTCGCGAAGGGCGCATCAAGGTTGTCAGAGATACTGGTATCTCATCGGCAATGCTGGCTGATCGCGCTATTGCCTCGCGCTTGTTTGGAAACTTTCCGTATGGACGCCCTTACGGCGGCACTGTCGAGTCTCTGGAACGAGTGGAGAGAACCGACCTGATGCTGGCTCGAGAGCGGTTTCTCAGTCCAAACAATGCCACGCTAACGATCATCGGTGGCGTGCCACCCAATCGTGCCATGCGCGCTCTGCGGCAACTGCTCGGAGTCTGGCGCAAGACTGAACAGTTGGTTCCGGCAACTTTTCGTCAGCCTGGGCCGCCTGATCCGCGGACGCTGGTCATCAATGCTCCGGCGGATCAAAGTGTTGAAGTAAGATTCGCAGTTCGAGGCTTGAGCAGACAAGATCAAGACGCGCGCGCAGCGGAGTTGCTTGCCGTTGTAACGCGTCAGCGCTGGATGAAGCTTTTGCCGGAACTATCGCGCAGTCCAGTCTATGTAAGGCACGAAGCTTTCACTCTGCCGGGGATGTTTGTGATGGGAGCAAGCGTTGACAATCTACTCGCCGGAAAGGCCCTGGCGACTGCTAAAGAGGCCATTCGCTCTTTCGCGAGTTCCCCGGTCACTACCCTCGAGTGGGGACAGGCTAAGAATGAAGCAATCAGCCAGGCTAACAGCGAACTCGCCAAGCCTGATGGCATTGCCGACGCATGGCTGGACGGTGATACCTACGGCCTCCCATCGATTGCCGAACGATTGCGCACACTGAATGCGCTAACTCCTGCTGATCTCCAGCGGGCCGCAAATCGGCTCTTTAACGATGGTGGTTTTGCTTCGGTCGTACTGGGAAACTCAGCCGTGGTGAAAGCCCAACTTGAGGTTTATGGAAAAGTTGAAGTCCTGGGAGAGATTGCTCCGGTCGCTGAACCCAAGAATGAATCTAAGCCCGTACCAAAATCTGATTCCAAGGCCATCCTTCCTGTCAGATCGCCGAAGGCACCATAGGAATCACAAATCATTCGCAATCTGCCTGCAACCATACCAACAGTCTCATCCGGTTAACTGTGTCTGACGAAAGCGCAAACACCAACGAGCACGCGAGCCGCGTCCGCGAGATGTTTGGAAATATCGCCGCTCGTTACGATCTTTTAAATCATCTGCTCTCCGGCAATACCGATAAGCGTTGGCGACGTCTGGTTGCAAAAACTCTCTTTGCAACGCTTTCGGATCCGCAGGCTTGTGTTTTAGATGTCGCCTGTGGCACCGGTGATCTCTCCCTGACGCTTTTGGCAGCCGGTCAGGCACGAGTCGTAGGCATCGACTTTTGCCGGCCAATGCTCGCGATTGCAGCGTCGAAAGCAGCGCGGTCAGATTTCCCAGTACCGTTCGTTGAAGGCGATGCGTTGCGGCTGCCTTTCGGCGACCGCTCGTTTGAAGGAGCGACGATTGCGTTTGGGTTGAGGAACCTGGCGAGTGTCGAAGTAGGCCTACGCGAACTGCTGCGAGTTTTGAAGCCCGGTGGCAGAGTAGTGGTGCTGGAGTTCTCAAAGCCAAAGGCTGCAGTCATGCGGGCGCTTTTTGGGATTTACTTTACGAAGATACTGCCGATCTTTGGCGGCTGGTTGAGCGGTTCGAAGAGTGCGTATCAGTATTTGCCGGATTCTGTTTCGCGCTTTCCCGACCAAAACGAGTTGGCTTCATTAATGAAGGAAGCCGGATTTGAAGCGGTCAGTTTTAGGAACTTGACGGGTGGGATTGCGGCGCTGCACCTTGGTGAGCGCCCGCCCTCGTAGGACTTGCAATTGGGTTAGTCAGTCTTCCCACTCCGCGATTGGTTGCAAGCGACACCGCTTGCAACCATTAGAGCGCAGCCCGGGAGGTTCCGGATGAGCGTTAGGTTGTCGGGGCCAAGCGTTCGTCTCAGGCATCTTTCCGGGCTACGTTCTCTTTTGCCCTCCAAACATCCAGCCTCAGTACCCAACGCTATGTTATTATCCCCGCGAATTTCGTCCTATCCCTTTCATCGAGACACGCCAGAGTGCGTTCATTCTTCAAGCATAAATTCTTTCCAATCCTGCGGCGCTTCGCGATCTTCCTGCTCGTCGTTTGGACAGTCGTCTCTCTGGTGACGTTACTAATCGAACTCGTTCCGGGAGATCCGGCTGTTTCGGTTCTCGGCGAACAAGCAACTCCGGAGCAGTTTGAACAGTTTCGCGAGAAACATGGTCTTGATCGTCCGCCTTTTTTCTTTTCAATTCCCAGGGATGCTGCCGGCGACCGTCATTTTCAATGGCATGGCGCCAAAAACCGGTACACGGAGTATTGGCTCGCGCTACTGCATGGCGATATGGGTAGATCATTCCGTACGGATCGTCCGGTGATTGACTTGATAAAGGAGCGGTACCTGGCAACTATCGAACTTGCCCTTGCCGCTTTAATGATCGCGGTGCTCATCGCTATTCCGCTGGGAGTAGTCGCCGGAAAGAACAAAGGAACGTGGATCGACAATGTCGCATCTTTCGTCGCGTTGATCGGAATCAGCTTGCCCGGTTTTGTGATCGGCCCCCTCCTCGTTTATGTGTTTGCGGTAAAACTGGATTGGCTGCCTCCTTCAGGCCGATTTGACTGGAGCTATCTAATTCTGCCGGCCGTAACCCTCGGAGCTGCGCTATCAGCAATCTTGACGCGCATGGTGCGCTCTTCCGTGATTGAAGAGCTTGGCGAAGACTACGTTCGCACGGCGCGCGCCAAAGGTCTTAGTGAAACGAAAGTTGTTTACAAACACGTTTTGAAGAATGGCCTCATTCCGGTTGTAACAATTTTGGGCTTGCAACTCGGAGTGTTGCTGGCCGGCGCCATCATCACGGAGAAGATTTTTGGTTGGCCGGGATTGGGATTGCTTTTGGTGGAAGACGGTATTGGTAAGCGGGACTATCGTGTCGTCCAGGGTTGTGTCTTAGTTATTAGTATTACTTACATCGTGGCGAATATGCTCACGGATATGGTGTATCGCTGGCTCGATCCGAGGATTCGCGTTTCCTAGCGGAGTCCAAAGTCAGAACGTTATGAATCGCCTAACAGTCGTCGGCCTTATCATCGTCGTGATACTCGTGCTGGTCGCGATCCTTGCTCCATGGATTGCAACACACGACGTCGGGGCCACAAATCTTTCGCTACGTTATCTGCCGCCTTCAGCCCAGCACTTCTTCGGCACTGACTCCACCGGACGCGACATATTCTCCCGCGTAGTTTTCGGCGCGCGCATCTCGCTGAAGGTCGGGATTATTGTCGTAGCAGTTTCAGCGGTGATCGGGACTCTGTTAGGAGCTTTGGCAGGTTACTACAGCGGCTGGATCGACAGAATCATCTCCGGCTATGTCTTTAATGTTTTCCTGGCCTTCCCGGGATTGCTACTGGCGATCGCGATGGTGGCTTTCCTCGGCGCCGGACTCAACAAACTGATCCTGGCACTTTGCATTATTGGTTGGGTTGGCTATGCGCGGTTAATTCGGGGGCAGGTCTTGAAGGTGCGCGAGTATGATTTTGTTCAGGCGGCCCGGGCCCTGGGAGCAAGTGACGCGCGCATCCTCCTGATTCACATCCTGCCTAACGCAATTCAGCCGCTAATCGTGCAGGCGAGCCTCGGAATGGCTGGCGCTGTTTTGTCTGAAGCCGCCCTGTCTTTCCTCGGCCTTGGCATACCGCCACCAGCGCCTTCATGGGGAGTGATGATTGAAGAAGCCCGCGACTTATCCACTCTCCAGTCAGCGCCACATGCGTTGATATTTCCTGGTCTCGCCATTGCGCTTACCGTACTGGCCTTCAACTTTATCGGCGACGGTCTGCGAGAATATCTGGACCCGCGCCAACGCTCCAGATAAATTTCAGGAACAGGAGAGGGCAATCGCAACCAGCTAAGAAGCCCATCGTCTCTGGTTGCCAGTTGAAGAAGGTTGTTCCTTTTTACGATGCGAAAAGTTTTCAAAACTCTTTTATTGGTATTGTTCGGCATGATAGTCGGCTTAATCCTCTATGAGGGTGTAATGTTTGTTCGAGTCTGGCGTTTGCGAAGCGCTAACCCGCGCAGCACCTCGTTAATAGACGCTCGACTGGCAGAATCGTCAGGGAAAGGGCAGCAACCCAAACGCGAACAACTTTGGGTACCGCTCGATCAGATCTCGCCGAACCTGCAGCGCGCCGTTCTTGCAGGGGAGGACACAAACTTCCTGACGCATCACGGATTTGACTACGAAGCGCTGCAGAAAGCCTGGGACGAGGGCATGCGTGAGGCCGCAAAACAAGCAAAGCAGGAGGGCGAGAATGACGACTGGCTGCCAACACTCCCTGACTTCAAACGTGGCGCTTCGACAATCTCGCAACAGCTGGCTAAAAACCTGTATCTCTCTTCGCAGCGATCTTTCTTTCGCAAGGGCCAGGAAGCGTTGCTAACCATCTACCTGGAACGAGCTTTAACCAAGCGCCGGATTCTTGAACTCTACCTAAACGAGATCGAGTGGGGCGATGGCATCTACG
Source organism: Pyrinomonadaceae bacterium (assembly GCA_031365545.1). Taxonomy (GTDB): domain Bacteria; phylum Acidobacteriota; class Blastocatellia; order Pyrinomonadales; family Pyrinomonadaceae; genus PSRF01. The sequence continues at coordinate 78,362 of JANLYH010000145.1, read as the reverse complement.
GAGCCCAGGCTGCCGCGCAACACTATTTTCACAAGCCAGCGTCGGCTTTGAGCGCGAACGAGGCGGCGTTCCTTTCAGCAATGATCCCCAATTCCAGAACCGTCTTCAATCCGCAGGTGAACCCGCGCAGAGTTTCTCGCCGACAAAGAATAATTCTACGAGGCATGCCTTATGTTCGTTTACCCTGAGCATTACGATGGAATGCTAAAAGGCCGCTCCTGACGAAGCGGCCTTTTCTCATTCCTGTTACAGTTTTACAACCTAGAGCGCAAACTCACTGGCCATTTGCAGTTCGGCCTTCCGAAGTTCAAAACGCGCTCTGCCTAGATTACCTTCAGGACTAATTGCCAAAACCACGAAGTAGTCTCTGCTCAGAAGCCGCATTATTACAACGGCACTATCGAGCGAGATCATTACTTCGCGGAGGCCACCGAGTCCGGTGTCCTTTCCCGCCTTTTGAGCATTGCGAACAAGTGACGTGAACTCAGCAGCCGCCACATCGAGGTTTGCTTCGTGACCGGCTTGCTTGAGTAGACGTTCAACGGCAATGCCGTCCAGGCCCATGATGAGTGCACCGAGGCTACCCTCGGTGCGCTCAAGTATGTTTTCAAGTGCTTCTTTAAACATTGCTAGGCACCTTATGGGCGCTCGCCACCCAAAGTACCGGGACGTGCACTGGGGGTCTTTGCGGGTGCCGCGTTTGGCGTCGGAGCCTGCAGCCCCTGAGGCGCTGACTGCTGCGGAACTGACTGCTGTTGCAACTGCGTCGGTGTTGGTGTGTTCGTCTGCGGATTGCCCAAGGGGACGGGCTGCGAAATCTGAGTTGTCCGCGGTCCACTGGTCGGATTGGTGCCCATTGGACGACCCTGATAATCGGGCCGGTAAATGTGTGGTGTAAGGAAGAAAAGGATCTCGCTGTTCTGGCGCGTCACGAGCTTGCGCTTGAAGAGATTTCCCAGGCCCGGGATGGAAGCCAATCCGGGGGTGCGTGATCGAGTTGTGCCTTCCGTGTCGGCGAGGACACCGCCCATCACAGTTGTGCCACCATCCGGAACCAACACTTCAGTCTGCATCCTCTGAGTGTCGATGCCCGGAACGCCGCCAACGGCGATGCCGGTATTGATGGTGTTGTTTTCAATCGTTACACGAAGGATGACCGTGCCTGCATCGGTGATCTGCGGAGTAATCGAAAGACGCAGAGGAACTGAAACGAACGTGGTCGTTACCACTGCGGTTCCGCTGGCAGCCTGCGTGGTCTGCACTGGAATCTGCGAACCACTCTCGATCTGCGCTGGACGATTATTTAGTGCAGTCACACGCGGTGTCGCAACCGTCTTCGCCTCGCCCCGCGTTTCCGCGAGTGTGAGCAACGCGCTGATCTGAGCGCTGCCGAAGAGTCCGGTGGTCAGACCGATAACTGTGCTGGCTGCGGCTGCGCCGAGTGAGCCAAGCGGCTGATTGGTACCGGCAAGTCCGCCGAAAACACCGAACGGATTAGGACCGCTCGTGGCGCCGGTGGAGCCTGAGCCGCCACTGCCTGAACCACTCCCTGAACCACTGCCCGATGAAGTCCCAGCACTGGGGAGAGTTGTCAGGTTGGCCAAGCCACCGCGGCCGAAGTTTACGACGCCCGCTGAGAGTTGGGCGCCCAGGTCGCGGCTGAAGTTATGCTGGGCGATCACGATGCGCGTTTCAATTTCGACTTGTGGTTCTGGTTGATCGAGGATCGTAACCAGTTGGCGAACTGCCTCGATGTTTTCTTTCACATCTGTGATGATCAGCGTATTGCTGCGTCCATCCACCTCAATCGAACCGCGACGCGAGAGCCGGCGCGAAATGATGGGTAGTAAGCCCTGGTCGCCGCTGCCGCCAGTGGCGTCGCCCCCAGCCCCACCGCTGAAGCTAAGGTTTGTCGCACCGCCCGAAAATGCGCCCGTTGAACCAGCAGCCTGCGCCAGAGTTCCAGAGGCGCGCGCGTAGTTCAAGCGAATGAACTCGGTCACCAGTGGTGAAGCATCGAGTCGCGAATCATTGATGACCTTCTGCGTTTCCGATTCCTTGGCCAATACCTCGTTTGTAGCTACGCGCAGGATGTTGCCATTGGTTTCAACTCCGAGTCGGTTCGCCTTGAGCACGGCATCAAGCGCGATATTCCAGGGAACATCCTGAACATTGACCGTCACCGGTACGGCGGCAACGGAACTGTCGATTACAAAGTTCACGCCATACTGCTCGGTGATGTAGTTGAGGATGTCGCGAATGTCGGCGTTAACAACATTTAGGTTGATCGGTTCACCAACAAAACCCGGCTGTCCATACCGCCGTCCTTGTTGAGATTGCGCCGTCGGCATCTTGTCGTTAGCCGGCCCAATGGCGCTGCTGGGAGCGACATCCGGCGCGGGAGAAGGCTTTTGTTGCGCGGCTTCGTCTGTGGCAGACGTTCTGGTTGCGTCTCCAGTTATGATTACCCTGGAATCGCCTTCCGCTGCAAAATTGTTTATGCCACAGAGACACAGGAATACAAGGACGAGCGTAGCCCTTCTTGTGGCATTTATGATTCGAGACTGATAAACCATCTTTTCCCTCCTTAAGGGAATTGTTAGACGTTGGCCGCCACGCGCTACGCTCATTACTTGACCACTTCAAAAGCGCGCGCCGCACCTAAGCGGCATCGTCCGGGGTTGATTGTCAAACTGCGTAGGTGAGTTACCGTTTTGGCTCAATTCACCAATACGCGTGGAAGGAGTTTCAAACCGCAAAACTTCCGCGGTTCAAAACCGGAGAACTATGGCTTGCCGCCAGCTACCTTGTCCGATTTCTTATCCTCTGAATCGGCCGGCTCGGTAGAAACCGAATTGGCGGATGTGGTGAGGGACTGGACGGCGGTAACCTGTCGCAGAGGTTTGATCTCTACTGAGCGTTCCCGCTTGCCATCGGAATAGACCGTTTCGCGTCGAAACACCAACCTGGTGTCTTCAATGGCAACCAGTTGTCCATCATAGAAGCGCTCGCCGGGATAAATCACATAAGCCAGCTTGATCGGCGTTGCTTCGACAATGGCGGCGTATCCACGGGGCGTACGAGAGATACCCACAACCTGCATTTCGCTCAAAAGGAAGGCGGTGGTAGGTTTCGGAGCTGGCACTCGCGCGTTCATGGCGGCGAGTTTCTGAGCCTTGTACTGCTCGATTCGTTCCTGGATTGACGGGGTTCCAACCACCGCCCCGCTCTTCTTAACGATGACGCGCGGTGGCTCGTATTTCTTGAAAGGATCGCGACCACCTTGAGTAGAGCGAGGCGCCGCCGCTTTCTCATTGACTTTAGCCTGGCCGTGGACAGTTTGAATTGCGCTATTGCAGGCTCCGGCGACGGTCAAAAGAATAGCAAGTCCGTATTGGAGAGTTTTCGTTTGCTTCATGGTGACTACTTTCCTGGAAAGATGTGTTAATACTTGTAGGTTGACTTTACTTTGCGGCCGGTGGCCCTGCGGGAACCTGACCAGAGGTCGCGGGTTGAGCAGCAACAGTGGCTGGCTTCTGAAGCTTCTCGGCTGAGACGTAGTACGCGGTTAGGTCAAAGGTCGCGTCAACAGTCTTTGCTGAAAACTGATTGTCTATCTGGTTAAGGTTGAAATTGGTAATGGAGACAATCCGCTGGTAGTGGGCCAATTGATCAAAGAAGCTACGGAGCCCGGCAAAGGAGCTAGACACGCTTACTTCAATCCTCTTGCCATTATAGTTTGCCTGCTGAACGTCATCTTTCGGTACGAACTTTTTGAGCACCAAACCATTACTGCGAGCGCGCTCCTGCAGGTTTTGCAGAACCATTGTCAGCTCGCGCTGTTCGGGCAACAGCGCTTTTAGTTCTTCATACTCCTCTACCCTCGCCTGATAGACCGCGCGGAAATCATTGAGTCGTTGCTGCGCAATTTGTGCCTGGGCATTCCGCGCGAGCAGGTTCGCACTTTCAGTGTTGAAGGCATTGGTCTCGGCGCGGACTGGTCCGGTCACGACGTATCGGAAGCCCGCATACACGACGCCAGCAACAGCTACGAACACGATTAGTCGCAAGTACCAGGGCACTACTTGGAAATTACCGATTTTCATTTGATTGATTCCTTCCCCAATCTTTGGTGGGTTGGCAGGTCTGGTGGGTGCTATTTCTTCAGCGCTACCTGGTTCGCTGCCGGACTCGCGGTTGCCTGGGTCTGAGGTTTCGCCGCGTAGTTACATTTTACAGTGAAACTCACGACTTCCTGCTGGCGCAGGCTCACGAGATCGGGCGGTCCGCTGGCATTCTTTTCACCAGCCGAAGCCGCTGCAACTTCGCGCGCGGTCTCGATGTTCAGGTTAGTAAATAGTCCGGACGAAAACTCGATGCTTTGACCAAATCGCGTGACCGACGCCTCGTTTGGCGAAATCCCCTTGATGGTAAGTTCACCATCCTTTTGTTCCAGACTCTTCAAATACAATCCGGGGACACTGTCAAAGCGCGCCTTGATGTCACGAAGCACGGCACTCGGTCCCTGTTGCGACTCGCGCAGAGACTTGATCGCATCAATACGGCCCTGGATGTCCTGGGCCTTCTTTTCCAACTCGGCCTGCTCTTTGTTCACGGCCAGCATCTGCTGGTTGATGCGTTGCTGCTTTTGCAATTCCGCAGAGGCAGCGGTGTGGGCCGCTTGCGAGCTGACATAATCGTAACCAATACCCACGACCAGAAGGCCAAAGACGGTTAGAGCCAGCAGAAGTGTCTGCACGAGCGGGGTGGTTACCCGCGCTTCAACCATGGCTGCGCCAGTAGGCCGGTCTGTTACTGATTCAAGCAGATTAATCTTAATCATGCCGCTTCCACTCCTCTCAACGCGAGACCGACGGCAATTGCCATAACAGGAACGATCTCTTTCATGTAGTCGGGGTCAAACTTTCTATCGTCGACCTGAATTTGCCGAAAAGGATCAAACAACTCAACGGGAATTTCGAACCGCTGCGCCAGGTATTCAGGTAATCCCGGAAGCTTTGAGCTGCCGCCGGCGATGAGGATCTTCTGGATCGATTCCTCGCTCTCTTCCGCAGTGGCGCGGTAAAAGTCCATCGTCTTTCGTATTTCGAGGGCGAGGATGTCGGACACAGTTTCAATAATGGGTTGAATCGGACGAGCCGCGATACCCTCGGGCAAGGGATAACCGCGCTTGACAGCCTCGGCTTGCTCAAACGTCAGACCAAGTTCTTTCTGCAGTAAGCTGGTGTACTGGCTGCCGCCAACCGAAGCGTCGCGGGCAAACACCGAACGTGTGCCGTTCAGGATGTTAATGTTCATTGTTGAGGCGCCGATGTTGAGCAATGCAACCACTTCCCCGACTTTCGGTTGGTAGTTGAGCTCGTAACAATTCTGCAGAGCAAAGGTGTCTACATCGATCACGACTGGTTGTTTGCCCGCCAACTGGATCGCCTGTTTTACGTTCGCAATCTTGTCGCTCTTGCATGCAGCCATTAACACGTTCAGTGTCTCAGCCGAACTACCCGTAACCTGATAATCGAGATCGACCTCGGAGATATCAAAGGGAATGTGCTCCTCAGCGTGCCAGCTAAACGACTCGCGCAGTTCGTCCCCGGTCATCAGCGGCAAAACAATATTCTTAACGATGACAGAGTGACCACTAACCCCAGCGGCAACCCTGGAAGTTTTGATTTGGTGCTCCGTAAAGATGCTCGTAATAACATTCGAAACGTTATTCAGCTCCATAATCTGTCCGTCAACCACGGTGTCAGCGAGCAGATTCTCGAACCCCAGGTTGACCAGGTGATAGGTGTTGCCCTTCTTTTGGAGCTCGACTGCCTTTATGGAGTTCGAACCAATATCGAGGCCCACTAGATTCTTCTTGCCGTTCCTTTTGTTGAACATGATCTATTTATTCCTCGCGACAAAGAGAGACCGAATTCTGTGCTGTTCACGCAGTCGAGCGCGCGCTTTCATTGCTCTCGACAATCTGTTCCTGCACGTTTTGTTGATCTGCACGGCTTGGGTATTTCTTTTCAAGACTGCCGTCCTCAATGGTGTTCTGCAACTTCCAGGCGGGAGGGGCGGAGAGCGCGCTTTTGCGCGATCCAGACTTTGTTTTATTTCTCTGAGTGGATTGGGCCTTCTGAAGCACCGAAGGCTTGCTGAATACAGGAACGAGGAAGAGAGGTAAGGCTCCTTAGTGAGCAGCAACCCCTACTGCCGTCGCAAAGGAGACTACCGTACGAGGAAAACATTGTCAACAGTAATTTTGCGATGTTTAACGCCTATTTGCTTGGCTGCCAAGCTTTTCGATGCGGTCTTGAAGGGGATGATTTGACGGTTTCTTGGAACACAAACAGCGTATTCCACGGTATTTCTTGGAACGTTTGCTTGCGCCTTCCCGAAGCTGCGGTTAGGATGCGAGTCAAATGAGTCGAAGCCGTTTGATCTTCCTTTTCGCGGTTCTCTTCCTCGCTATCGTCGGAACCTGGCTGTGGTGGATGAGACCAAAGCAGGTCGACATGGCGGCAGTTGCGCCTGCCAATTCTCTCCTGTACCTGGAAGTAAACCAGCCGATCGATGTCATCGAAGCAATATCCGCAACCGAGGCTTGGAAGGGCCTTCAGAGCATTGTGGGGCGCCAGGAGGAGCCGACGGAAGCCCATTGGCTGCGAGGATTTATCGGGTGGACCGGCATCGGGCCGGTGAAGTCGGTGGTTCTGGCAAGAGCTCAGGTGGCCGTTGTGGTTACGGAATTGCGCACCGTCGAAGACGGAGACGCCCTAAACATAAAGCCCGAGGGGGCCATCCTGATTGAAACACACACTGGGGAAAGCCGAATCAAACCTCTTTTCAACGAAGAGCTTAAAACACTGGCCGAAAGAACCTATGGCAAGGCAAGTTTCCGGCGAGTCTCGATTGAGGGAGTTGAGTATAGCGAATGGTTGGCACCGGAAGGTTCGCGTCAGATTGTTGCGACCGTCCTCGGGAGCCTCATAGTTATCGGCACCAGCGAACATGTTGTCCAGGAATGTTTAGCAGTAAGCCAGGGACGCCGTCCCAGCCTCAAGGACGATCCTGAGTTAAACGCGATGCGCCTTCGGCTCGGGAAGGAACCGCGCCTGGCCTTTGGTTATGTTCCAACTGCAAACAGCGCAAAGTTGCTCGCAGTCGGATTACCGATATTAATGGGGCGTGCTCCTGGCGATTCCGAATTCCAACGTCTCGTCACCAACGCCGCTGCAAAAGTATTTGGCAGCGTTGGATGGACTTCGCGAACTTACCTTACAGGCATAGAGGATCAATATGCGATCGATCTTCAGCCTGCCGTTCTAACACGCTTAAAACCAACATTCTCTTCCACGATCGTGAGCTCCCAAGTGCAACGTCTCGTGCCGAACGACGTTTATGCCCTGACGACTTACAAGTTCACGAATCCGGCAGCAGGATGGCAAGGTTTAAGCGCAACTGTCTCTTCCCAAGTTGATGCTCTATCAGCCATCGTCTTCTCCTCCCTGCTAAAATCAGCCTTGCTTTCGTACGGAATTGCTGAACCCGAAACATTTCTCGGCACTATTGATAGCGAGGTGCTGACCTTGCGCATGGACGAGAACGGCGAGCGTTCCATCCTGATAGCTGGCGTGCACGACCGCCCGGCGTTGCGGAAGCTGCTCATGAAAACAATGTCTGTGGACTCTCAAACGTCAGGCGCAGGTTTCTCGGAAGCCTTTGCTGACTCCCAAGGAGAACTCTCTGCCAGTCTCAGTGATAATTTGGTTATCATGGGACCTTCTGCGGACGTGCGTCGTTATTTAGCTGCCAAAGAAGCCGGCGCTACTGCGATTAGTGCTGACAATCTGAAAAAAATAACTTTCTTTAGTAGTTCCACCAATAGGCCAAACATTGTTACTTATACGAATGATGGCGAGCGGATTCGGAGTTTCTTCTATACGGTCATGGCGTCAAAGGGGGCGCCGGCGTTGGCTCCGGAGCGCATCGAAGAAACGATCGCAAAACTCCCCTACTCGGTGACGGAAACTTCGCTCGACGACTACGGCATTGTCAGGACCACCAGGTCGCCGTTAGGGCAATTCAGCACACTGCTTCCTTTGTTACTTCCACAACAACCTGCCCCGTCCAAAAGCGGAAATCAAACCAGGTAGTTTCGCATTCACTAATTCACATTCTTTAACATGAGCCTCGCTGCTGGATTGGAAATAGTAATCGCCACGTACAATCCCGGAAAGATTCGTGAGGTGGAGGAGGCGCTCCGGGCCTTACCGCTGAAGCTTCGTTTCCTTAGCGAATTTCCTAACGTGGCAACAATCGATGAAGTTGGCAAAACCTACGAGGAAAATGCGGTGCTCAAGGCATTGGGTTATGCCAAGCAAACAGGTCAAACTGCTCTGGCAGACGATTCTGGCTTGGAGGTGGATTTGCTGGGCGGAAAACCAGGCATCTTTTCTGCGCGTTTTGGTGGGGAAGGGTCCACTGATTCCGATCGCGTTCAGCTGCTTCTGCAGCAGCTCTCCAGGCACGAGTCTGAGCAGCGGAGGGCGCGATTCGTGTGTTGTATGGCTTTGGCTGGATGGGACGCAAGCGATAATGTCCGTACCCAGCAGCCTCAGTTATTGACGGTGATATTGGCGCGATGCGAAGGAGCCATCTCACTGGCGCCGCGCGGATCAAATGGATTTGGATTTGACCCTGTGTTTATTCCGGCCGGATTCGAGTCAACGTTTGGGGAGCTACCCACGGAGATCAAAGCCGAGATTAGTCATCGGGCGCAAGCACTGGCCGCAATTCGAGTGTTCCTGCTTCGCTCAATGGGTCAAGCTTGACCGCTGCTCCCCGCATCCCTAGAATGCACCTCTGCCCGATCGGGTTGGTGTGGCAGGTTCGGGGCGTAGCACAGCCTGGTAGTGCGCTCGGTTTGGGACCGAGAGGTCGGAGGTTCGAATCCTCTCGCCCCGACCATATAAAATAAGAAAATATCGCCCCGGCGACCCCGCCTTAGCCCTCGAACCCCTCCAAATCGACGTTCCCAGCTCCAAGAACCTTCTTTTTCTTGGAAAACCGCCAAAAATCTCGCTTTTTTCGAGACTTTGACGCCTTGAGTGTGGTATACGAGTCCGTGAAAAGCTTTTTCAATTAAGTTTCATCGGAGGTGTTACACCAGATTATGGCGACCAAAGCCGCGACAGGCAGAAAGCGCATGACGCAGTCGGAAGTATTCAATCACTTTGCGGAAAAGACCGGCATGAAACGCGTACAAGTTAAGGAGCTCTTCGACGAACTCTATAACCTCGCGTCGAGTGAAGTTAAATCGAACGGAGAATTCGTACTCCCCGGCTTCGGCAAACTTGTTAAGTCCGAAAGGAAAGCCCGCGAGGGAAGGAATCCCGCGACTGGCGAAACCATACAAATTCCTGCCAAGACAACCCTTAAGTTCCGTGTTGGCAAAAGCATGAAAGATTCGGTTTTACCCAAGAAATAATGTAAACAGGTCTTCCCAGTTCAAACCGCAAGCGCCGCCTGAGAGTTCACGTTTCAGTGGACACAGGGCGGCGCTTACGTTTTTATTCGAAGAACCAGGGGCGCCAAGGGGCTTTGCTTGCTTTTTTCGGGGGAAAAAGGCAGTAGCAAATTTCTCTGGTGTTCTTTACGCTTGTCCGCTATAATCTCTCGTTTTGCAAACCCCCTAAATGACGGCTATCAGAGACGGAGCATTTTCAGGGACCGGAACTTGTTCGAAAATGCAACGGATCTGCATCCTCAGGCTCAACTGAGGCATCTAAGATTGTGCACTAAAAATGACCGCAACATTGCGGTTTCGGAGGATAAAGGTAACCGTGACTTTTGATAGACATCTACCACTTGACGAACGAATTCTAAGGATTGACCACATTCAGGCCAGACGTTATTCGAAACTGGGTGGGCTACCTAGGGAGATTGCGACGCAGGGCATTTTGCGGCATCTGCGAGCCTGCGATCGAATGGATGTGAACCCAGATACTTCGGCTGTAAGAGAAATCATCGATGACGCTCTAAATGGCCGCCGAGTTTTTGCGGAAACTGAGGAACAGACCCAGGCAGCCTAACTCAGCCTTTCAACTTAAACAAAAAGAGATCGCCGCGGATGGCGATCTCTTTATTTTGAGCGCAAGGTCTTGCAAGTTGACCTTAACACTCGTCTACATGCTAACATCGCCGCTCCAGGCATGTGCCCCTGTAGCTCAGCGGATAGAGCATCTGCCTTGTTGGAGCCTTAGTGAGGAATGGTTTTGAAGAACTCATTAAGTGGACGGCCCCATATGCGGGGACGCCCTTAGAGCCTCCGGTACTCGAACTCGAGTAAAAATCCGCGAGGATTGGGTAATCCGCAGGAAACCTTTCCCTATTTATTTCGAAGGGCAAGGGCTCCTCAGAGACTATACGGGCCGGGACTGCGATGTCCAAGATATAGTCCAGCCAGCAACCCCGCGTAAGCGGGCGGTCAGGGAAAGCCTGATGCTGGATGCTAAGCAGAGGGCCGCAGGTTCGAGTCCTGCCGGGGGCATTTTCTTTTTTCTCGCTTTTGAAAATCCGAATATGGCGGCATTAGTTCAGTTGGTTAGAACGCCTGATTGTGGTTCAGGAGGTCGTGGGTTCGAGCCCCACATGCCGCCCCAACTCCTCAAAATGGATTGAGCCGTGAACAGCCAAGCCTCGCCTCCAGCAAGCTTATACAAAGAGGTCTATGGCGTCGGCGATCCCATCCTCTGCCTACACGGCCTGGGCGCCAACATTTTCAGCTGGCGTAACTTCGTCACCCCTTTTTCTCAGAACAACAAACTCATCCTGGTTGACTTCAAGGGTTGTGGCAAATCTCCCAAACCCCACGACACGCATTACTCAATAGAGGACAAAGCGAACGACATCTACAACCTGATTCTTGAGGAAGACTTACGCAACCTGACGTTGATCGGAAACTCGCTCGGCGGCGCGATCGCACTGCTCCTTGCAATCCGACTCGGCAAAGAGAAGTCTGATCGCCTTTCGAAGCTGGTATTAATTGACAGCGCGGGAGACAAGACTTCCCTGCCCCCACATCTCAACCTGCTAAGGTCATTCACCGGCGCGCCGATGATTTACTTCTCCCCAAGCAAGCTGGCGGCGATGCTGACCCTGCGTATGTGCTACTACGATAGAAAGAAGATTACCGGGGAGCAGGTTGAAGCCTACGCCGCCCCACTCCGGAGTTTCGGGGGACGACATGCGCTGCTGCAAACAGCCAGGCAATGCATTCCGGCGAATGCTGACGAACTCATCTCCGCGGTAACCACCATCACGCTTCCGACTCTTATCCTGTGGGGACGAGAGGACAAGGTAATCCCGCTCAAAGTTGGTGAGCGACTGCATCAGTTACTTCCCAATTCGACCCTTGAGGTGATCGAGCACTGCGGCCATATCCCTCAGGAAGAGAAGCCCGACGAGACAATCGCACTCATCTCAAAATTTATGACGACCACAATCAGAACCGGAAGCTGTAGCAATTCGAGGGTCAACTGAAATCACGCGTGCTGGAAGAAAACAACCAGACTCGCTGAATTTCGACCCAGTCGCTAGCGCTCCCGGTTCCGATGTTGAGTTCCACTTCTCTTCCCGCGCTATTAAATCTTAGCGAGTATCGCCTTCCATCTTACCCATGCCTCGTCCCGCGCTTTCTTATTTCCCCGATAAGCCGCCACGTCTTTTTCGTATTTATCGGCCGCTGCTTTGTCAGCCACGGCGTCGCCTTTCGCAGCGGGAGGAACCGGTTCGGGCGCATCGCCGGCGCGCATAAATCCGTGGCCGGCGCCTTCGTAAGTCACAGGGTCGTACACCTTTTTCAAGTCTTTCATCGCATCGACTGTAGCCGGCACTGCCGCGCCGATGCGCGCGTCATTCCCGGCGTAAAAGCCGTAAACTGGTGCCACGATCTTTCCGAGCGCGGCCTTGTCAACTGGTAGTGTGGGAGGCTGTCCAGTGAGCGGAGGCATGCCGTAAAAAACGAACGCGGCTTTCAATTCGGAAGTATTAGTCGCATAAGCAAAGGTCTGCTGGCCGCCCCAACAAAATCCTGCTGCCACAATCTTGCCGTTGGCCGCCGGCAACTTCGAAACGTAGTCGGCGACCGCATTCAAGTCGGCGGTAATTTGATTCGGAGGCAGGTCGCGTATTGCTGCGCCAATCGCGTTCGCGCCGCCGGTTGCGACGTCGCTTGTGCCACCGCGATTAGGTCCCATACCCGACAACAAATCAGGCGCGATGGCAACGTATCCTGCCTCAGCCACCTGGTCCGTCAGACTCTGCACCCAATCACTCATGCCAAATATTTCATGGATCACAATTACGGCAGTTGCCTTGGTTTTCACTTCGGGATAGACAACAAAAGCGTTCACTTCGCGTTCGCCGGCACCACCGGCGGGTTTGTATTTGATCTTCACCCACTCCTGATGTCGCGGCGATTTTGCCAGCCGCTGCCTGGCCCACTCCTGCGCCTCGGTGTCGGCGTTCGACATCGGCCCTGAAGCGACGTGGTCATGATCCAAGTGCATGTCGGCGTGCGCCTGATGAACCGACGCGCAACCTGAGAATAAGAAGACGCAGGAAAAAAGAAGAGTTGTCATGCCAATTGCCCAACGCCTGAAGCTTGAGATCATTTCCGGCCTCCGTTAACGATTTGGTTCCAAAGATTCGGAATCTCCTATTGGCCCAGTTTGCCGAATGCTCCACTTTAGGAAATAATGCCTATGGGAAATAATTTACGTCTTATTTTATTAAAGACGACAGCCCGGCTCTCATTTTTTGAAGGAGATTACGTGCCAGACGAGCAAAGAACCGCTAACAACTCTCAAACCTACTGCGTTGACGCCGACGAATTTACATATGAAACGGTCGAACAGCAAAACGGCCAAGCCACCGTGGTGCGATTCCAACTTGATGATCCCCAATACCACGCGGGCGACGTCATTGTTGTTTTGTCAGGCAGCGAAATTCACTTCCACGGAATGATCGGCAGCCTTGCCGATGGTTGGGCGACCGCTACAGACCAGCGCGGTTCCCTCCTGCCGGCCACGGTTCAGTAGTTACCCCAAAACACTCAACGCCTATAACCAGCCGGATAATGAATCTCCACACCGGGAGTTGGTGAAGTGATCTTAACCCGGTGAAATCCCTTGTTGAGATGGGTGGAAAGGTAGGTCAGCGCGATCTGGCGGTCCAGCGCGGCGCTAACGTCCTTGATGAACGGGTCGAAGCTCGTTGGCGCACCAAACCCCTGGAAGAACGCCCGCCCCCCGGTTTCGTCTGACAACCGCTGTAGCGAACTTTGCGCATTGGCGATTAAGTTGCCGTCGGTACCAGTTAACGCTGTAGGGGCGTAAAACGAATAAATCGCGATGCTTCTTCCCTGTGCTTCATTGATTGCGCGTTGCAGATCCAGGCTCTGAGCCGGACTGCTGGAGTCAACGCCGCGGGACACGTCCAAACCGTCGGACACCAGTAAGATTGCGCGCCGTCCCGCGGGTTGCGCATCAAATCGCCGGGTGGCTTCAATTACCTCAACATAAGGGTTGTACGGAGCCACGCCGGCAACTCCCATTGGGCCTCTGAGAGACTTTGCCGCCTTCTCGAGGTCACCGGTAAACTTTTGCCGCACTTGTAGGCTGCCAGTCCGCAAGTAGCCAACTGAAATTCGTGATCCACGCGGAAGTCGGCGGATGAACTCGGCCAACGACTTGGTTTCGAGCCCAATTGATGAAACGACGTCGTCCTGAATCAGCACCATGAGGTTAATTGGCGAATTCGTCCCCATTGCCCTAATAGATAGGATTGTTTGAGACTCACCGTCTTCATTGACGGTCAAGTCAACCGTCTGCAATTCCGTCTCGCTGGCTGTTACTGCTCCCTTTACACGAATGGTCAGTGGAATAATGACCGGCCGGGCCGATTTCTCCGTCGCCGTCAGGGTTTGGCTCTCACCCTGCGATTGTGCTGGAGCGTGATTGCTTCCCGCTACCGCCAGCAATAGAATCATGACGAACATGAAAGTAACGATTCTTTTGGTCTCGACTCGCTTCATATCTGCTCCTGTTCACCGCAAACAAGTAGACCGCATTATACAGGGATACGGGTTGTGGCGCTTGATGCCACTCAAAATGGGCGTCGGTAAGTGAGAAATACGGTTTCGCGGTTGATGAACATTGAAATTAGCGGCTAAGATCGACCTGCTTTAGACCGCCGGTCTCAAAGTAAGGACATGCTTCAAGAAACTTCAGGCAAATTGGGCGCAGGCGATGAACGGATGACACGGTTGTTGCGGTGGGGTCCGTGGCTGTCCTTCTTCATTATCAGCCTTCCCTTTCCGATTGTCTTCTTGATTTTGTTCCTGCTAGCCGGGTCCACCGAGTCCGCCGCAATCTACCTGCTACTTTCCTTTGTTTCAATGGGACTGGGATTAGTTGTCGGCCTGCTTGCCTTAATAATGCTTTTCTTATATCGCCGAAGTTGGTACGGACGACTGCGCGACCGGCTCGCCGCCGATGGAATAACGGCCTCCGAAGTCCCCTGGTTTGCTGCAGAACTATCTTCCGAAGAGCGAAAGATCTGGTCTGAACTTAAGGAACGGCACCCTCTCCTGGCCGATGCCTATTGCGAAACCCTGGCGGCCCGCCTCACGGCAACCAGGATTATCGCGAAAGCCAGAGGAGAAAAACTTAAGGTTGAGCGACAGATCAATCGCACGCGCAGCCTACGGGGCGTCGACACTGCGGACCTTCTCAATGATCTGGATTCTGACCGCCAACGTTCGGAAACGCTTCGTAAGGAAGCGACGGTTCGCTTAGCAGAGACAAAAGCCAGATTGCAAGCCATCGAAGCGGCCGCAAATCGCCGGCTGAGTCAGACCGAAACTGACTTGATGCTGCGACGTTTGACGGCCTCGCACGAACATCCTCCGCTGGCGCTGGAAATGGCGAGCATGGAAGAGGCCGCGTTGCGCGAGCTGGATCCTGCGCCCTGATCAATAATCGCCATGAACCGCTATTTCGACAGGCCTTCTTTCAAAAGGTAGATTCCCGGGCGAACGCGTGAAGCGAACCCTTCATCGACAAGTGCCCAGTTACCCAGTCCCGCATCTGGGTTTGACAGACCCGTTACGCGCGCCAGCTCACCTCGCAATGTCATTCCGGCTCCCGAAAGAAACGCTCGGGCAATTTCTCTCAACGCTTCGTCCCTCTCGATCGTGGTCTCCAGTTCATCCTGAAACCTGCCTTCCGCCAGAGACCAAATGTAAGTAAACTTTGGTTCGTAGACTATTTCCGACGGAATAACCTTGAAGCATCTCTGCAACTCATCAATCGCCTTGGTAAACACACTCCGTTGAGCAACTCCGCTTGCTGCGCGAAGGTCTCCCGTCGCCATTTCCCATTCCTTTCGCAAGACCTTGAGTATGTCCTTAGCCGGTGGCGATAACGAGGTTCTTTCTTCCATCGGCCTAAGGCCGAATATGGCGTTGAAGTGGGGAACTAACCTTCGCGCGATAAAGATTGAACGGCTCCCGCGGAACTTGCCGTAGTAAACACGCCCACGCCGAACAACTTCGTCCTTTATTGTCCAGGTCAGCCTGCTCTCAGGATCCTTTTGAACGTTACGGGGCATATGCGCATCTCGTCGTCCACATACCGCAATATATAAGGAAGGACCGGGCCGACGAGAATCTGTCATCGCTGCACAGAATCCCAATAAGTTAAATAACCGCTCCGCCGCTTGCGGTTCCTCAACGCGCAACTCCGGTTCGCGACACCAACTTGTGTCACGGTGAACTTCGATCTCTTCAGGAAGCACCGAGTGAAGGGCAGTCATAACAGGATGCTATCAGATTGGCACCAAGCCATACCAACCGGCCAATCTAACTTTACAAAGGGATTACGTCATTCTAAACGCATGAACCACTTCACCTTGACCACACACGTCAAGTTGCTCAATCGGCCCGTCCTTGCAAAGCAATATCCCTAATTAAATCGAGGCTTTACAACCGTTGCCCGGTTGGCACAGTCCCTGCAATAAGGTCGACCGGCAGAAAGAGATCTGCGCTCGTGACCTAATACAGATGACCACCGAGGCAATCAAAATGAGCCAGTCCAGATTCATCAGATTAACGTTCTTCCTTACAGGCATGGCGCTGCTGTTCTCACTGGCGCCCGGAATCATGATCAATGATTCGGCGAGTGCTCAAAGCGCCCCGGTGTCAAACAAGGTTGCAGCCGATCTTCGTGAGAAGGTGCAAAAATCGCAGCCTGCTGAACGTGTCAGTGTGCTGATCCAATCGAGCAGTAGTTGGACTAACAACCTGGACACCGCTACCGCGAACAGCGGTGGCTCATTGACGCGCTCGTATGTCAACTTCAACACCAGGGCCGTGACCTTGCCCGCAGGGGCCATCGAAGCCTTCGCAGCGCGTACTGACGTCAAGTTTGTCTCTTTGGATGCTGACCTGAAAGCTCAGGGTCATATATCGAGCACCACCGGCGCCGACGCGGTTCGCGCGCAACAGGATTCGACGGGCGCGAGCTATACGCTCGACGGAACCGGAATCGGCATCGCCATCCTGGACTCTGGAATCGACCCAAATCATGTCTCGTTTAAAGATTCGAGCAATCAATCCAGAATCGTAATCAGCGTTGATTTCACTGGAGAGAACCGTACAGATGACCCATACGGTCATGGCACTCACGTGGCCGCTGCGGCAGCTGGCAATGACACGGTTTCGCAAGGCGCGTATGTCGGTACGGCACCAAATGCCAACATCATCAACCTCCGAGTACTCAACGCTCAAGGTGCAGGAACCGTTTCAAGCTTGTTGAGCGCCCTCGATTGGGTAATGACGAACCGCGCTACCTACAACGTTCGCGTAGTCAACATGAGCCTGGGCACAACCGCAACTGTTTCTTATCTCGACGATCCCCTTTGCCAAGCCGTCAGACAACTAGTGAATGCCGGAGTTGTGGTTGTAGCCGCTGCCGGCAACGAGGGCAAAAATGCATTGGGACAAAAAGTCTATGGGCAGATTCATTCGCCTGGTATTGAACCGTCTGCTATTACGGTTGGCGCTTCCAACACTTATGGTTCCGATACGCGTGGCGACGATACGGTGACGACATACAGCTCTCGTGGACCAACGAGGAGCTATAGAATCGATTCTTCGGGGGCCAAGCACTACGACAACCTTATCAAGCCGGATCTTGTTGCTCCCGGCAACAAGATATTAGACGCGGAAGCCGCGGGTAATTATCTCGTGAATACCTATCCCTACCTGGATGGCCGGGTTAGTGGTGCCGCAACAAGAGAGCAGATGTACCTCAACGGGACATCTATGTCCTGTCCGATCGTTTCGGGTACTGCCGCTTTAATGCTTCAGGCCAATTCAAGCCTCACACCAAACCTGATAAAAGCCTTGATGATGTATTCAGCGCAACAACTTCCCGGCTTCAATGCGTTTGAGCAAGGAGCAGGACAGATCAATATCGACGGATCGATAAGGTTAGCGAAGCTAGTACGCACCACCCTCTCATCGAATACCTCTCTTGGCTCGTCCCTACTCATCAGTTCGGCACCAGCACCTCAATCGACGCTCGCCGGTTATACCTTTGCCTGGGCACAGGGTCTTGTGCTGGACCAAACAACTGTGAGCGGCGGCGATCTTATTAATAAATACCAAAAGATCTACGGCCTGGGAGTTTTGCTTGCTGATGGCACGACTGTTAGTTCAAGTGGAAACATCACCAGAACCACGACCATGATGTCGAACGGGGTGCTCCTAAGCGACAACATCATGGTTAGCGCCGGTGTCCTACTTGGCGATGGCACGGTGTTTTGTAGTGATGGCGTTTTACTCGGCGATGGTGTGCTTCTCGCTGACGGCGTACTTCTAGCCGATGGAGTGTTGCTTGCTGACGGCGTCCTACTGGCCGACGGCGTCCTGCTGGCCGATGGTACGACCATGGCGCAGACGATAATGGCCAACGGTGACAACACGTCGTATATGTTGCCGATCGTTGATCAAACGCCAAATGCGCCCAGCGACTTGACCGCAACGGGATACTCCACAACGCAGATCAATCTCGCGTGGAATGATAATTCAAATAACGAGTCTGGCTTCAGGATCGAAAGATCGGCGGACGGCGTCAGCTTCGCGCAGATCGCAACCGTAGGCGCGGGCGTTAAGACTTACTCGAGTACTGGTCTCGTGAAGGCCACCAAGTATTACTTTCGAGTTAGAGCCTACAACAGCGCTGCCAATTCCAGTTATTCCACCATTGCAAACTCGACAACGAAGATCAAATAGTCGAGTGAACAGGCAACCAACCGAATCCATCATTCATTAGTAGCGAAAATGATGGCGCGCGACACTTTTATCAGCAGGCCGGTTACCACCTGCGGACGGTCTACGACACGGTCTTCCTAAGGTAATCCCCCTCCCGAAGGATCAGCGTGCGAAAATGATCTTGTCGAGTTCGATGTCAACTAAATCAATGCCGGGCGATTCGTCCCCTGTCGAAGAGCATGGACACCGCGCGTCTCATGGTTCCCAAACGCCTGACCTGGAGTCCTGCCGTTTTCAAATAGAGCAAGTAGTGCGCGCAATCGAATCTCCAGAGGTGCGGGAGATCATTGAGAAGGTTTTCAGCATTCTGCTGCGCTTGCTCGAATGCCTGAGTTTTATCGAACGCTATTTACGGCAAGTGGCTACCGCTGAAGAAACTATTGTCCTCTTTCAACTCATCCGCGATGAAGCGGGAGTGCTGGTCGAGTTCATCCGCGATATTGCCTTGAACTCTCCGGCTATGAACGAGGCGCTGATTGATATTCTTGACGGAATAACGTTCGCCGTTAGTCATGACTTGCGCCGCGTTTTCGAACCTGAACAACGAACCGCAATCTCACAAACAACCAGTCAGTCAGTGGTTGGTAAACTCTATCGCGCCCATGATCTGTTGACGAATTGCCTCCAGCAATCGACCGTCACCCTCGCGATGGCTTTTGCTCCGGAGCTCGTGGGCGCAAAGCTGTTCAACAATTCAGGCGTGCGTTTCCGACAATCATTACAACTATGTGACGACCTGGCGGAACTCCTCCAGTTCATCGAGGGTTACGACAAGCATCGCGACCAACGCGCCCTGACGAGTTTGTCGGCTGCCGTCGAGAACTTTCGCAACGAGCGATTGGAATGTTTGATGTATTCGGATTGGCCCCAATTCGAGAGTTTTTGCGAAATCATCAAAGTTGCAGGGAGTTCGCAACCGGATTTGGAGCCGATCCTTCATCAGTTTCGCTGTTATCTCGAAACTCTTTTGGAGCAAGTGAAAATGCGCGCGGTGCTCGCCGACGTATTCCCAATTCAATACAGTCTGGAGTCGGCAGATTGCCTAAATAACTTACCTCACTTTGATTTTAGAACCCATCTTCAACATGAATCTGCAGCTTGGGACCCATTCGCGATTGCCGTCTGAAGTCCCGTCTTCACTCGAAAAATAGATTTGGACGAACTTCCTCCTGTAAATTTAGAAGGGCCGGTGGCTTTCGTCACCAGCCCTTTTCTCATGCATTAAGCGACCCCGCTTATTGCGGGCCGGTTGCTCGGATGGTCAACTCGGTGCCGCGACTCAATTCGAGATCGTCCCGTCCCTGCACGTAAACTGACCCAGCCCCGCCACCAGCTCCGACGATGGCGCCGATTGCCGCACCCTTCCCGCCGCCGGCGATGGCTCCAATGATTGCGCCGACCGCGGTGCCAATGGCTGCACGCTCGGCAGTCTTGGTGGTCTGGCTGTTATCTCTGACCGATCCTTCATTGTCGACCTTGACTGTGTCCCCCTGGGCCGTTCGAACAGATTCGACCAATCCGGCAAACCGGAATGACCTGCCGTCTCGGAGGCGAATGCTGTCGAAGTTTAAGGTCATCTCCGACCGTCCGGAGATTCGTCCACTCCGCTTTACGTTGGAAACATGACCTTGGACCGTCGCGCCTGCGTATTGAGATGGTTGCCGGAGCGTAGCTGTAAACTGGTCACCTTCTCTCGCCGTGGCGCTGGATAGGTCGTTATCGATAACAGCAACCACCCTCTCGCCATTAGCAACGATGAAATCGGAGTTGGTGGAGCGGTTATTCGGATAGGCTGGTGGCGCCGTATTGAGATCAAATTGGGCCACGTCCGCAGTCTTGTCGTAAATGCTTTGTACGACAACCGGCGTAGCTAGTCCCTGAATTGAAACTCTACGAGTGACCTGCAGCCGGCGTCCGTTATCTATCGGATTGAAAGTAACATTGAATTCGTTGTCGCGATCGCCCGTTGAGCTGACAGTTAGTTGCTCACCACTAATCGTCGCCCTGGCACGAATTGTTCCTCCGCTGTTTGTCGTCTCAACGCGCTCGATGCCATCTGCGGAAAAACTGATTTGAGGCGCTCTTGACGAAGCCAGCGTCACATCTTTTCCACGCAGATCGATTGCGAGCTGGTCGGGAGATTCAAGCCGCGGCGTCAGTTGGTCCCGCAAACGTGCGCGGTCTGTGTAAGCGACCGTCCGGGTTGCGCGGTCAGCAGCCTGAACCGGATCGTCACTCTGCGACGCATCGAGACGATAGGTGCCGGTCAAACGATTGACGCCGTTGTTAGGATAATTATGGTCTGGAACGGTTTGACCGATAGCTGGCCAACTCAGATTATAAGCAGTTGCCAGTTGATCAAGGTCGGCACGCAGGCTAGTCCAACTTCGAACCACCGCCGCGTTGCGAACCGTTCTGGCGGTCATGACGTCATCAACCCGCGCGGCCCGGTTCAAGACTTCCTGGGCATCCCCAGCAGTCGATTGACCCCTGTCGAAACGCACTCTCAACTGCACCACAGCCGCATTTAAGTTCTGGACCAAATCATTGAGATCATCTCTGTTGGTTCGATTGATGCGACCCCGATTCTGCGCGTTCAACGTGTTACGCATTACCCCCGTGTTACTCTCGATTCGCAGGATCAGCTGCCGCACTACGCGGCTTGTCCCTCGATAAGTTGTTGTGCGTTGAGCAACAGAAAGCGTAGCTCCTACGGATATCACAGCCACGGCAAGAAACGCAGCCAGAGTTTTTTTCATTACGATCATTTTTCTTCCTCCACTTTCTAAAACAACAAGTAGCGCAGACGTTACTTGGCACTCATACTAGATTGGTCGTTGATAATTTCTATCGCGCACGCAATCGCCGCCTGTGCGAAACAATACGATTGGGGAGCGCCTTGGCGCTTACTACAAGGAGTGTGCCATGACCGAGCTTCCTTGCTTTATTGTTGCAAACTGTTCGCATTTGGATGGGTTGTGGCTCTAATAAGTGAATGTCTTTAGACATTTGCTCAAAAATCTCCGCAGCAACCCGTCGAGGTCGAGACCCGGGCCCTGTGCTATTCTCTGCGCGGAGGTCACCGGAATGAGTGCTGAGGATCCCAAAGCGGTTGTCCAGTTGCTGGGTGCTAATTCATTCAATGGACTCACGCCTTCAGGACACCTGGTTACGATTGATACTGATCGCGACCGTAATTCGGCCCCCAGTCCAATGGAACTACTATTGATCGCTCTTGGATCTTGCACTGGAGTGGATGTGGTTTCCATTCTCAAGAAAAAGCGGGAAATCTTGACGGACTATCGCGTTGAAGTACGCGGGGAGCGCCGGGCGGAGCATCCGCGAAGCTATCAGCGAATGGCAGTGCATCACATTGTCACCGGGCATAACATTTCAGAGCGATCGGTCGCTCAGGCAATCGACCTTTCGGAGCAAAAGTATTGCAGCGTGGCGGCAACATTTAGACCAACCGCGGAAATCGTTTCGACGTTCGAAATTATCGAAGCTAGTGAGTAAATTGAGTGGTTGGATCAGCGATGGCTTGAAGTTTTCAATTTCCTGGGTGGTTTCAAGAGGAAAGGTTTTACTAGTGAAGTTTCGGATAAGCTTGTTGTCTTTATTTGTTCTGCTCGGCGTCCTTGCTGGAACAATTGCTCCGCCGCTTGGCGCTGCGAAAGACTCTTTCACCCAGCCTCAGACTAATGCCGTGCAGGCGGGCAGCGATGCCAGTCTTGCGGCAGTACGACGCCAGGATCGCGAGGCCAGAAATTCCAAGGGGACGATAACTCGCCTGGCACCTGAGGAACACCTTCGCCGGGCCGCCATCTACCATGCCAACCGGGCCTTCGAAGAGGCGCGCGAGCATTGGCAGGCCTTGATTAATTACTACCCGGAAGATCCTCGCGTTGCCGAGGCGCTGTTGGGCATTGGCCGGTCCTACTTTCAAGGACGTCGTTACTCTGAGGCCTATAATGCCTATGACCGGCTGGCCCGGAAGTATCCTTCAACGAAGGAAGGTCGCGAGGGATTAAACTTCAGTGCCGCCGCGTTGCTACGAATGGGGCGTGCTTCTGATGCAGCAGACCGCTACCTCGAATACGTCAATCGCTTTCCAAACGGTGAAAGAATTGAAACCGCACATTTGAATGCTATCGACACTCTACGTGAGGCTGGGCGTTTACAGGATGCGGTTTCCTGGATTGCACAGACCCGACAGAGATTTGCCGGGACGCCCACAGAAACCAACGCCCTGTTTGCCCAACTGCGGCTGGAGATTGCTGAAAGCAACTGGCGCCGCGCAATTTCAGCAGCAGACGAACTTAGCAGGAGAGGCTTTCAAAAAGGCGTGGCTACAAGCTCTGCCGAGGTCGCTTACCTGAAGGCCTATAGTTTGGAAAGGAGCGGCCGCGGAGACGAAGCATTCGCTGCCTATCTTACAGTTCCCGGTGGCGTTGATTCGTATTACGGTTGGCTCGCGAATGACCGCCTGGCAAACCTCGCCGATGGTAAACAGCGCGCGATGGTTGCGGAGCGTACAGAACGCAATGCTTCGCAAGCTGCGTCACTGGCAGACAAGTATCCGGCACCCTACCGCCAGGTGATCCTCTCTGCCGCAAGGTCGCGACGACTCGATCCCTGCTTTATCCTCGCGATTATCCGTCAGGAGAGCGTTTTTCGCCCGCTCGCAAAGTCCCCGGCTGGCGCTCGCGGTTTACTGCAACTCACCATGGACGCCGCCCAAAAGTACGCCTCAAACGCGGGGATGGCTCCCGTGCAAGAGAGCGAACTCTATCAACCCGCAACCTCCATTCGTCTTGGCAGCGAATACCTGGTTGAGTTGTCGGCTATGTTTCCCAATCTGCTTGAGGCAGTTGCCGCGTCTTACAATGGGGGCGAGGACAATGTGGCTCGCTGGGTGAGACGTGCGAAACAAAAAGACCCTGGTGTGTTTACTTCAGAAGTAGGTTTTGACGAAACGAAAGCTTACGTGCAGAAGGTGATGAACAACTACCGCGTCTACAAGCAACTCTACACGCCTGACCTGGTAAGGAAATCGGTAGCAAGCAAAAAGCAGTAGGAAGAGAGCGGAGCGGTGAGACAACCGTCTGCCTTCTACCACTGCCCTTTGCCTACCGCCCACTGCTTGTCATGGTTCCGGACTGAATCGCCTATCCTGAAAACCGGAAGCGCGCTCCCGTCTTCGTAGTGGATCCGGCCGCGGATAAGGACGGGGTATAACTCCCAGGCGCACCAGCGCCGCGTAGTATTCATAACGAATTACCACTTCTCCGGCCGGTCGCGAATCCAATTCCATATTTACCCAGCGCACATCATTCTGAACCGAGCGCCCAATTCCGGTGGCCGCATAGTCGTCATCGCCTTCTGGAGCAATTTGGCCTCTGCGTGTTCCTGCTGATTCTTGACGGCTCGAGTCAGATCGTGCAACTGAAGACTCGGCTCCGGCTGTTGGCGCTTCGGAACTTTTGTTGCGTCCATCGTCCTCATAGATTGGACGTGGTCGAGGAGGAGGAGCAACGGGAACCGGATAAGGCCGCCGTTCGCGGAAGAATACAGCCGAGACAAGTCCCAGGTTTGCTGTTTGCCCAAGCTTAGCGCCGTAGGAGTCTCGTTCCGAAGTAAAATAAAACTGCCGTGCTCGCTCCGAGCTCATTTGCCATCCAGAAACGCTGATGGTTCCATACGGCTCGATCACCCACTTACTTGAATTCCATGCTGTCGTATGCCGCGCGTCTATTGAGTTAAGGCCATCTACGGACAATGCCACGGCGACGCGATAAGGCAAGGGATTTCTGATTCTGACTTCATACTCAGCACCAGCAATGGCCTCGATGTAGGTGGTGCCGCGGGCTTCGTATGCCTCCAGCGGCCGTCCGTTGACCAGAATCTGAACTTCAAACCCGCGTTCATAAGCGACCGGCACACGGTAATCGCCGCGGGGTTCAGTTGTCGCGGCTTGCGTGCGGGAATTTGAAACGACGAAAGCGCTGACGGCGATTAGCGCAACTCCTCCGCAACAAAGTAATAATGCTCTCTTCACGGTGCTCTCCTCCTAGTTGGGATCATTTCTCCGAGAATTACCTGTTGACCCTTTGAAGGAACGTGCGATTTATCCGATCTTGCGCTTCCCCGAGCAATTATGGGTTTTTTCTGCATCTAACAGTAATGGCCTCGCGGTTCGCCCAGAAGAACTCCGGATTCGGCCTGACCGCGGAGGTCAAAGTTGACTTTGCATGTTGAGTAAACAATAGGAGGAGGCTACAATGACGCGCATTTCTTTTCCGATCCGAATCTGATCGATGCTGACTTAAAAGGCCGGGAGCACATTTAATGGAATACGTCCTGACTGCAACCAAGACCGAAGCTCGGGCTGGGTCATACTACGACAAGATAGCGGCTTACTATGACCTGACGTTCAAGCTTAACGGCTATGGCCGATCGCTCGATCAGTATTTTGCAAACCATCCCCTGCCGGTTTCT
Organism: Pyrinomonadaceae bacterium; assembly: GCA_031365545.1. Lineage (GTDB taxonomy): Bacteria > Acidobacteriota > Blastocatellia > Pyrinomonadales > Pyrinomonadaceae > PSRF01. The sequence goes on along the minus strand of JANLYH010000145.1, from coordinate 53,455 downwards.
CGGGGAGCTAAAATTCTCGACGCCGGTTGTGGAACAGGCTTGCTCACGTTGGCGTTACTCCGTTCGCTCCACTTCCCCGTCAACATCACTGCCCTTGACCTTTCCGCGACTTCTATCAGCGCTGCGCGAAAAGCGGTGGTCGAAAGTCCGGGACGCACGCGCGACGTGACGTTTGCCGAGGGCAATCTCTTGTCACTTCCTTTCACCGACAATTCGCTGGATCTCGTCGTCACCAGCGGGGCCCTTGAATACGTACCGTTGGGCGAAGGGATGACAGAACTCTCAAGAGTGATCGCACCAGGTGGTCACTTGCTGCACATCCCCTGCCGGCCATCACCGGCAACCACCTTCCTCGAAATTCTTTTTCGCTTCAAGAAGCACCCGCGCCGGGAAATACTCAGCCAGACTGAAGAACACTTCCGCCTGGTTCACGAGTATCGCTTTCCGCCTTTGCAAGTCATTGGCTGGAGCAAGACTGCCATCCTGGCACAGAAGGCCTAAGCCGCAGACTCAGCTTGGATTTTGAGATTCGAGAATCAGTCTCGATAGGAGGGATCGATCCGATCAAGTTTTCGGAGTAGGCCGGGCCATGCAAGTTGCGCCCCCTGACCAACGGTTACTGCGCCTAACTGCGACGCTACTTTTTCAAGAATAGCTCCGTTAATGACCGGCAGTGGCGCACCTCCAGATTGGGCGAGAATCTGAATCCGACAGGCGCGCTCCAGGATATACATCGAAAGAAACGCCTCCGCAGGAGTTTGCCCCACCGTCAACAAACCATGATTCCTCAGGATCATGTCGTTCTTATTCCCGAGATCTGCCACAAGTCGTGACTTCTCCTCCTCGTTCAGAGCCAGTCCCTCGTAATCGTGGTAGGCCAGAGACGCCAACGCAAAAAGCGAATGCTGTGAAATTGGCAGCAGGCCATCCTTCTGCGCAGACACCGCTATGCCATAGTCCGTGTGCAGATGAATCACACAGAGTGCGTCTGCGCGAGCGGCATGGACGGCACTGTGTATTGTGAAGCCTGCCGGATTAACAAAATACGGTGAAGCCGCAACAATCTCGCCTTGGAGATTTACCTTAACCAGGCTCGACGCCGTGATTTCTTCAAACATCATCCCGTAAGGGTTGATCAGAAAGTGGTGCTCAGGTCCGGGCACGCGCGCCGACAGGTGTGTGAAGATCAGATCGTCCCAGCCATAGTTGGCGACGAGACGATAAGCAGCCGCCAAATCAACCCGTACCTGCCGCTCTGCGTCAGACATCTCCTGTTCAACGCCCGCGGGCTTTTGCGCTGTTGTCATGTCTTTTCCTTTCCAGTTGTTGCTTCCCTTACCTAACCGGCACCAACCGGATAATACGATCGTCGTCAGTCGCCGGCGAGCCGCGGTCGTCCCGGTTGGAAGTTGAGAAATAGAGGTAACCATCAGGACCTTCAGCTACGTCGCGGATTCGACCGTATTTTCCCTCGAGAAGATTTTCCTGCGTAACCACGCGACGTCCATCGAGCGTGACGCGAATAAGCCGTGTGCCCCGCAAACAGCCAAAAAAGAAGTTGCCGCGAAATTCCGGAAACACTGCGCCACGATAGAACATGCCACTTCCCGGTGCGCACGCGGGTGTGTACTCCAACAGCGGAGCTTCCATACCCGCTTGAGTCTGGGTGTGATGAATAGTAGGCCAACCGTAATTCTTCGCTTTCTCTACAATATTGACTTCATCACCGCCTCCGGGTCCGTCAAACCCGCTTGGGCCATGTTCAGTCTCAAAAATCAGATTGGTTCCAGGTTGAAAATCGAGTCCCTGAGGATTGCGGTGTCCGTAAGACCAAATCTCCGGTCGCGAGTTCTTTTGCCCAACGAATGGATTGTCTGCGGGAACCGAGCCGTCGTCGTTCACGCGTAGAATTTTTCCGGCGAGGGAATCCAATTGCTGCGCCAGATCGCGTCGCGTCGCGTCGCCGGTAGTAATGTAGAGCTTCCCGTCAGGACCGAAACGCAATCTGCAACCCGCGTGATATTGCGCCGCAGGAATAGCCTCAACAATGACTCGCCGATCGACGAGTCCGTTCGCCGATTCGCGGTAGCGGACTATCCGCACATATTGATTGTCGCCGTTGTAAACGTAGGAAAGATATAGGAGGTGATTGGCGGCAAATTGCGGGTGAAGAGCAATGCTCATCAATCCGCCTTCGCCCGAAGGCGCTACATCGGGAACCGTGAAGAGTGGTTGGGCCGCGAGCTTGCCGTTCTGATATACCCGCACGCGGCCCGGACGTTCTGTAAACAGCATGCGTCCATCCGGCGCCCAGACTATTGACCAGGGTACTTGCAGATTCCCTACAACAGTCTCAACCCGAAACCTTACTTGTGGGGCTTCCCCCGCCGCACTTCTTTGTGAAGTTGATTCAACCTCCCCGGCGCCGCGACCCGGTGGCGCATGCCCGCAGGCAAATACAAGCAGCGTGAGAAGAAAGAAAGAGGAAGTGACTAACAGAGGGAAAGGGCAATGCATGACTCGTTTAAGGTGATCGGAGATGGAAGAGTTTCGTCGATTGACCGTGATTGCCACATTAAATCCCCCTAGCGATCTTGCGCGCCTTCCTCTACCATTTCAACTTTCACCGAAGCGTCTAGTGTTGAATGTATTCGTGCAGCAGTTTGATCTCATCCCCTTGCTCACCAAGTTCAACGCGCATCAGATCGCGCATCGACAGCATGCCCACCCAACGCTCACCGTCCACCACCGGTAAGTGACGCGTGCCAATCACTTCCATTCTTTCGAGCGCCTGATGCGGAGTTTCATCGCAATTGATCACTGCTCGCAACTCGCTGGTAACGTCTCCGACCTTTACTTCCGCTGGATTGCGCCGTAGTACAACTACTCGTCGCAAAACATCTCGCTCAGAAAACACTCCGAGAAGTTTGCCGGCGTCGTCAACGACGCAAACGGCGCCGACATTGCGCGTTGCCATAAACTCGGCGGCATCCTGCACGGTTGCTGAAGCGTTCATCGAATAAGGCTCCCGATCCTGGATAACATGTCTGATTAGCATCATGGTTGAGCCTCCTGGGGATGTGCTCGGGCTGTAGGGGAATGCGCGGCTATTATAGATAAAGGCGTGGAGTCTGTCTCTAGTGAAACGGATAATGACAGGAAGTTGGCCGCAGGTTTGCGCTCAGGAACACGGATCAGATTCAAAGAGTAAAGGTTGGTTTGCAGCGTGTTCAGATTCGTGACAATCCGCGTTCATCCGCGACTAGTTAGTCGTTTTCCTAATGAGAACTACCCGAAGAGATTCGCTTGGGCCGTTGGCCGGCGAAAGGTGCTTTGGCCCAGCGGGACGCGCTTGCTGGTGCGGTTGAAGCCTAACCGCTCGCAATGAATCTTGAACAGGCGTTCCGTCGCGGCCCAATATTCGCCCTGGCCGCGCATGCGTTCACCGAATTTACTCGAATTCAACTTGCCGCCGCGCGCTTCGCGGATGCGATTCAAAACCCGCTTCGCCCGGGTCGGCAGCTTATCGCGCAAACGCTCCTCAAAGTATGGGGCCACGCTGCCGGGTAGTCTGAGCATATTGATGAACGCGAGCGTAGCACCCGCTTCTTTCGCACGCTTCAGCAGAACCGGCAGTTCACTACTCAACCCCGGAATGACTGGTGCGATGCCAATCCCAACAGTGATTCCGGCGGCAGCGAGGTCGGCCATCGCGTGAAAGCGCGCTTCGGGCAAAGGCGCGTAAGGCTCAACTGCTCGCGCCACTTCCCGCTCGGTAAAAGGGATCGTGAAAAACACCCCAAGGTGCGCATCGCGCGACAACTGTTGCAGCACGTCAATGTCTCTGCGGATTAGCGCTGACTTGGTGATAATTCCGATTGGCTGGCGAAACTCCGCACACACTTCCAGACACTGTCGCGTTAGTTTGTAGCTGGCTTCGAGGGGAATGTACGGATCTGAAGTAAATGAGAAGACGATCTCGGCGCCCTTCCACGATGGCTTCATCAGTTCCTGGCGGAGAAGCCGCGGTGCATTAACCTTCACGACGATTTTGCGATCAAAATCGGTCCCGGCTCCGTAGCCGAGGTATTCATGCGTGGGCCGGCTGAAACAGTAAGTGCAGCCGTGGATGCAGCCGCGATAGCAGTTAACCGTGTAGTCGAAGCCGACGTCGGGACTGTCGTTGTGCGTAATGATTGTGCGCGTTTGCGTCTCTTCGAAGATTTCGAGCTTTGCCTCGGGCGGCTCACCGAGCCACTCAACGGAATGCGTGAGCCAGGGGTTTGGAGGATTTTCGACGTAATGCATCAGACTTTTCCAGACTGTTCGAAGCCGCGCGGCCCGTGACTGCAAGTGCGTGCTACCGATGAAACGAGCTTACCAGAGGTTTGGTTGCTTTGGCGAGAGCGGTGGTCGCATTGTCTAAGATTGGTTCGGAGGGTTTTCTAGCCTTGGGTTTCGTCGACCACGATCGACTCAATTGCCTCGTAGAGCACAAAGGTTTGCGGATCGCCTGGAGTCTGGCGATCCGTGAGTAAAACGTAGTCGTTAGTTATTTCTCCTACCTGACCTTTATACACAAGGCCAGAGATAGCCCTGACGGTGACGATCTTCCCTTTGTAACGGCGAAACAAGTTTTCGGTGTGCTGTCGTTCCATTGCGAAGCTCCTGCTAATCGGCGATTGCCGCCGTCTGCTCCTGCCTTTCAGACTCTTCTTCAGACCACTGGACGAAGAACAACCTATACTTGTCAGGATCTTGGAGGGTGATGAAGCGACCGCCCCATCCTTCGTCCGCCGGCGGCCAAACTTCGGCGCCTCGTTCTTTTAGTTGCTGATAATATCCGTCGACGTCAGCGACGCCAAGAAAAAAGCTGACACCCCGGCCTCGCTTCAACATCGTCTCCAAATGCTGGGCCAAGGTGATCTTCAGTGCCCCGGCGAGTAAGGTGGCCATCGGCGGTTCGGATTCCGGACTGTGCCTATCGATATCAAAGCCGAGCACGCCGTTGTAGAAGGCGAGCGATTCCTCGACGCTATTAACCTCGAGAAACAAAAGGTCGAGTCCGGAGAATATCATCTCGACAGCTTCTCACATTGCAGTCAGCAAAAGGTAGACGCCATAGCCACTTGCGATAACAACGCTCCAAAAAACTGCTTCCTGCACGCGCACGTAGCGTCTGAATGGATTAGAAACTGGCAGGGCGGTGTTTATCGCGCGCATGGTGCTGCGGGCCATCATCACTCCGGCGAGAACTACCAGCACCGCGAGGATCGCTAAAGGCCACAGGAACCAAATCCACTGAAAACGAACAAGGAACAAGAGGAACAATCCGATGAGAAGACAGAAAAATGCGCTCAAGCCGTGGCCAAGAAGCCCGACGTCCTGCGCCGTCGGCGAAGTCACTGAAACAAAACTAACGGCGGGCTTTGCGCGTTGAGAGTCATACGCCTGCCGCGTTTCCTTATTTCTCAGCACGCCGTACGCCTCGTTGAGAGACTTCATTTCTTCCTCGCTGCCGCCTCGGTCGGGATGGCACCGAGCCGCCATGCGCTTGTAGAGTCGCTCGAGATCGCGCAGCGACGTGCGTTCGTTAGCGCCCAGGATTTCGTAGTAGTTTTTCTGCGAATCGATGCTCATGCAATTGGCGCGATTTTAGATCTAACGCTAAGAATCATGCTACCCTTCGGTATCAATCATGCCCCATCAATTTGCGCCAGGCGACGATCTGATTTTTCAACTTGAAAGCGGATGGGGCCTGCTCCGTATTCTCGCCATAGACGGCGAAGGTGCTGAAACCGTTTGGCATCTGCTGGCGTACGAAGAGTTTTTTCCCAGCGTCGAAGCTGCCGAAGCGGCGCTCGCGAAAACCGATTCGTTGAATATTCGCAATGCGCATATGGCATTGACAGATCGTGCTTTCGAGCGAACGCCCGCGGCACGACTTGGCAATCGACCACTGGGAGAAGAGGAACTGGCCGCCTATCGCGAATGGGAACAGTCGGAGACGCGAAAGGTGTCTGACCGCTCCGCGCTGTTGCTGCTGGGAATTAGATAACTGACAAAGCGAGAGCTATGTCCAAAGTCCAAAGTCCAAAGTCCAAAGTCAGAAACCCGTTTCGTATTTGTGCAACCGGAGCGCTGATTCTCTGCGCCTTTGCTACCCAGTCGTTCGCGGCGCGCACCGAGCGTCTCAGCGATACCTGGAAACCCACAAACTACAACGTGGCGCTCACCTTTAACGACAAGTTAACCGAAATCACGAGCGCCAGGGCCGAGATAACAATTCTCTCCCTGAAGGATTCGCTCTCGCAGATCGATTTGGATTTCGGCGAGCTGCCGATTGACGCCGTCGCCGTCAATAATCGAAGCGCGCAGTACACGCGCTCTGCCGGTCTGATCAATATTAAACTCTCGGAGCGAGTGCGCCAGGGCACAAGCCTCGTCGTTACGATTTCCTATCATGGAAAGCCTAAAGATGGCTTGGTATTGACGGCCGACAAGGCCGGCAAGCCCTCGGCCCTCGGCGACAATTGGCCTGACCGCGCGCATCATTGGATTCCCTGTCTCGATCATCCAGCGGCAAAAGCGACGATAACCTTTTCCATCACTGCGCCCGCTCACGACCTGGTAGTGGCGAATGGCAAACTCAGTCACGTTGAGAACTCTGGGAAGACGACCCGCACCTGGACCTATATTGAGGCAGTTCCGATTCCGCCGTACTGCATGATCATTGCCGTCGGCGATTTTGCGCGCGTCGAGCCTCCCATCGAGACGGTCCCGCTTGTCTATTATGTGCCGCAGCCGGATGCAGCCTATGCGATGCAGGGTTTCGCGGCGGCGAATCCTTCGCTGAAGTTTTTCAGTCAGACTGTTGCGCCCTATCCTTACGAAAAACTCGCGTTGATTATTGGCGCCACCCGCTTTGGCGGCATGGAGAATTCCAGCGCCATCGTTTTCTCAAGCACGTTGTTTGATCCGCAACCGCAAGAACCGCTGAGTAGTGTCTTCAAGATTCGCGATGCTCTCCGGAATGTTAGCGCGCATGAGATCGCGCATCAGTGGTTTGGCGATTCAGTGACCGAGTCTACCTGGTCTGATCTCTGGCTGAGCGAGGGCTTTGCCGACTATTTCGCCGGACTCTTCATCCAGCACTATGAAGGCGAGCCGGCCTTTCAGCGCTACATGCGGCAGGAAGCGCAGACTTATCTTAATTACGAGAAACAAACGCGCACGTCCATTTATGACAGCAACACTGAAGATCTCTTCAAACTCCTGAATCCCAACAACTATCAAAAGGGCGCCTGGGTCCTGCACATGCTTCGCTCAGAACTGGGAGACGCGCACTTCTTTCGCGGCATTCGCATCTACTACGCGGAGCATCAGAACGCGACCGCGACGAGTGAAGATTTGCGTGCGGCTTTCGAGAAAGTGTCAGGCCGAGACTTGAAGGATTTTTTTGCGCGGTGGATTTATGGGTCCGGGCACCCAAGCTACGAACTTTTTTGGGAATGGAACAAGAACACAAACAAGGCCAGGCTCCTGCTGAAACAACTTCAACCCGAACCCGCCTTCCCCAACGCCGTGCCCGTTGACATCATGACCGCAAACGGCAAGCGGCGCGTCGCTCTGAAACCAACCGGCAGGCAAACTGTTGAAGAGGTAAACCTCGACGAAGCTCCGGAGAGAATCACTATCGACCCGGAAAACACGATCCTTAAAGAAGCACGAGTAATTAGGAAGGACTGAAGGTTCTGATCGGCCAAGTTATTACGGTGAGCCTTGAAACAGTGAAACTCACATCATCACTCTCGAGCTTGGCGGTGCTACCAAACGCTGGTTAGACAATGAAAATGCTAGTAGCCTTCGCCGCAGCAAGGGTCCGCAAATACAACTGGCTGACCTTCCCCCGGGCTGCCTCAAGACAACTCAAAGAAATAGAGCGGGAATGGCAGTGATAATTTCGCCTGCTAAGGGGAGATGTTTAGCGTGCTTGCGTCACTAGTTACGCTGCGTACCCTGACCCTCAGTTGCAGGGCTCCTGTCGGTAACCCATCGGGGAGTCTGACGATGATGTAGGAACCACTCAGTCCTGGCACCCCGGACAGTACGCCAACGTTTTCAACCGGTAAATTGTAGCCTGGCACGTCGACGACCAGAATTGCAGGGTCGCTGAGATTGGATTGCGTGAGTCCGAGGTTCGAGGTGAACAGGATTATTCGCGTGCGCTGATCGGCGCTGAAGTTATTGGGATTAAAAAGCCGGAACGGCCCGCGCACGAAAGTCACAGAGTCGAGGGCCGCGACGTTGTTTGTGCCTGTTTCCTTGATAATGACAGGCGCGGCCGGAATTGAGCGCCAGACGCCATCGCTGCCGTCGGTCACTTTTGTGGGATTACTTCCGTCTGAATTCATTACGTAGAGCGCCGGTTTCATCGGATCATCGCGTGTCGTTGTAAACAGAATCTTTGTGCCGTCCGGCGACCACGTCGGACTTGAATCGATTGCCGGATTGGTTGTCAGTCGTGTCTGCGCGGCGCCGTTCGAATTCATCACATAGATCTCGGTGTTGCCGTCACGATTGCTCTGAAAAACTATTTTCGATCCATCGGGTGAATAACGCGGCCGGGAATCGAAGGTCGCATTTGTCAATCGAAGGTAGCCGTAGCTGTATACACGCGAAATCCAGATCGAGTTCAGGTAATCAACGGCGATCCACTGGCCGTCGGGAGACCAGTCAGGATTGCTCGCTCCAAGCAGATCTACATTCAGTGGGCGACGACCCGTGCCGTCAGCGTTGAAAATGGTGACCATTGTCTGGAAGCCTGGATTAAAGCTCGTGAACGCAATTTGGCTACCGTCGCGCGACCACGCCGGACCGAAGTCCTCAGCCAGCGTCTGAGAGAGCACCGCAAACCCTGTTCCGTCGCTGTTGCGAACGCAGATGCGCTGCGGTCCATTTACACTGCCATCAGCCTGGCGGCGACAGGTGTATGCCAGTCGCCAACCATCCGGTGACCACGCGGGACGGAGATCGTCACCCTGAGTTTCGGTGATATTCACGACGTTTGTGCCGTCGAGGTTTACCAGGTAAATGTCAGCGCCGCTGTTGGGCGAAGATCCTTGCTTCACGAACACAATCGGCTGCGCACCCGCTCCGGGAACCGGAGTCGGCGTAGGCGTCGGCGTTACAGTGACGTAAATAGCCGTCGCGGTATGATCAGAGTTCATCGTCACGGTTGCGAATTGACTCTGTACATAATCGACGCCATCCACCTGCCATTTCCAAAAAGTGCTTGTACCGACGGTGGCGGGCGCGGTCAGGTTCACAGTTGTAAACTGATTGTATGTACGCGTGAACTGCGTCGTGCCGTTCCCCAAACCACTGTTGTCATTTGGACTAACCGTTATACCCACACCGCTACTCGGATTCGAAGATGCGACCGTGAGCGTTCGGGGTGTGACATAGACCGCCGTCATCGTGTGATCGGCACCCATGACCACACTGGCTGATTGATTCGTAGTTAAGTCCACTCCATCACGCTGCCATTTTTGAAAGTTGTTTCCGCTTGCGACTGCCGGCGCTGTGAGCGTCACCGTCGTATTCTGGTTGTAAGTACGCGTGAATAGCGTCAAGCCGTCGCCTTGGCCGCCATTGTCGCTCGGCGTGACAGTGATATTGACTCCGCTTGCGGGATTCGACGAAGCGACCGTGAGCGTCCGAGGCGGCGGCCTTAAGAAAGCGGAGATACTCGGATAGGTCGCACTAAAGCTGCCGTATTCATCGTTGCCCGTGGGATTACTACAAGAAGAGAGGCCGCCAGTCAGCGTTCCTACAAGCTGCGCGTTGGCGCCAGAGCCTGTCCATATTCCAGAACCGGACGAACCCGGCTCGGTCACCCCCGAGTTCCACCCGACGTGCGTAAAATTCGCGCATGGACCAGGAAGACCACCCAAGCAGTTTGAGTTGGTTGCTCCAAAAGAAATGCGCTTGTGTGAACCTTCCGGATGATGGATGCCGGTAACTGAAGTTGATAGCGGAACAGGGTTGGGGTCCCACCCGGAGAAGAAGAGTCCTCCGGGTAAGGAGCCGGTCAACCGCACAAACGTAAAATCGCTACCTGTTCCGGTAGCGAGTAGGTTCGAACCATCTGTGAACGGCGTGCCACCGGGCGGGCTGTCGCCGGTAGTGTAGTTCCAATAGACACGCAGCGATTGCGCCTCTGTCTGGGTGCTGATGCAGTGATTGGCCGTCAGCAGATAGGGAATCTGATCGCTGGCCTGATCGTTTAGCAATGTGCCTGTGCATTGGGCCTCGAAACCTCCGGTTACGAAATCAAGCATGCCCACAGACTTTGCCACGTTGGCCCATTCGGCAGTGACTTCGAGATTGCACAGGCCGGCCGCATCTGTTTGCGATACGTCCTTAAAGACATGGCTGATGGCTGAGACTTTGAAAGGAGTCCCGGCTGGTTGGGTTCCGTTCGGAGTGAAGTATTCGATCACTACTCCGTCGCCCTCGATTGGTGGAGTCCAGAACGCTCCATCCTCCGCAGCACCATGGCCTTCATACGGACCGTAGAAGTCGTCCGGATTCTTCATCGAATAGACGAAGACGCGCGCCCCGGCAGGCAGCGACATCCCGGTGAAGTGGGCGCGCGTATAGAGCGCTCCTTCCGAGACGATCCCCATCACGCGCACATTGCCCTCGGGTATCCAGTAAAGTGATCCGTCGGTCAACGGACTGAGCGAATGGTCGAGAGACCTTACGACGCCGATCCGCAAAATCTTTTCTGACAATTCTTTCTGCTTCTCGCGGGCAGCGAGAGCCGGAAGGTGTTTGATCTTTGATGCGTCAACTTTGAGGTGGGCGTACAGATTACTCAAGGGAGCTTCGCCGCGCGCAGCCTTCACTTGAACTGATACTTCCGCCGTTGATTTCGGCTTTTCGGGGGCGTTGAAGCCGGGGGCCTGCGCATAAATGGAAGGCGCAAACAGGAGCAAGTACAAGCCGAGCACTCCAAGCGCACTCGCTAGATATCTCGGTTTGCGCGACGTAAAGCGGTGAGGGGAATGAAGCATCTAAACCCTTCCTTGAAATCAATTAACGCGACTGGGCTTAAATAATCTCGCAATTAATGGCCGGGACTCGGGAGAGTGGAGACAATCTAATATCAAACGCCTCTACGTTCAAGTTTGTGGGATTTAATCCTCGTGTTGTGTCGGTCAGTTTTCCCGGGCGGCTTTGCCGCCAGATGAGGCGCAGCCTCAAGAAATAAAGGGTCGGAAAGGCGGAGCCTTTCCGCACTGAGCGGCGGCGCAGCCGCGCTGGTTAGAGCGTCTGCCTACTGCTCGCCGTCGACCCTGTGCAATGGAGAGCCGGTCGCTACGGCTCCTGCTGCTGACAAGCTACGGACCGAAGCGTTGACGATACTCGCCTGAGACAATAAAGGCTTTGACCATCTCGGCAGTCACGAAGTTGCCGTTAAACTGGTTGAGTTTGTTAAGCCAGAAGTTGTAGCCGCTGAAGTCGGTGTCCGGTGCCTCGTTGGGATTGCGGCGCAGGTAGCCAAAGTATTGCATGAGCACAAAGGCTTTGTTTGTTTCTTGCTGCTTGAGGATTGAGTTTTCCGCCACATCCCGCAACGCGCGAGCGCGCGCCGCTGTGTTTGTCGTGTTCCCGGCCCCGGCAAACTCGTTAATGGCGGTGTTCCTGTCAGTCGCTGAAGGTGTGACACCAGCCAAAAAGAAAAGCGTGTCGACAAAATGATCTGGCGTCAGCGTGGTCGGGTAAGCACTGGTAAAACGCGCACGCGCAACGAAATCCTGTGCGAAGGCGACTTTGTTACTTTCCAACACCTGCTCCCAGCCAGTCTGACCAACGACTACACCCTTCCCTATCTGCTGCGTATCCGGCAGAAACTCGTTGAGCTTCAAAGGCACTGGCGCGCCAGGCATATTCCCGTAAGCAGATTTATTGAACCGGTAAACGAGATAGCCTGTCTCCTGAAACTCAATTGAAAGGAAGAACGCGGCTGACACGTTAATACGCTTCACTTCAATGCACTGAGCGTCGGAGCCACACGATGTAATCTGGTTTGTCCAGAAGCCGAGGCCAGGTGGATCAGGCTCGCGATTCAAAAAATCGACGTAGTGTTGATGCACAAAGAAGTCTGCCTGGTCGATAAGGTTCGGGCCGGTCACGCTATCGTTGTCATTTATCGTTACGGTCGTGGTGCTGGGCGACCCAAGCACGCCACCAGCAGGATTGCTGAGAGTGACCGTAAAGGTTTCGTTTCCCTCGGCATATGCGTCGTCAACGAGGGGGATGAGAATTGTTTTAATGGTTTCGCCGGGTGCGAAAGAAACCTTGCCGAACGACGTTGAATAATCACAGACCGACGAGGCCACGCCGGTATTGACGTTACAGTTGGTAGCGGCGGAGTTGCTGGTGGCATATTCGACAGTGGCCGGCGTCGCGGTATTGCCGACTCTGGTTAATGTAAGAGTTGCGCGCCCGGCTGATTCGCTGACTATGTAATTCGCGGAATTGAACTGCACGCTTCTCGCGAATACCTGACTCTGAAACTGACCGCGGATCTCACCACCCAGGAAACTGCTGCTGTGAACATTGATATACAACAGCCCGTTCTTCAGATTTTGTACATCCGTAGGCGAAGGCGAGATCAGGAAGTCAGTGAAACTGCCGTTGGGCAGCGGAAAAAGGATAGAACCAGGCGAGCCCGGCGCAGCGGGACCATGGATGTGCGCGGCGGTTTCAGCACTCGAAAGTCCGTTGAAGGCTAGCGAAACGCGCGCCGTCTTTTCGTCAGGACTTAACAACACGGTTGCAGTGCCGGTTGCAGTTGAATTGTTTGGCGGAGTTTCCTGCGCACCGTCCAGGTTGGCGGTGAACAGGAGCGGCTGCGTTCCGGAAATTTGGTAAACCGCGCTGTTGGTGTTTGAGACGATATAGAGATTGCCGTTGGGTCCGGTCTCAATGTCTGTGGTGATGCCAAAGTCGCGGCCGATCAGCAGCGACTCGCTTTCGGTGAGATCAAACTTGTCCTGATTGTCCGCAACCAGATCGTTCAACCGCGAATCACTGAAGGCAAAGTGCAGGCGGTCCGTGGTCAGTTTGAAGCGGAAAAGAAAGCCACCTGACAGGAACGAACGCGCCGCCCCCACAAACATGTCACCCTCAAATTGAGGGCCGAGTCCCCTGCCCTGAACAAAGCCGAGTGGCGCGGCCGGAATTGCATACTTCCAACTGAATTCCGGATCGTTGTAGTGCGCGCCGGGCAACAGGTATAGACGCGCCAGCGCCGCGGCCGGAGTATCGGCGATCAGAGACGGCGGCCAGCGCAACTGTTGCAAGTCGCCGTTGCCGTAAGTCGATTCGATTTGCTTGAATTGCGCGACGCGACTCACCGGTCCCATCATCTCGACCCAACCGTTATTCGATCCGGCGGTTACGCGATTCATTTCGTCAAACGCGTCGTCGCCGTTTTCCTGATCCCAAAGATTTCCTGACAACGGATCGAAGGCGAGACCAAACCCATTGCGCACGCCATAGGCGTAAAGTTTTTTGATATTCACCGCCGCCTGGCCGGTGAGCGGCGTCGAGACATTGAAGAACGGATTGTCGCTTGGCGTTGAGCCATCGTCGTTAAGCCGGAGAATGAAACCAGTCAGGTGAGCGTCGTCGGGCTCCGGGCCGCCAAACTGATCGTCAGGCACCGGTCCGAGTTGATTATTCTGAAGTAGTCCGCGCCGGCCATTGTCGCCCATCAGAATGTAGAGTTTGCCGTCCGGACCAAAACGCAGAACTCCGCCGTTATGATTTCCCCGCAACGGCTGGCTCGGGTCAGCCTGGTAAGCCCGCAACTTGATCAGGTTCCTGTCAAACGTGAGCGTTGAGCCACTCCATATGTAACGGTCAACGCGATTCGACAAAGGTTGGAACACATCCGCCAGGTTGGTTGAGTCGACACCGGTGCTGCTTTCGGTCCAGTAAAGGTAGACGTAGCCATTGAGCAGGAAGTTTGGATGCAGGGCGATGCCCAGCGCGCCGCGTTCTGATGCGCTATTGACGGGCAGATCGAGCGGCGCGGGACTTTGGATTACCCCGTTAACAACTCGCTGCACCTTCCCGGTATTTTTCTCGAGTACCAGGAAATCGTTGTTGCCGAGGAACGCCAAACTGGTCGGCTGCGACAAGCCACTGACAACCGTCGTCACCGAAAGGTTGGGATCGAGCATTGATGGACCACTGGCCGGCGCATTCACGGTCGTTTGAATTGTGGTCGAGTTATCATTTGTGCCGGGATCAGGTTCCGTGGCGATGACGCTCGCAGTATTGGACAACTGCCCGGCTGCCTGCGGCGTCAGCGTGATGTTTATGACGGCGGCGGCACCATTCGCTATTGAGTTCAGGTTGCAAATGATCGTCGTGGTGCCGCTGCATGAAGCACCCTGGGGCGGGATCACGGAAACAAGCGCCGGGCCTGCCGGCAACTGATCACTAAGCGTCACATTCGTCGCGGGCGAGGGACCATTGTTCGTCACCGTGATGCGATAGGTGAGATTGGCCAGCGAGGTTGCCGGGTTTGGCGATGCTGTCTTCGTAATGGCCAGATTCGCGCTGGCTGTCCCCGAAACAAAAAGCTGCACCATGCCGCCGTGCTGCAAGTTCCCGCTCGTCGTAACGATGTTCAGGGAATAGGTTCCCGGCGGCGTCGCCGCAGTGGTGGTCACTGTTAGCGTGGACGACTTTGCCGACGCGTCAGTGATAACGATGGTGGTGGGATTGAAGCTCGCCGTCGAATCATTCGAATAACCGGACGCGCTCAATGAAATCGTGCCGGTGAAACCGCCGACGGGAGTAGCGGTGACCATGTAGGTGGTGCCGCCGCCCGGAACCACGGTGCGTGAACCCGGCACGATCGAGATCGAGTAGTCCGCGGCGGGCGTGGCATCGGCAATCTTGATAACAAATGCGTCCTGACCCCCGGCTTTGGCAGGCTGTAGCGGCGTCACGGTTGGGAAGTTCGTCGACGATGTAAAGCCGGTGACGTACGCGTCGCTCGAGGCATCGAGCGCAATCGGATTAGTCGAGGTGCCGGTAGTAGTGTTGCTTTCATTCGCACTACCACCGAGGTAGGTCGAATATACAAACGCGCTTCCGGCCGGGTTCAACTTCGCAACAAAGGCATCAAAGCCTCCGCCATTCGAAAGCTGCAACGGCGTCACCGTGGGAAAATTTGTGGACGAAGTGAAACCGGTTACGTACGCCGCGCCAGCGGAGTTAACTGCGATACCGGTGCCGCGATCGTCACCGGTTCCGCCCAGATAAGTCGCGTAGATCTTGGCGCCGGTGGTTGAAACCTTGGCGACGAAGGCATCAAACGAGCCGCCAAACGCCGGTTGGGCGGGGGCAAGTAACGGAAAGTTATTTGAAGACGTTTGACCGATGATATAGAGATTGTTTCCGCCGCTATCGATGGCGAGTCCATAAGCTTTATCGTCCCCTGTCCCGCCGAGATACGAACAAAAGACAAGCGAAGCCGTGCCGCTCGAGTTAGTGTCAAACTTGGCAACGAACGCGTCAAAGCTTCCGCCAAGACTATTCTGAAACGCGTTTTCGGTCGGAAAGTCGAGCGCACTGGTGAAACCGGCCACATAGGCATTGCCGCTCTGGTCTATCGCTACGCCGCTACCCCGATCACTTCCAGAGCCTCCCAGGTAGGTTGCGTAGAGCAGCGCCGAACCGGCGGGATTGATCTTCGCCAGAAATGCATCGGTGTCGCCGGCGCGCGTAGGCTGGTAGGCATTGACCGTGGTGGGAAAGCCAATTGATTTTGTACCTCCGGTGACATACGCGATTCCGGTCGCGTCAACGGCGATGCCTTCGACCGAATCATTCTCTTCGGCACCAAGAAAGCCTGAATACGCGAGCGCATTACCTTGTGCGTTTAACTTGAATACCACACCGTCAAAATCTCCGCCGCGGTAGGTGGACGCGAAAGAACCAGAGGTGGTCGGAAAGTTGATCGACAAAGAATCAACGCGACCCACGACGTAGGCGTTGCCGTTTGCGTCGAGGGCGAGGCCGTCACCGCGATCCTGACCGCTGCCGCCCACATAAGTTGAGTAGATAACGTTTGCACCAGCAGCATCGATCTTCGTCACAAAGATGTCTGCCAGTCCGGCATTGACGCCAAACGCGGCGCCCTGCAAAGGAAAATTAGTTGAGCTGGTGGTGCCGGCAATATAGATATTGTTGTTGCTGTCTACGGCAATGCTGCCGCCAAGATCATCACCACTGCCACCGAAGTAGCTTGAGTAGATGAGGGTAGGGTCGATGACCAGTGGTTTAGTTAGATCGTATGAGGCAACGGCAAACCCTGCCTGCCGCTTACCAAACAAAACAAAGCGGCCATCGATCAACTGGCGCTGTCCGTTTATCTCCTGATAAACAACCGGCTTCAGTTGACGAACCTCACCGCCCGTTGTGTGCAACACAAGATCACCTTCAACGGAAACCTGTGGTCGCACGCCGGGAGCGAAAGTCATGCGAATTGCCTGCGGTCGCGCGCCGGGCTCGATCGCAAAATCGTATTCCAACTTTTGCTGATTGCCGTAGTAGGTGAGACTGATGCCGGGATAGACTTCTTCGTAGCGCACTGCGCGAAACGTCGGCACATCAGTGTGCCACCTGGCTGGATCGTTGCCGATTAAATAATTTTGATGGCCGGGAAGTTGGCCGACGCCTTTCGCCACCGCGTTTGCGTTCGCACCTTGCAAATCAAAACCCAACAACGAGCGGGACAACTCGCTGCGCCCTTTTCTATTTGCCCTGTAGTTACTCTTCCGCAGTTCCAGGAGAGCGCCGGTAGAAGTAAGAAACAGGTTGTAGCCGGCGCCGCGCGCGGAAAACTTTGCGCGTCTGTCCATCTGACCAACGTTCTGTTCGAAGCTGAGTGGGAGCTTCGCGGTAAACTCCCGTAGCGCCGATCCACTGCGAAGTTGTCCTGGCACCGCAGGCCCAGCTGTGCGGAGCCGATCATTCTTTAGGTCATCGCCTCGTTTTGCGTGAACCAGCGTGGTCGGGTCGGACCAATACAACCCGAGCACGCCGGAAAAAACCAGACAAACCGCGAAGATTTTCTGCTTTAAGCCCAACGCCAATTCTCACAACCTCAATCTTGGAGTAAAGAACCACCGTTGGTCCTGGATCTTGCCTTCGTCGTCGAAGATGGGGTTTCACAAAAGGACCGAGCGCGGGTGAACACTGAATCAGTTGTGTTCCACCCACCTCGGTCCTATTAACATTCTGACTTAGTTTTCGAAAACCCCTTATCAGCTCAGGAACGGCAGAGTCGGTGTTGCAAACGTCGCCAGGTTAGGAAACACCGCCGCTCGATCGCTCACCGCAAGACCATACCAGTTGGCCAGAGTCGCCGCATATTGATCAATGGAGGTCGTCGGTATCCATTGCCCGCGGTTGCTGTTGGTATCATCGGGCCCAGCTAGTTGCAACGCGGGGAAACCATAAGGGAGACCGGTGCCATCCGGCCTTGTCGATCCGTAGAAGCTGCCGCCCAACACCGAGCCACCCATGATAAAAGAGTGGCTGCCCCAGGCGTGATCCGAGCCCACCGTGCCGGAGCCGCTTCCTGAGGGTTGCAGTGTGCGACCAAAATCGGACAACGTGAAAGTAGTGACGTTATTGCTCAGGCCCTGCGCCACCATCTCGTCGTAAAACGCGCGCATGGCCTGGCTCAGTTGCGTAAGCAATCCGCCTTGTGTGCCCGACTGGGCAGCGCCGCCGGCAGGGTTTGTCGGGTCGCTTCCGGTTTCGTTGGTGTGGGTATCAAATCCGCCGAGTGTGCAGAAGAAAATCTGGCGGCCGTTCGCCAGTCCTAAAGTGGCCTTAATCTTTATTAGCTTCGCGATCTGCGCTAACTGATTTCCGAGCGAGGTTGCTGGGAAAGTAGCGGTCAGCACTGGATTGCCCGCAGCATTCAACGCGGCATCAGCCGTCAACGCCGCGCTGGTTGTATCCGTGGAAGCCTTGATCAAAGTAGTGCCCTGATCGAATCCTAACAATGTCCGGTAGCTGCTCCCATTATTAAAAGGGTTCGCGCTGCTCGGGCCGTTCCAGTTGAGATTGAGAACATTAGCCAACGTGGTAGGCGCCGGCGCTAACGCCAACTGCCTGGAGTTAATCCCGGTCGCAAACAGGCTTGTGCCGGCGAGTGAAATATTCATCGGCAACGCAATCGCGCCGTTCAGCGAATTTGTTTTGTCGGCAATTCTTCCGCCCCAGCCGGTTTGTCCTACAGTGTTGGCCACGCAGGTTTGCTGCTGGGCCACCTGGTCGGAGTGTGAAAACAGTTGATAGGGACGGCCGATTCCCGCGCTGTATTGCGCGCGGGTGATGGGCCGCACCAGCGAACCGACATTGCAGAGCACCGCAAGTTTGCCGGCGCTCCAAATATCCAGAAGGCCCTTGGCCTGCCCGGCGTTGTTTGCCTCCGGCGAAAGATTTGGATGGAACGAATACGAAACGCCGCCCGTGTTTGAGGGAGTAATCTTCGTGTTTTGGATCTGTGACTGCAACAACGCCAAACCGGAAGTGCCGCGCGCGGCGCTGTAGGTGGCGTAGTCATCGAACGGAATGATCATGTTGTTGCAGTCGGAACCGCCACTAAGAAAGATGCAGACCAGCGCTTTATAATCCGCGGCGACGTCTGGCTGTTCCTGGACCATCGCGTTAACCAGGTTGAACTGGCCCAGGCTGGAGATCATTGCGGCGCCAGTTAAGCCACAGGCTGATGTTTGCAGAAATTCTCGGCGTGATTTTTTCATCTATTCTATCTCTCCACCTGGTATTGCGCTGAAGTCGCAATTAGATAAATGGCGGTGCGCGTCCGGCCCGCAGGATCGCTGCTCGCGATGGCGCTCACCGTGGCTACAATGTTCGCATTCATCGTCGCAGACATCGTCCCGTGCATCAGCCTGGCATTAAGGGCATCGACGAGCTGCTGCGGATTGCCGGCCATCGCTTGATACGACGAGTAATTCAACTGCGTACCCGTCGGTCGGTTAGGCGCGCTGGCGGGAATTCCGTTTCCGCTGTTCGCAAGCAGAAGCGTGTTCATGAAATTGGTGCGGGCATAGGTCGTGGAAGTATCGAGGATGCCAAACTCCGGACCCACAAGAGTCGTCCCGGGAAGACCGTAATCCGCCGGGTAATAACTGAACACGGTTGGTGGATTGAAAACGTTCTGGTTCATCGGGATCGTGAAGCTGCCCGCGCCCGCCACGTTGGTAACCAACACGCCATCGCTGGTCACGTTGAGAGCACGAAGCAGATGCGTCAATAACAATACCGGCTGGCGCAGGTGGCCGTAGTTCGGATCATTCTTCACGTCGCCCCGAGCTTCAGGGTCCAAAAGAATTTCGGTCACCACCGCCTTTAGATCGCCGCGCGCTCCCGAGCCGTTGTTGGCAAACGCCGCCGCGCAACGACCAACGTAAGGAGGACTCGGATTGCTGGTCACCAGGTTATGAATTAGTTGCGTGCAAACATACGGGCCGGTGTTCGCATGGTTGAAGAGCAGATCGATTGCGGTGTTTAGCTCGGCGGCCTTGTACGCCTGCTTCTGCGCGGTAGAAGTACACGGTGGTTGCGAAGTCGCACAGGCGGGAAGGTTCACACCAAAGAGCGTTTTCGCATTGAGGTCGTACCGGTTCGTATTGGCGTTGAGCGGCATTGGGTCGAGGTAATTCGTCACCGCAACGTCTACGCCATTAATGTTTGTTGTCTTGTTTGGGCCGAGATCCCAGCCCGTAAAGATGCGGGCTAGATTTGAAATCGTGTTTTGGTCGTAGCTCGGAACGCGATTGCCTTGCGAGTCAAGGACAGGTGTGCCGTTCTGATTCAGCGTGTCCACGCCGATTGAAAACAACTGCATGATCTCGCGCGCGTAGTTTTCATTCGGCGTCCCGTTTGCGGCCGAGTTGCCACGCATGTCGAGGTATTGGCCCATCCCCGGATTGAGCGTGATGTCAAACAGCAAGTTACGGAAGTTACCAAAAGCGTTTCGATCTATCGTGTGTAGATAGGGCGCATACCAACTTGCTTCGTTGTTATTCAACTGCGCACCCGCAACCACAATGAACTGGTGCAGCGCAAACGCGACTCGTTGTCTCAACTGATCCGGTTGCGTCAGAGCATTTGTCATGAACTGCTTTTGCAGCGGGTACAGCGTATAGTTATCCCTGACGCAGGTAGCATCGCAGGGGCTCGGCTGGTTAATCGGATAGAGCGGCGTCGCGGGATAATCTGACTGCGTCGCCGCGAACTGCGGCGGAATATTAAACTGCTCGTTGAGGTACGGCAGCATTCCAATGCTGCGCAGGTGCGCGAGATCAGCATCGGTTGGGCCCCAGGTGGCTTGCTCGAGAAAACGAAGACCATCGGAACCGGCAGCCAGCGCTGGACTATTAAATAGCGCCTGATATTCCGCCGTGGTAACCGGCGCATTCGCAGCCGGAGGCGTTGCCGGAGCTGGCGTCGGAACCGATCCCGGATCGTCCGCTGGTCCACCGCCGTTAACGCCGATGGCCACGCGCACGCGATTGCTTGTCGCAGCGTGTAAGCTCAAACTCACCAGCACGTCACCCAGGTTGCTGGCCATGTTGTCGTTAAGCCGCACGATGATCATGTAGACGCCGGGAAAGCCGGGCACCTGGTTCACGTATTCGACGTTCAAGGGATAATGAATGTGGGCAGCGTCTTCCGCATCTGCTGTGAAGGAGGTTGCGTTCCCGTTCGCGGTTTCACCCGGCAGCAAATTCATGTTCATCGCAAAGATTGCTATACGGGTGCGCGTATCGTTGCTGTACTTCACCGTTGAAGTAAGCGCAAATGGTCCATCCTTTAACGTCGCCGACTCGACAGCGATCGCTCTTGTCGAGGTGGAGTCGCTGATTAGGATCGGGGCGCTGGTCGACGCTTGAGCAGTGCCGAAGGCACTACACATCACGGCCAGAAGAGCAGCATTTATTAGTCTAAAAATACTATTAGGCGAGCGGCTCGGGGCGCTGGTTTTCATAGGATGGTCGCTCCATTACAGGCTTCTGACTAAACACAAAACGCTTGTCGCGTAACACTATGAGGCTGTCCCAATTGGATCGGTGGAGGGGCCACCCGGCCGATAACCCAAGCTCTGGTCAATATACCATTTCCCCACCACTCCGGGTCAACAATTAGACGATCTGTGGGCCAATAAAGCCGAAGAATGTTTTGTAAACTAGCGGCTACAAACTGAATGGAGGTTCAAGGATAAAAGTAGACCGACTTCGGGCAGGTTTGACAGTGCATAATAGCTTCCCTATTATCCCTCTACTTGTCGGGGCGTGGCTCAGCCTGGTAGAGCGCTCGGTTCGGGACCGAGAGGTCGGAGGTTCGAATCCTCTCGCCCCGACCAATAAATTTCACTCCTTCAGCGGACAGCATCTGGCTGTCCTTTTTTGTTAATTGTGAGGTTGTTTAGGACAGCTTCTTAGGTTGGAAGAATTTCTGCGTCGGTGCCACTGCAGGACCGGATCCATCAAACGTGGTCGTCTTGCAGCACAATGCCCAGCACACTATTGTGGAATCTGTTCAGTCAAGGATCCGTTTAATAATTTCGCCCCGTACCTGGCGGCGAGCCGAATCGCTCGCAAGAGGTAATAGAGCAAGAATAGTCGAGCAGGCAGAGGCATCAGCATCCAGTCATAAACCCTGGGAGCGGCAGCAAGACGGAGACAAGATGTAAGCTTGTCTCGCTTTCGCTCTCTCATGCGGAGTTGAAGAGAAGTTCCAGCAAGTAGTCCCGACGGAGCCGGCCCGGTTGCGAAGAGCCGTCGTTGCACTTGCTCGGCAAGTGTCCTCACCTCAGGGTCGGCCTTTGCTGTTTGCAAGACATCAAGCGGAAGCGGCGCCTCCAGCAACTCGCTCGCGAGAAGTAAACCAAGTGAGAGGATCCGCCGGCTGCCTTGCCTCACGGCGTTATTTAGTAACACTTGCCAGTTGATATTTCTTTGCCGATCAATCAAGCCCGCAACATCGCAAGTCCAGCCCAGCCTTTCCCAGAGATGGGTGAAGCCATGAAGGCAGAGGACGGATATGAGGTCTTCAGTTGAGAGCGTCTGCAATTGCTTGCCGCTGATCGTTATTGTTTCAAGCCGATCCCATACTCCCTGGACGTCAACTGCAAGCGAAAAGTAAGGCGCGGCAAAATTCCAGTGAACGTCAAACATTACATTCTTGTCATTACTAAAGTTGTAGGCACAATCAAAACGCAGTAAAGCTGCTTCCTGGGCACTAGTCAATTCCGGTGTCGGATTGAAACCCTCGTCAACCAGCAGCTCCCTAACTTTCAAAACATCCTGCTTGTGCACCAGGATATCCAGATCGCCGAATTGTCGTAGCGCAACATCGCCGTAAGCACACCAGGCGAGTGTCGGGCCCTTGAATGGAACCGCACGAATGCCCTGCGCTTCGAGCAGTTCCAAAAGCTTGAGTAGCTCTCCGGTTAGGAAAAGACTCCGTCTGGTGTTTTCCTGATTGTGATCTTGAAGTTTGAAAAGGGCTTGATCAGGAACCGTCTCTGGGCAGATGGCATTGAGGTGGTAGTAAAAGCGAGGGATTACGTTATGGCGGTCTGCCATTGCCAGCAGATAATCCCAATCCAGGCCGCCTCGGACCAACCGGCGCACGCGCTCCGTTTTCGCGACATCGACAGTTGGGCGCGCCAGGCAGATGAGCAACTCATTCTCTGGCCGTTCAATTGGGATCATGGTGTGAGTATACCGGCCTTCTTGTAGCCTTGAACGATTTGCAGTGACCGGACTCGAAAAGATCTGGAGACCGATCCGCGGATTCCGATAGACTCCCACACTCTCATTTCATTCCTGGGAGTTGAATCAAGGCGAGCGACGGTGATAGCGTAACTTAAATGAGCGACCTGGCTAATCTGTTCGCGCGGCAAAAATACGTCGTTTGGCGCTCATGCGTCGAGAATCCTAACCTCCATCTGCTCTACCGGTACGCCCGCAAGCGTGCGGACAGCGGTACGATGACGCACGACGGCACAGCAGCCGGAGCGCTGGCGGCTCCAGGAGACATCTTTATGGATGGCCTCCTAATGGACCTGCTCCCGCGTGCGGAAGAGGTTAGCCGCCTAAAGCTTTTTCCTACCTATTCTTATTTCCGCGTCTATAAGCGCGGGGACGCGTTAGCGAAACATGCCGACCGGCAGTCTTGCGAGATCAGTCTGACGCTGTGTCTTGGATATGAGGCAGAACGGCCCTGGCCGATCATGGTAGAAGGTCCGACAGGAGTGTCGACCATCGAGCTAGCTGCGGGTGACGCGTTGTTTTATCGCGGGATCGACTGTCCACACTGGCGCGAGCCTTTGGACGGTGAGTACCTAGCGCAAGTATTCCTGCACTATGTGGATCAGAACGGTCCCTACGCAGATTGGAAATACGATAGGCGACCAGCACTTCCCTTTACGCGGCCCGATGGCTCCAAGTAAAACGTTGCGTATTTCTACTGGGCGGCAAAGATCGACTTGAACAGTGGCAACGCCTTGAGATGGTTTGTTATCTCCGCGACCGACTGGTTTGGCGCTGCCATTGTAGGAGTCTCTACCGCCAGGTGAGCTGTTATTTCTGCTCCCGTGAGGCCTGCCAACAGTCCTGCAAACACTGAGAGATGTCGGTCACCAAATTCGCCAATGCCGAGCACATTCGGTTCGTGTGACCCGAAGATCTTTGTAGCTGCGAGTTCTCTCATCCAGCCAACGATAAGGTCAATCGGCTCCTCTTCAGGAAACTTTTCCTTTACCAGCCTCAGCAATGTCAGTCGTTCCGGAACGTTCAACAGCAAGGCCATGAAAAAGCGGTGGTCTTCGCCTTTTATCATCCCGCGCCGCCGGCTGATCTCCTTCTCCCGCCAGGATTCCTCAAAAACTGGTGGTAGAAGATCGGTAACCTCGCCGTGTTTGCGACGCGCCAGTTTAAGCAGAGCCTGAAACCGATCACGGCTGCGTGACACACCAACAATCTCTTCCAACTGACGATGACAAAGAAATTCGAACGCCTGCTCCAGCACCGCGTAGGCAGTTTGGAAATCCGCCGCATCAACCAGCTCGCCAATGAGTCGGTCGGCGTGCGGGTGCTTCATACCAAGCAGCAGCTTTACTGTTTGCAACTTTCTTTTCAGGGACGCGTCAGTGAAGAACGGATCGTACGCCAGAGAGGGCTTATAGTAGGAAAACTGCACCGCCGCGTCGAATGTCTTGTAGTTTCTAATCGTAATTGTGGCTGATGGCCTTTCAAGATGAAAGAGCGAGTGCATGAACTGCGGGCCGGGAATTATCTCGCGTATGTCACCCGGCTTTAGCAACGAAACCTCGCCCGGCAGAATCCTTCCGGTCTGAAAATGTTGGTTGATCTCCCGATCCTTCTCAAACCGATAGTGCGTGTGAACGCTGCTGCCAAGTAACACTTGAAACGCTCCGGAAAACGAATGTTGATGAATGCTGGTGGTGCCGTCGAGCCAGTAATAGACATCGATGAAAAATCTTGGTCCGACGTACACAGTCAGCGGCGGATCGCCAAAGTTCGCCTCAATATCCATTTGCTGTGGTAGGTCGGGAGTAGTATGGAACCAGCGAATGATCTCCCAGGGATCCACTCGGCCACCTGGATTCACTTCAGACAGCGCCTGGGCAGCAATTCCCGGCAACAACTTCTCGTTGTAATTCTGGTCACGCCAGCGGCTCTCTACAAGTGTGCCAAGTTCGTTGAACGGTTGCATTCGACTCTTCCAATCTCAACTGAAGTTATGGGTTGGCTGCGACCAAATTGTCGCCGGCAGCATTAGTTTGCCTCGCCCACGAGTCAGCATAGCGGCCGTTTCGCTGAAGTAACTGATAATGGCTCCCCGATTCCACGATGCGTCCTTTTTCCAGTACGTGTATGACGTCTGCGTGCATTGCAGTGGTAAAGCGGTGAGTAATGATGATTGCCGTACGACCGGCAGCCAGGCGCCGGAACCGGTCGAGCCAGTCAGCTTCGGCCCAGGGATCTAGCGCACTAGTCGGCTCATCAAGGATGATGATCGGCGCCCGCCGCAGGAAAGCTCTGGCGAGCGCGATGCGCTGCCATTCGCCAGTACTCAATTCTACGCCGCCCACAAACCACTTTCCCAAAAGGCTGTCGTGTCGCTCCGGCAAACGCGCGACGATCTCCTCAGCGCCGGCGGCGCGTACCGCGGCTTTGACTTCGTTGAGATCCGGTAGCATGCGGAGATCGCCAAACTCTACATTCTCCTTCACCGTCGAATTGAAGTGCACCGGCTGCTGAAAAAGGACAGTCATTAGTCGGTGCAGATTCTGCACCGGAATATCGCGGACGTTTATGCCGTCTAACTCCACGTTCCCTGCCTGGGGATCATAGAAGCGACACAGTAGCTTTATTAGCGTGCTTTTGCCGGCGCCGTTTGGCCCGACAATGGCGGCAATCTCGCCGCTATTCACTGTCAAACTGAAATCATCCAGCACCTTGCGCTCACTTTCGGGATAGCTAAACGTCACGTCACGAAAGCAAATCTCGCCCGCCGGATCATTGACGCTCCGCGCTCGTTCTGCTGTTGGATCGGCCACCAGTGGCTGGAGAGCAAGAAACTCGAAAAGGTTTCGTATGAAGAGGCTATTAGTGTAAAGCTGGCCAACATGCTCCAAAAGCGAGCGCAGCAAACGCTGCCCCTGATTAAACGCGCCGTAGATTAGCGCCAGCTCGCCAAGGGAGATGAAGCCATGCGCAGCGCGCCAAACCATCCATGCCAGGGCGACTCCGGTGATCAATAGTGCGACCGCAGCCGCTGCAAGTTCGGAGAGGCTTCCCTGCTTTGCCAGCGCAATGCGCTCAGCACGGAGTCGCGTTCGCAGTGCTTTGTAAGCAAAACGAAAATGATCGCCTAGCGCGAACAGTCGCAATTCCGCCGCTGCTTCCGGCGTAGTCATTAACCAATCGTAGTAGCGCACGCGCCGCTCATCCGCAGTGGTGCGGTGGCGCCATTGATAGTTAACGACGTTGTAATGAACTACAACCCACAACGCGGGCAAGGTGCTGACCAGCAGCGCGACAGCGAGCCAGGGACCCAACACTGCCAACACGGCGCCCATCGCGATCAGCGTCACACTGTTCTGCACCAGGTTGCCGACGTTTTCCAGCAACGCTACCGGCCGATATCCCGCCTCCGCTCGCGCCCGATGGAGATGATCGTAGTAGTTGGGAAACTCGTAGAAGGCCAGATCAACCGAAACTGATTTGGCGTGAATCAGATCGTTGATGTGGTCCTGCAACAGCTCGGCCTGCACCGTGCGAATCCACCCGATCGCCGTGCGCACAACTTCAGCCATCAAGGTCAAACCGGCCAGAAACCCAACCAGGATCAGCACACTGCGCACGTTTGGCCAGGCCGCGCCGTTTTTCGCGGTCTCGACCAATGCATCAACCAACAGCTTGGTGAGATAGACGATCCCGACCGGCACCACCCCTTCAATAAGCAGCAGCAACAGCCAGGCAATGGTCCACGGTCGCGAGGCTTCCCACGCGAGCCGCAGCCCGCGAAGGAGCCACGGCAATTGGTCGAGCGCTTTGGTGAGCTTTTGTTTTAGGATGGAAGTGATGTGCAACATTGCGACTGCACCAGGAGATAGGATTTCGAACTCGGGCTGCGGCGGCCGGCTGCCGGGTTGGATCTCAGAAATGAAATCTCACATCTCCTGTGCAATACGCGTCGACCCGGTCCTAACCATGCTCTCGGCCATCACCTCCTCGAGGGCGTCGAGAATAGCAGGTAGGTTTGTCAGACCCGGTTGGAAGCAGATGTCGTACACCGCTGTTCCTGCGGCCAGGTCCAGATAGTTATGAATCATCCGCCGTTTGCGTTCAGCGTCTTCAAGTCCAAACGACCACGCATGCCCGAGCACCGCGGCAAACGCCTCAGCTAGTGAAAGCCGGCGCACAGCGACCCGCTCGGCCTCGGCGTCTCCTCTACGAAGCACGCAAACGGCTAACAGCGCTGCAGTTTCTTTACCGGGTGGAGAATCATCTTCGCCGTCGGTGATCGGCGACTGGGTCGTATCCAAATCAAATAGGGCCGCGGCTGAAGGTCGCAGCCGCAGGTCGAAGGGAAGTGAGATAGCGCGACCGGCGTGATCGAAAATATCAAACGCTACCAGATCGTCGGCCCATAGTGGGTAACCGCGGCCACTGAGGCCAAAAGCAATGGTAGATTTCCCCGTCTCAGAATCTGCGCATAAGGCTGTCACGCCTGCCGGTGAGCGAACTGCGCTGGCGTGCATCACTTCCCGGCCGCAAACCTGAAGCGCCATCGGCAAAACTCTGCGCCGATAGGCGTCGAGGACTAAGTCCTCTGTCGCAGCAGTGGCGACGGTAGCCGCAATCTCGTCGCCACGACTGGAAAAACGAAAGCTCGCGAGCCCTGGAAGGTGCATCCAGTACGCGTCGCCCACGCCCTCGGCATACGCCAAGACCGCCCCTTCGCCGTCTCGCCAGACCTCAAACCGGGGATTCAGTGGCTGAGTCGGAGGGAGCACAACTGCGCCCGTCCGCTCGATCCTCAGTTTCAGCATCGCACCTCGTCAACAGCGAATTGCGCGGAGAAATGGCGCGCTGAGAACATGCCACGTCATCCCTGACCGGTTGGCTTCTTGGGGTCGCCCGGATCCGCAGGGGCCGTGCTCAGCTTTCCGCCACCGGGGAATTGCACCACATCTTTCGCTTCTCCCGTGTAGGTCAGCTTCATTGGTTGCCAGGGCTTCTTCGACTGTTCGGGTTCAGTTTCCCCCGAGTTTTCCGTATCCAACTTCAATGGTCGATCTTCGTTTGTCAATGATCGATCCTCCTTTCATGAAACATGGGCTCGAGCCCACGATTCCAGATTTAAGACACTCCAAATGCGATGGGCCTTTCGGCCTTCCTTGCGGCTCGCCAGCAGCCGCTCAATCGTAGGACGCAACCGGCCTTCGTCGATTATTTCTAAGTTGGCAAGCGTTGGCAAGCCTCCGGATTGCTGCCAAATCTCGTTGGCGTTACTGTAAATCAAAGAAGCGTAGAAGCTAGTCGCTTCGATCTTGCGTTGGCGCTCAAAACCCAACTCAGGAAATCTGCGAGCCAGAGAGCCGCGAACCAATCCCTTGTTGAGTCCATCCTGAATCAAAAGGAAAGGCGGTGTTCTATATAACATATCTACGAGATCCGGATCCCAAAAAGGCTGCAACATGCGCACGCCGGCCCTTCGGTAAACCTCGAACATTTCCTCCAACTCCCAGGAGATGACCGCATGGTCGAGCGCGGGACGAATCTCGCGGATATAATAGCTGTCGCAAGTTTGCTTTCTGTCGGCATGTTCTTCTTCGCGGCGCTGATCAAATTGCCGCCGGAGCGCGGCGTCGGGGGCCAGCCACTTCGGAGGTATCCAGGGCGCCGGTCTCGCCGATAGGCGATGGCGAAGTGTTAAGGCCCAGGGCGCGACCTTCTTAACAAACCTCTGCGCCGGCGGCAGGACGAGAGGTTGTGCCCCAAAAGTCCAAAACATACTTCGCAACAGAGCAAAACTGGATCGCCGAAACGAGCGCCGCATGCTCTGCCATAAACGGTAAAAACCCGCGAAATCGAAATCGCGCATCAGGTCGGCGGCAAGAAAGGGGCTGACTGTCAGCCATTCGTCTCCACCGCCTCCCGTGAGGATAGTCTTGCATCCGCGTCGCTGCCCCTCCAGCGCGAGTTCGAAATACGCCGGCAGCCAGGTGTTCATTAGCGGAGCCGACAGAGAACCACTCAGGGCGAGCGCCGGGCCCAACAATCCATTCGGCCCGGTGGCTTCAAAGAACGGCTTTACGACTTGTGGTAAACCAAGCTGTGCGGCAACACCCCGTTGGACGATCTCTTCGTTCGATTTCGGCTCCGGAAAAATAAGCGATAGCGCCCATGGCTTCGGCAACCCTTCAATGCGGCAACGTTCAGTGGCAACGGCGGCCACCGACACCGAATCAAGACCACCGCTGAGAAAGATTCCCGCGGGCCCAACGCTTAAGCACCGGCTCACAGCCCGATCGAGCAATTCGTCAAACTGCTCCACTTCGTCCGGGGTCAACCACTTTACCTTACCGTCGGGTGACGGATCCCAATAGCGATAACTGCGGCGGCCTTCCCCAGTTACGCGCAGCACGTGCCCAGGCGGAACCCGGCTCACTGCCTCATAGCACGTTTCCTCCAACCTGGGGTAACGGTCCACGAGATGGTCCATCAAAGCTGCGCGATTCAAATCCGCCGAGACGTGCGGCTGCCGGATCAACAGATCGACCGAAGTGGAGATTAACAATTCCCGACGGCCGTCAGCGTAGAACATCGGATAGGTGCCTAACGGATCGCGCAAGCACAAGAGAACCTCGCGCAGACTATCCCAGATGAGTAGTGCAAACCCGCCTCTCAGCTGCCTCAGAACCTCCTCGCCACCGCGTTGATAGGCAGCGAGAATGACTTCTGCATCGTTGCTGCTCCCAGACAACAACGCGGGCCCGAGTTCGTCCTGCAATTCCCTTCGATTATATAAGGTCCCATCGAAGACCAGGGCTATACCCGAGCGCTGCGCGCAAATTGGCAGCGCACTACCGGTTTCCTCACTGACGTACAAGCTTCGTGATCTGCCTTCGGCCGCCACCTGCCAACGACCGTATCCGGGCCGTTCAATGGGCGGAGTTTCGGCGAGCGAGGCAACCCAGCGCGATTCGGCCCGTGGCAGCACTTCCGCTTGCGTCTGTGCCAGCACCTGGTTTCTATTCATCGATGACGACCAAATCCTCTTTGGTTAGGAAGGCAAGAAGAGTGTCGGTCTCGCCTGCAAACTGATCGGGATCCACCTCAAACTCCTGAAGCATCTGCTCGCGAATTTCAGCGACATCACAGCCAGCGTGGAGCAATTCCCAAAATCTCGCTGCCGTTCCATTTAGTTCGTAGAAACGATCTGTCTCCAGATGAAACAAAACCGTCTCATCACCAAGACGCTTAAAGAGCACGTTGGAGTTGGGTCTCGCCGCCGGGAGCGGCGTTGTGTTTTTTGATTTGAGGTCCATGTTTGCAAGCATAGTTACTTCAGCAAAAACTACCGTAGCAAAGGAAGCCTGTCAATAGACTTCGCCAGCTAGCGATTGGTATCGTTAATAGGCTGTGTCATGTGTCGTGTTGTTCGCTAATCGTAATACGACCGAGGATGAATTCATTACCGGAGCTTCGCGGCCGGGTTTCATTTCCCTCCTGAGCAAAGAAAGAAAGTCCGGCTGCCTCCTAAACCATCCCGCAAACGCGGTCTTGGAAGCTGTGCCTTCCACGTCGGTAATACGATGTTGCAACCGCTGGGACAGACGAAAGATTACCGCATCTCCGAGGCCCAAATTCGTTACCTCGCGAACGATCTCGCCTGACGCGTGGTCACGTATCTGAAGCATGCCTCCCGAATAGGTCTGTCCGCTTAAATCGATGCTCATACCTACCAGACGGTGCTCGCCGATATCGTTGTGCCATGAATCGTGATGCCCGTGGCCAGGATTGACGCGATAAACTCGACCTTGAAAACAGCCAATCTGATCACATTGAGTCACGGCCTGAATTATCTGGAAGAGTTTCTTGTCGTTTACCAGAAACAACAGAGCAGCGGAGGCGCCGTTGTTCGCCATACAGAGTTCTCTATTGGGACCTATCTCCTCGTGGACTCGCTCGTAAAACTCACCCTGGCGAACCTTTGTTTGAAGCACATCCGCAAGCACGGGCTCGATCAGCTTGGGAAGTTTCAGGTAATGTTGGCGCTCGAATTGAGCGCGCAAAGCACCCAAATCCTCCGCCGAGCCACAATAGCCGACACCTGATTGTCCGAGTTGAATCGCACTCATTTAATTTCTCGCGAGCAGTTGATCCAGTGGCGAAAAATCTCGATACACACCATTGTCTTCGTTCAGCGTCACGCCGTTTACTTCTACCCAGGCGTGGGCCAGCATTTGCTCATTCTCTTTGCGCGCGCCAAACAAGATCCGCGCCTCAACACCTTGCCGTAACAGGAGCCAACGCAGCACCAACGATTGCTCCAGGCACTTGGCATGATATGGGCCCCGCTCTGCCGCGAGACGCACCAGGCGCGCCGTACTCTGAGGTGAAAGCCCGGCCCTTTGCCCAACATTAACTGGCCGAGAATCTCTCTTGGTCCCTACCCCAATGCGCTGCAAGCGCGCGATGGTCACAAACTCTAGCGCGATACGAGCCGTCGGCAACAACACGGTCGCCTCCACCAGCACCCAAAACTCACGTGCTGATAATCGAGAAAGTTTTGTTAGCGTCCGCACTTTAGTAGCTTGCTAGAGTTGCCGGCAGTTTGCCGCGTTACATCCTGTTCAATCTCGTCAATGACTGCGGTCATTTTCCGCGCCCGGCGACCAGAACCAACTTGGGTTTTTCCGTTCGACCCTCGGAGGACGGAGAACTCAGAGAAGCTTCCGGAAGTAAATCGTTCAGAAAGGTTCGCAGCTCTCCTTCATCTCTATCTCGCACTAACTCGCTGAGCCGTCTCAAGGCCATCCGGGTAGTCTCCGGCTCAAGGGTGGCCAGCTTGTTAATAAAGATCTTGGGGTGTGCGGTCGGAACCGCCTCTTCTACTTCGAATCTCAACTCTTCGTAAAGTTTCTCACCAGGGCGCATCCCGAT
Source organism: Pyrinomonadaceae bacterium (assembly GCA_031365545.1). Taxonomy (GTDB): domain Bacteria; phylum Acidobacteriota; class Blastocatellia; order Pyrinomonadales; family Pyrinomonadaceae; genus PSRF01. The sequence continues at coordinate 21,611 of JANLYH010000145.1, read as the reverse complement.
TTCAATAATTTTGATGTCCTCGTGCGGCTTAAACCCGGAGAGAGTGATGAGCGTTTCAGCCAGATCCATGATGCGTACAGGTTCTCCCATATGCAGAATGAATACCTCTCCACCTTTGCCGATCGCGCTGGCCTGCAAGACCAGTTGCGCTGCCTCAGGGATAGTCATGAAGTAACGCTTCATGCGCCCATCCGTAATTGTGAGCGGACCGCCGTTGCGAATCTGCTCCTGGAAGATTGGAATCACCGATCCGGCCGAGCCAATGACATTGCCAAAACGCACTGCGACGTACCGGGTCTGATACTCGCGGTTTAAATCCTGCACGACCAGCTCGGCGATTCGCTTGGACGCGCCCATTATCGACGCGGGCCGCACAGCCTTGTCAGTGGATACCAGGACAAACACTTCGGCGTTAAACTGTCCGCTCAATTCCGCCAGCAGTCGAGTATTTAGAACGTTATTCTTCACTGCTTCGGTCGAATTGATCTCCATCAGCGCCACATGCTTGTGCGCAGCGGCGTGGATCACCACGCTGGGATGATAGGCATTGAAGATCGACCGCATCCTTGGCTCGTCACCGATGTCTGCTACCAACGGTACAATTGATTGAGTAGGATTGGCGGCCCTTAACTCATGATCGATATCAAAGAGCGCAAACTCTGCGCGCTCCACCAACAGCAGATGAGCGGGCGAGAAGCGAAGTACCTGTCGGGCCAGCTCTGCTCCGATTGAACCGCCGGCACCCGTGACCATCACAGTCTGCCCCGCGAATTCCTTGTTGAGCGACTCGAGATCCAAACGCACGGGATCGCGGCCCAGCAGGTCCTCGATCTGAACATCACGGATGCGGCTAATCTCTACGCGACCCTCGATGATCTCGTAGAGTTCGGGAATGATCCTTACCTTAACGGGAATCTCTTCGCAGATCTTTACAATCCGATGAATTTGATGACGCGAGGCGTGGGCGATGGTGATTACGACGTGATCGATTCCGAGCGAGCGAACGAGCTTTGGCAAATCCTGGGTGTCGCCCAAAACCCTGTGACTTTGCACGACCAGTCTTCCCTGTTTCGCTCGATCATCGTCGACAAATCCCTTGATTGTCAGATCAAGATCACCCCGAGCCTCCATCTCTTTGGCGGCCAGCATGCCGGCCCGGCCGGCGCCGATTAGGAGTACTGGCTGCTTTCGCTTGCCACTGCCCTTCCCATGGCTGTGCTCTTTCAGCTGTAACCGCTTCTTCGTGTATTCATACTCGGCACGGCGCACAACACGCATGGCAAAGGCCCCACCGAAAGCCAGCAGTACGTCAATGAAATTAACTGAGAGCGGCACTCGCCAGGCCTGATGTACCCGAGGCAGCGCCAGCCGCAGCCCGGCCACAACAATGAATGACCCGAGCGCCGCATACAGAAACGACTTGAGATGGGCCAGGTCTGTGTAGCGCCAGATTGAGCCGCGCGCGCCCGCCATCGTCAGGGCAATAAATTGCAGCAAGACTATTAGCGGAAGCTGGATCAGGAAGTTACGGACCTCGTCCTCGGGGATGTAAAAATCAAAGCGCAGCAAGTAAGCCGCGACAAATGCAGCGAGGAGCAGCGAAACATCGAGAACTACCTGAATTCCGGAGAAAACCAGGTATTTCCCTGGGGGCATTTCTTTCATAAAGGGATTCCTCTTACGGAAATACTAAAAGGCTAATAGAGTTCAAAATTTGCCAAAGAGAAACTGAAACTGCCGCCGCAATTTCAGATCGATCGTATTCCGATCTCAGTAGACGCTAAATATGTGCAGGAGTCGGAGAAACCACTTCGTTCGAGCACCGCACTGCAATCACCAGCAACGTGCAAAAGACCAAGGCGTTGGCAGTAACATGCAACCCAAAATCCACGAAGCTATGAATGAGAACACCAAAGATTCCCGCAAGCGCGCCCAAGGTTGCCGCCCGGCAATATGGATCTTGAGAGCGCAAACTTTCGCGCGCCCTGTTTACAAAAACGACCACGAACCAGAGCACTAGCGCGCACCCAATCACTCCCCCGCTGGCGAGCAGTTCAAGGTAATCGTTGTGCGCCTGCTGGGGCGTGTACTCGCCGGATGCATCGTGATACTTCCTGATAGCAATCCAATAACCCCCAAAGCCAGCGCCGGCGACCGGACTGGACTTAATAGCTTGCCACGTCGAGGACCAGATTTGCTTACGGCTGGTGTTGGCGCGATTAACTGTTACCTGCTGACTGAAGGCAGTTCCTGCAAGCTCGAAATTACTCACCGCCGATTCGCCGCCAACCCAAACGACGCCGAAAGCGAATAAAGCGATCAGACATACAATTAAAAAAGCCCGGAGGGCTACGCCGCCGGCAAGATTCTGAAATCGCGGCCATCGGATTCCAACCTGCCGCTTAGCGAGATGACGAATCGGATCAAGCATCACTCCCACAAACAGCAACTGGCACAAGGATGCGAGTATGCCGCCACGGGAATTTGAAAAAACGAGCGCCACCCATAACAGCAACGCTATCGGTAGAACAACAATTCTTCGCTGGCGCCTGGTTTCCCCAATCAGTAGGCCTAGAGTTAAGCCCAGTGCCATCTCCATCAAGAAGGCGAAGTGGTTCCGGTTAATGAATTGCGCAAAGCTGCGACCGTTGTTGGTCAGAGCAGGCAGCAAGAATCCGGGCTCATGTTGCAAACTATTTCTTAGGATTCCGAATAATGCGCTGGCGACACCGACTCCGATGACGACAAACATTAAAGCGCGCAGTCTGCTTTTACTTAGAGTATGACGTGAGAGTAACAATCCAAAAACAACAAGCGCCAGCAGTTTGACGGCGAACATTCGTGTTCCGTAAGGATCTGCGCTTAGAGAAACTTTTGTAACCGCTGTTCCGGTGCCGGGGAAAAGCGGCAGCGACTGAAGCACGATGAATAAAAAGAGCGCGAGCAGTGGCGCCGCCAGCGTGAGATCATCACGCGTTGAGCTTTTGAAGAAGAATGCTTCGGCGACTCCGGCAATCGCGAGCAGAAAGACGGCGCATTCGAAGACTGCCACCCACCACGGTTCCACTGTGCCATAAGGAATCGCCGTCAACGGAATCATGACCAGCAGTGCATAGAAGATAAAAGCATCGAGAGCGCCGGAAAACGACCTCGGTGTCGAATGTTCCTCCGGCATTTTCCGCGGCTCAACCTGGTTTTCCTGATTCACCGTTATTGCGATGCCTTTTTCACTTTCCGTGGCTGAGAATGCTGAGGACCGGCATAAACAGTTTCGTGCTTAACGTCCGCTTCCGATCGCAATCTCCACGATAGTCTGTCCCAGCACGTCAAAGTCGGTGCGCCAGGTCCGTTCCGCAAGGTAAGCGACGTAACCCTTCAGTTTCAGCGGTTGCAATTCGTTGACGTAATAGCTTTCCGTGTCGGTCTTGATTCCCGCCAGCAGCTCTTCTTCGTTGCGCAGTCGGAGCGTAACAGGATCCGTAAGCCCGGGCCTCACTGCCAACACCGCCTGCCAGATTGGATCTTCCAACTTAACGTAGCGCGGAACTTCAGGCCGTGGGCCAACAAGCGCCATCTCTCCTCTGAGTACATTCCAGAGCGTCGGCAGTTCATCCAGTTTTGTTCGGCGCAGGAACCGTCCCACACGCGTAATGCGCTCGTCGCTGCTTGACGTGACCTGGGGTCCGCCGTCAGAAGGTCTCATCGTGCGCAGTTTATATAGATCAAAAAGTCGTCCGTGCTGCCCGACTCTCTTTTGCCGAAAGATAATCGGCCCTTGAGAAAACACAGCAATCGCGAGCCCCAGCACCGCGATGAAGGGCAAGGCCATGACTAACCCCACAAACGCCAGCAGAGCTTCGGCCCAGCGTGGTATTCCCTTCTGAATGCCACGCGCGGCCGCGTTTGTTTCTTCGTAAATCACTTCAGCGTGCATGACGAGCGCAGATTCGTTTGACTGTGGCAACGACATGTTCGATTTCGCGGTTTACCATTCCCGGAAAAATCGGCAAGCTAACCAACCGTTTCCAGATCACGCTGGCTACCGGAAACTCTTTCGCACGCCAGCCAAACGTCTTCTGGTAATAAGGATGCAGATGCAGCGGGCGCCAATGAACCGAGCAGCCCACGCCTGCCCGTTTCAGTTGCTCCATGAACTCATCGCGATTGATCGTCAGGCACTTTAGTCGCAACTTGATCGCGAAGAGATGCCAGGAGTGGATGCGATTTTCCGCTTGGGCCGGCAATTCAATCTGCGCCACGCCGGCAAGTGCACTGTAATACTGCAGGGCAATCGTTTCGCGCTCGCGTCGCATCGCCTCGGCACGGCCGAGTTGATGAATGCCCATGGCCGCGGCCACGTCCGTCAGGTTGTATTTGTAGCCGGGCGCAACGATCTTGTAGTCCCATTTCCCGTTCCCCGAGTATCTCCCCCAGGCGTCGTGCGACAGACCATGAAGCGACATCAGTCTCATCCGTTGCGCCAGCTTCGCATTGCTGGTGACCGCCATGCCGCCCTCGCCCGTCGTGATGGTCTTGTTGGCGTAGAACGAATAACAGGTCACCGTTCCCGAGCCGTTGCTTCGTTGTTGCCACGGTCGGTCGGGGCTTTGCCGCCAGCCGGCAGGAAAAGCGTGCGCCGCGTCTTCAACCACCCAAAGCTTGTGCGCCCTGGCAAACTGCTGGAGCCGGTCGAGGTCGATCATCAGACCGCCGACGTGCACCGGCATGATGCCGACAACCTTTGACGGTTTTCTGTTCTGACCATCTGCGTAATCGGTGGCTTTGAATTGCTGTAACTTACGCGCGGCGTCATCCAGATCCATATTTAACGTGACCGGATCGCAATCCACCAGGATCGGAATCGCGCCCAGATAGCGCACCACTTCAGCCGTTGCGGCAAAGGTCATCGTCGGCACCAGCACTCCCTGCCCGGGCTGCAGGCCGAGCGCTTCTACGGCCAGATGCAGCGCGGCGGTACATGAATTCAACGCCACCGCATTCGTTCCCCCTAACGCCGCCGCAAACTCCTTTTCAAAACGCTTTACTCTTGGCCCACTGGTCAGCCAGCCGGAGCGCAGAGTCTCAACCACTTCGCTGACTTCCTCTTCCCTCAGCGAAGGTCGGAAGAATGGGACCTGAAGCTTATTCAATTAAAATCACCAGTCGGAAAGGTGCGCTGGCTACGATTAGATGCTTTCATATTTATCCAGCTCGCGAATCGTCGCAGCGGGTTGCGCGTCCCTGTGACTCACTTTCCAGCGACGCCAAAACCTCATCAAACCAAACACGAAGCCCACCCCGTATGCGAAATGAAGCGTTGCGAAAGTAACCGGAAGCAGGGGCAACAAGCGCCACTTGCCACTTCGTGCAGCAAATATGGATGCAGTAATAGCTCCGATCGCATAAAGACTCGCGACGAACGCGGTCAAATATCTGGCCGCTGGAAAAATCGGCAGCAAGATCAAGAGTGAAATCAAAGCGACCACGAATAGCGGTGGTAGAAACTGCCGCAGTTGCATTTGGCGCGGATGTTTCTGCATCACGCGCACCTTCCAAAAGCCATATTGAAAATATTGGCTGGCGAGCTTCGTCAAAGTAGCGCGGCTGTAGTATCGCGAACGAACATCGGAGGCCAGCAGAATTCTCACGCCCAGCTTTCGCAGACGGTAGTTGTACTCGTCATCCTGATTGCGTACCAATTCCTCGTCGAATGGTCCTCCGCGGTCCATCACGGAACGTGTGTAAGCAGGAAAAGCAACTGTATCGGTGAACTGCGTACCGCTGTTGGCGATGCGAAACGCGGAGCCGCCGACGCCGAACCGCGAGCCCATTGCCGTCGCAATCGCGCGGGCCGTAAGCGATTCGCCGATAGTCTCAACCGGGCCGCCGACGGCATCAACACCATCGTGCAAAATGTGGTTGACGCAGCAGCGAAGATAATCCGCGGCTACCTCGCAATGGCCATCAACCCGAACAATGATCTCTCCCTTTGCCTGTCGCATCGCCGCGTTCAAACCCGTAGCCACAATCTTCCCGGGATTGTCCAAGAGAGTTATTGATACATCGCGGTAGTTTTGTTTCAAACTTTCGATCACAGCGCGCGTTGCGTCGTCTGAGCCCCCATCCGCAATCAATATTTCCATGCGCTCGTGCGGATAATCCTGAGCAGCGACTGAGCGCACGCTGCGTTCAATAAACTCCGCTTCATTGCGCACCGGCATGATCACGGACACAAACGGCAGTGCAAACCGAGGGTTTTCACTACGTCCGTTGTCCGGCAAGGTCCGGGTCACTATTTCGTTCAGCATTGCCAATGAACTGGGTTCAACATGAGCCGTTCAGCAGCGGACGAATCAGTTGCTCCAAAAGCTGTCCCCGCTTTTCCAATGGGAACTGGTCGAGGATGCGCTGTCTGATCGGAGCGCGTGCCTCATCAGGATAAGCGAGCGCTTCTGCAATCGCTTTAGCAATCAGTGCCGGCGCAGGTGTGTCGAAAAATATCCCCGCGTTTCCGGTAACTTCCGGCAAGGAGCCTATGCGACTCACCACCGGGATGCATCCGGCCAGCATCGCTTCAGCAACGCTCAAACCAAATCCCTCGTGAAGCGACGCCTGCACGTAAACAGAAGCGCGGCGGTAATAGTCGCCCAGCGCCTCATCGCTCAACCATCCGGTCAGTGTCACATTTGGCGTTGCGATCGCGCGTAGATGATCGACGGCGTTGTCCTGCCAGGCGCCAGCTAAAACAAAACTTACGTCAGGCATTAGTGCGGCGGTGCGTACGAAGGCTTCATGTCCTTTGCGCAACAGGTTGGGTCGGTCAACGTTGCCCACCGTCAGCACCATGCGAGCGCGTTGTCCCTGCGGCAAAGAAACAAAACGGTCTGGGACACCGATGTAGATCGTCCGCATCTGATCCTTCGAGACAGCTGCGTTACGTGTGGCCTCGCTCTCGCTGTAGTTGGAAAAAGCGACGAGACGAGTAGCCAGGCGCATGGTCCAGCGGCTCACCCACTTCTTCATTCCCCCGCGCTGGTGGCCGTAGCCAATCTGCGGCATGTTTGCGACATCGTAGCCGCCCACGATCAATACCGAGGGCTTACCCAGCAGCCTGGCGAACGCGAAGGGCAGAAAGGTGTGCCATGAAGCAAACCAACCGAACACCAGATCGTGAGCTCTCACTTGCCGCCAGATGTTTACCGGGTTAACCCAACGCGAATGCACGTAATACTCAGTAACCTGATAAAGCTTTTGCAGTTCGTCCAGATCCTGGCGCACGAACTGGGCGGCGCCGTTATGGATGAAGAGAATGCTTCGCAACTGTTCTGCCATTAGCAAGTTGGCGATCGGCGACCGCCGGAAACGGTTTCCCAAGCGCAGGGCGCGAGCGTTCAGCCAGTTTGAGGAACACCTGCTCAATGCTCATTACATGACGCTCCAGGCTGAATCTACTTTCCACTTGCCGGCGCGCCGCCAGACTCAGCCGGCGTCGGAGTTCCTGATCAGAGAGCAGTCGCAGCAGCGATTCCGCCAGAGCGTCGACTGCTCGTGTCTTCACCAGCAGCAATTGCTCGTCTGCATCAATCAATTCCCTGACTCCCTCAATATCAAAGGCAACAATCGGCAAGCCAGCAGCCATGGCGGAAAGCAGCGTGAGCGGGCTGGTGTCTTTCTCGACCGAGGTAAAGGCAAACACGTCCATGGCCGCCAACACCTCAGGCAGATCATGGCGGTAACCGGCAAACCTGACTCGATCTTCGAGACCAAGCTTCGCCGTCAGATCGAGTAATTTGTTTTGATATGAATCCGTATCGAAGACTGGATCACCCACGAAAACCAGATAAGCGTTTGGCACAGCGCGAGCCACCGGCGCGAAGGCTTCGAGCAGATAGTGTTGTCCCTTCCACGGCGTCATCCGGCCTACATGACCAATAACAATTGCGCCGGCGGGCAGACCAAGTTCTTCTCTTAAGCGCGTGCCATCGCCGCCCGGCCGAAAGACCTTTACGTCAACGCCATTAAGGATAACGCTGCTGCGATCCGCGACTGCGTTCAATTGACGCCCTATCGCCGCGCCGTCGGCAATAATGTGATCTGGTAGCAGTCGCGCCGCCAGGCCAAACGCGCGGCGATAAAGACCCTTAAATCTTTCCGAGATGAAATCCTGAACGTGCCAGATGCAAGGAATGCCCGATTGGCGCGCGGCCAGACCACCATAGAAGTGTGGGAACAAACCCTTAGTCACAACCAGATTGGGTTTTGTTTGCCGCAGAAAGCGAGCAAGGCGTCGGGCCGCAATGAACAAGGCGACTACATCCCAGAGCCAGGCCGCCGGATTTGGCAAGCGCACATCGTTTCCAATACTAAAACTGGTCGAGCGCAGCGTGAGTTGTTCCAAAACATGCGTCTGGATGTTAAGTCGCCGGCAAGTCTCCGTCAGGTCTCCTGCTTCGGGACAAACTACAATCGGGTTCCAGCGCGCACGATCCAAATGTTGGGCGAGGTAGAGCGTGCTGAATTGCACGCCGCCCATGGCAGCAGCGCATTCAACAAAAACTACTTTTCTCGGACCGCTGGTACGCGTCACTTCGGTAATTGCGGACTCAGACATCTGGTTTCAAACTGCAGGATAATCGAATTGGCTAAACTGATTTGGATTGAAGGTTGTGACATGGGCCTTCACCGTGAGCAGGTCGGGCGTTTGCCGCAACCACACTTCCACGAGAACCCAAACAAACCATACCGGCAGTACAAACTGTGGCAACACCTCGACGCCTTCCATTGTCAGCAGGCCACCAGCGGCTACGAACGACAACAACAGTGCAAAGCCCAAGTCTCCATGCTCACCTTCCCTGAGGTGCGGCAAGAGACGCCGCGTCAGGCGCAGCAACGTGTAGATATAGCCGCCGAGGAAAATCAAGCCGGCGATTATTCCCAGATTAACGGCGACCTGGAGGAAGTCGCTGTGCACCCATCCGGCACTACTCCAGCCGCTGCCAAAAGGATAATGGAAAGCTTGATCCCAAGCTCCCACCGCCCGGTCAAGGCGGTCCATCGCGCTTGAATCTATCGGCCGTCCCCGGAGAGCGGCGATACCAGAAAACGCTCGTTCACTCGTCTTGGGAATAAACTGATATCCAATAAGCGCAACAGTGAGGCACAGAAATGCGACTGCCGCTCCGCCTTTTCTAATCCCCAGCAAGCACGCTATCAAAACCTGGATTAGCACCAACAGCCAAATGCTGCGATAACCGCCAATGTAAATCGCTACGATTTGCAATGCTGCAGCGGCGGCAATTGCCGCACGGTGAAACCAATTGGGCCACCACTTCGCCAACGGGATGGCACTCGGCAAGGCCAGGACGCATACGAAGGTGGCTGTGGCTCCTCCCCAAAATGAGAATTGCGCCCGCGAAAATCCGTCCGCCGTGGTAACTGGATTCGGTTGGCTCATGAACGAGGGAAAGAGCTTGGTTATTTCCGGGAACCAGTATTCGATCACCCCCATGAATGCAATCCAGGTACTTGCAAAGAAGAAGGCGAGCAACAGGTAACGCCAGTAACGCTCGCGCTGCAACACTACTGGCCCCACTATCATAAGCGGCACGAGCAACAGGAACGCGCGAAACTCATTGAGCATCTGGTCCCATCGCGCATCGCCGGCAATTAGCGGCCACCACGCCAACACGCAGAACGGGACCAGCGCCCACATCCATATCGGAAAAGATATGCGCGTGATCGCAACCAACTCGCGATGCGCCAGGATGCTGAAGAAAAGCAGCCATAAGAGAATTTCCGAAGGATGGATAGTCAAGTCCGGCGTATACTGAAGCGTGCGATAGCCCAAAGCCAGGGTCAGCGCCCACAGCACGAAGCCAAACCGGATCCCCCAAGCTCGACCAAAAACGACGATCCCGCCGATCAGGGCCGCGAACGCTACGATTACCTCGCGATAAGAGAGTCCGTTTCCAACCGCGTATGCTTCCGCCGCCACTGCGCCGATGACCAGCAGCGTTATGCCGGCGATAGGGCCAATCCGTCGCTGGATTCTGGCTACTGTTTCAGCCATGCAGATCCTCTCACGCCAGCCTCTTGATATTTTCCAGATTCAAAGTTTTCACAGTCTTGGCTGGCACGCCGGCTACTACGCTGGCCGGCGGCACCGAGCGCGTCACGACTGCACCGGCGCCCACAATGCTCGATTCGCCAATCTCGACGCCCTGCAGGATAGTGACATTGGCGCCAATATATGCGCCCCGGCGAATGACCACTGCTCCCTGAGTAGTAGGGACAAACTCGTCCTTCAACGGGCTGTTGCCGGCATCGGTATGAGTCAGGATCATCACGCGGTGCGAAATCGTTACCTGATCTTCAATTACGATCCGATCCTGCAAGTCTAAGAATAGTTCTCGGCCGAAATAGCAATCGTCGCCGATGTCGAGTTTTTGATAATAGCGGCTTGGCTCACAATCGCTATTGTGAATTATCAGCGGAGACCGAAAGCGGACGCGCTGGCCTATCGTCGCCCCATAGCGCCTCAGTGTCGGCGCAATTACCTGCGTTGGCATGAACATCAGCGGTACGTTGATGCCCTCACCGCCATAGAGTGCCGCGGATAATCTGGCCCAAAGGCGAAATAAGAAATACAAGGGTTTTAAGCCTACCTATTGATCGTCAGTCAATCCGATTGCCGTTGAGCATCATCGAGAGTCAACGGCGCTTCGCCGGGACTTGCCGAGAGGTCCAACGTTTCCAGTTCCCATAGCTTCGCATGCGTCCAAAAGTCGTGGGTCGCGTTCAGAGTCGCGAGCAGCAATCCTCGATAACCAGCCATGAAGCCGAGTTTCCAAAAGTAGTAATAGCCGAAAACGGCGCTTGGCCGCAGAACGAGCTGAGTCCAATGAAACCGCTTGCCGCGCTTGCGCAGTTCATTAGCCTGATAACGTGAGTAGCGATCGATGTTGCTCAACTGCTTGCTGATCGAAGTCATGCCGTGATGCAGGATGTGACTTTGTAGAGTCTTCACTTCCCCATTCATTCTCACGTGGGCGTGGACTTCCTTATCTTCGAAGCGTCCCGCGTCACGCCGAAACAAACGCCAATGATATTCGGGATACAACCCGCCTACTCTTACCCACTTGCCGAGAATGAAATGCTTGAACGGTATCCGGAATCCATCCAGATCGGCGGACGGATTCTCAAGAGCTGCTTCGATCTCTTCTCGCAGTCCCGGTTCCAAAACCTCGTCGCTGTCAATCTGGAGTACCCACTCATTTCTACACTGGGGGATAGCCCAGTTCTTCTGCCGGGCGGACTGGATATATTCGTGCTGAAGCAAGCGCGCGCCATATTCGCGACAGATGTCGAGTGTGTTATCGGTGCTGAAGGAGTCCACCACCAGAATTTCATCCACCCAACGAATTGATTCCAGCGTCGGGCGGATTATCTCCGCGTTGTTGAACGTAGGTAGCAGGACGCTTATCTTTGCCGTCATATCCGGTTCCGCAATCAACCCTAGCGCGTCTGGACGCCTCGCGCCCGAGCCATTAGATAATGTGCTTCGTAAAAACCATTCACGCGTTTCTTAAACCAGTCAAGCGAATCAGACCCGAGCATTGGCTCGCGCTTGAGCAGGAATCGATCCGTCTCCGGACCGTTGCCCCAGCGTCCACCCGCTATGACCCCGCAATCGTAGCCCGCCCGCTTGACCGCTTCGCGTTCACGTTGGGTAAACATCCCGCCAGGATAGGCAAACGGAACAAACGTTTCGCCCATCTCGGCAATCGCCGCACGAGAGTTAGCCAGCTCACGCTCCAAGGTTGCGCTATCCAGAGTTCTGAGGTCGGGGTGAGTAACAGTGTGACTGCCGAGGTGAAAGCCTTGCGACCTGAGCTCACCAAGATCGTCACTTGAAAGCAACTCGCCGTAGTGGCTGTCGGACCTCCAGGACGCCGTTCTACCCAATCTGCCGGTTACCACAAAGAGAGTTGCACTAAAGCTGTGCTGTTTAAGAATCGGCGCCGCAGTTGTCAGAAAGTCTCTGTATCCGTCGTCAAACGTCAACGCGACCGTGCGCGCGAGATCCTTAGCCGAGCTTAATAGGCGGCACCCTTCTTCGAGTGACACCACGCCGAAACTCTGCGTCGACAGAAACTGCATCTGGGCGGCAAACGTTTCGGGCTCTACGGTGAGACGATCGGCGGAAATGTTAGAGACACTGTGATACATCAAAATGCGCAGACGATTAGCCCGCGCATAAGAAGGCCAGTAGTTTGGGCTAAGCAGTTTCAAAGCAGACAGTGGAATGCGTTTAAGTTTTCCGGGTCAGCGATATGCAGATGTTCCGCGGCAGCCCAGCCTGAATGGCTTTTAGCGAAGCGCAGGAGTAAGCAAAGCCTTGTGATGCGATTCGAAGAACTCATACAACTCATTGGCGACCGTCTCATGACCGTTGTCATTAAAATGCCCCAGCGATATTCCATCAAACGAAAATAGTTCGTAAGGATCGCCTGCAAGTTTCAAGCGCAAACAATCGATCTGGTCAGCGGCGCAGGTAGCTTGAAGTTTCTCCATGAACCTCAACTCAAACTTGTTATAGACCCTTCCGGGCCTGTCTATGATTACAATGTCAAAAGGAATCTTTTTTTCGGCGAGCTCCGTCTTCCATTGCTTGATCAGGGCGATGGTCCCCTGCTCGGAAGCGTCCCACGCGCCGACGCTATCTACTCGGCCGAGCCGCTCCGCATCGCCGCTGCCATTTTCTTCCGCCGCCTGGTGGAAACTCTTCCTGATTCGGTAACCACCTTCGTACAGTGTATTGATAAGAACGGAATGGTCGCGGCCCGAATTGATAGTTTGTTTGAGCAACCCGGGTTTCTCGCCAACGTCCAGGATGTTGCCCGTGCTATCAACAAAGAAACCGCTGTCGCTGCTGCCCGATGTCGACGAAAAGAGTTCAGGGTTGTTATCGATTAGATCATTACCCATGAAAAAACATAAGACCAGGTGATCTATCTTGATGTTGGGCTCGAAGAAATCCTTCCATAAAACATACTGGTAGGGAGTACCCGTACTCGCCACGCCTCCATTTATGGCTTCTATCTTTTGCCCGTCGCCGGTCAGCTTTTTCTCAAGACGACTGGTAAAGAGACTCTCTGTCTTTACCTGGCGACCCTCTACGAAGGAATCACCCAGGAACAGGATTCGGTAATTAGCATTCGTTGTTTGGCGTTCGCGATCATGAAACCCGAGGTTATTTGTCTCAACCAGATTCTTGTTTTCGTTGTAATTCATGAATCTGATATGCGGTGGGAGCTTGAAGATTCTGCCGTTATAAAGCGAGACATTCCGGGTATTGCCAAGCTGCAAGGCCCGCATCCCGACCTCGCAAAGCGCTAGCCCAACAGCAATACCGGCCATAATCAGGATTAGCTTCCGTAACGGAACGCGCCTCGTCGCAGAGTTCGCCTCTGACGCTGGGCGGGTAGCCAATAGCGATCGCCCCAGATCACGAGAGGCGTTCAAGGTTGGATTCTCAATTGTCATGCCGTCTTAACCTGGGTGTTCGCACCAGCAATCTTTTCGCAAAGAAAGAAGTAGTCGCCATGGCAATCATTCCTTCCGGTGTGATCCCAGCGGCTCACCTGAAACCCAAACTCAGTCAGAGTATCCAGCAGGTCATCGCCAAAACGTCGCACCATGAAAGTGGCGGTGGGCTCGGGTTTGCCGAATTCAACCGTACGCGACTGGCCAAATATGTAGGCCTCGGTTAACAGCATCCGCCCGCCCCACTCGAGCACTCGCCACAACTCCGACAGCGCGCGCCGATAGTCGCCAACGTATTCGAGGACATGCGAATCAAGAATCAGATCGAACGACTCGGCAGCGAACCCGAGCCGCTCGACGTTCATGCAAACCATCGCCGGATCGCCGAGACTCATTGAGACATACTTGACGCCGTGGCTCTTGAACCAGGGTTCGAACGGCGGAATGCCACCAACATCCAAACAAGATTCTGCCTGCGTAATCCAGCCTTCGCGAATCAGAAACTCGATCATCGCGCGGTGGCGCTCGAGGGAGCCACAGTTTGGACAACGCGCATTCCGTCGCATATAGCCAAGTGTCCCAAACGCCCGAAACGCGTTTCCCACCCAACCGCAAATAGAACAACGAACACTCTTTTGGTTGTAAAAATATTCCACCGTGCGATGGCCGCGGTTGATTAGTGACGCTGCTCCCTTATAGCCAAGCGCGCGAGGGTGGCGCACGAATAGCTTTCCTACTTGGCGCACGCGGGCTCGATAAGCCGGCTCGCGCGTGAATCGAATCAAGCGATTCGTCATTTCAGTCATGCAGCAAATGCCAGGCGCGAATCAATGCGTTCCCTTGTTACCGTTTCGCGGCTGACTCAAGATTTGCGAGTAGAACTCCGAGGTGCGACGCGCGATGTGATCCCAGGTAAGTTCGCTGAGCACCCTCGAGCGCGCAGCATCTCCCATCGTGCGCCGCCGGTCGGGCGAGCTGAGCAACTCATTGATGGCCGTTGCCAGCGCGTTGGGCTCTGCCGGCGCCACTAGTAATCCGGTCACGCCTTCCTCAACCAGAAAAGGCAGACCACCAACGTTTGCAGCCACTACCGGCCTTGCACTCGACATCGCTTCAAGCGCGGAAATGCTCGTTGCTTCCTTGAGCGAAGGGAGCACGACCAGATCCGCATCTACATAGTAGCCATTGATCTCGTCATTCGAAATTCCGCCGGCAAAGAGCGTCTTCTCCTGAATGTTCAGTTCTCGCGCCAGACTCTCCAGCTTCTCTCTCTCCGGACCTTCGCCGACGATCACAAATACCGTCTCAGGGTGCATTCGCAAGATGGCGGGAACACTTTCAATCAGAAAATTCACCCCGTTCTTGGGAACCAGCCGGCGGGGACAGAGTACGATTTGTGTAGCGGGCGTAAGTGCATATTGCTTCCTGATAACTCCCGGCACTGAAGGTGAAAATTTTTCGGAATCGACGCCGTTCGGCAGGAAAATACTGCGACGCTCCGGAATGCCGAAGCCGCGCGCAACCTTCACCAATTCAGCGCTGGGGCCAATTAGTCCGTCCACATCTGAAACCGTAAAGCGCAACCGGCGGTGATAACGCTTTTGCTCCGCCATTATCAAAAAGAGCGACTCGTGCGCAGTGTGGACAATGCGCACCAGCGGATGGAGATGTTTAGTTGCCAGCAGATCGGGCCAGAAGCTATGCACATGCAAAATGTCTGGCCGCCAGGTCAGCACCAGCCAGGTAAGATAAGCCGCGGAGGCGCTCAGGTATTGGAGCGTCATCGTTTTCGGGACGTTTACATACGGAATCCGCACCACGCTTACCGGTCCATCGCTTTGTCTCACGCGCGCAGACCGTTGGCTGCGCGCAGTGACCACGCGAACCTCATGGCCCATGCGGGCGCAAGCCTGCGTCAGGCTATAGACATGAGATTGCATCCCGCCCAGTTCTGGCGGATAGGGCGATGAGTAAGTCAAAATCCGCATCCGTTCCTAATGTTTTGCGTATCCGGAAGTAGCGTTCAATCAACGCCCGTCCAGGCCACAGGCGGTCTCGTAAACTTTGAGCGTTTGATCCACTATGCGATCGGTTGTGAATTCATGCAGCACTCGCTCTCGGCCTGCGTTGCCCAAACGCCGTCGCAAGGCCGGATCGCGCAGCAAGCGGACGATGGCATCTGCGAGTGCGTCGGGATCTTTTGGCGGCACTAAAATTCCGGTCACGTTGTCCTGCACCACCTCCGGCAATCCCCCGGCGTTGCTGGCCACGACCGGCAAGCCGAAAGCCATCGCTTCGATCACGCTGATACCAAACGTTTCGTAGTAAGAAGGCATGACAAAAACGCTGGCCCGGGCATACCACTCCGCCAATTGCTGCCACGGAACATGCGAGAGCAAACGCACATGATTGCGCGCGCCATTGCTCCCCAGAGCGCCCGCAAAAGTTTTATCGTCGATTGAATTATGGCGCGCGCCGGCAATGACGTATTCCACCTCAGGACAATACGACGCCACCCGGTGGACCGATTGCAACAGCTCGAGGCTGCCTTTGTTCAATTCGATTCTTCCCGTGTAGAGCACTATGGGATTCTGTGACTGCGGCGCCGGATCCGGGCCGGCCTGTCGCAGTAACGCCGGAGAAATGGGATTGGGAATAACCGAAATCGTTTTTTCCGGAAGTGAAAGATCGCGGGCCAGTTCCCTTGCCTGAAACCTGCTTACAGCTGTCACAGCGCTTGCCCGTCGCATCCCTGCCAACTGCAGCTTGCGGCCTAATTGATCTCCCCAGCCCACGCGACCATTGCCAAAGCGCTTGATCGAAAGAGGATTACCGTGTCCACGAATCACTACCGGCGGCTTGCGGCCGCGAGTTGTCTGTTGCAGTACCATCGTTTCCCCGGTCTCGACGACGTCCACGGGATCGTGGCGATTCAACTCCATCAAGGCGGACCAGGCCCGACGCGACCATTCAAGTTCGCGCACCGGCATCGCCATCGATTTCCCGAAAGGCAAGCCGCGATAAAGAAACCAATGCCAGCTCGGCGCGGGAAGTTGAATCAAACGCACCGGCCCATTGCTGAGATTGCCTTCACCGAGTGCGATGATTGAGACGCGATGTCCTCGTTCAACCAAAGCTTCAGCCATTGTGCTGACATACGACTCGGCGCCGCCGCCGCCAGACGCCGAATGAAAAGCTGGAAGTAAGAAAGAAATATGCATCAACTAATAAACAAGGGCAGAGATTGGCGCAAAGCTGTCGCTGGCTCACAAATTAGATTTGGGATTTGCGTTTTCCAGGCTCTCATTCCAGGGCGCGCTGTGCCGCCCGCGCGACGGAAGCCGGACAGCTATCCTGGCCCAATCGTAATTCAGCTTAAATGTGAGCGCTCGTTTCCAGTCTCGCAGGTACGCCGTTTTGGTCATTAATTCCTCGCCCTTCATGACGAGACACGTGCCGGCTTTGAGCTTGTCGACCTCAATAATTGCCCGCTCGACGAATTCAGAACGAATATTTTGCATGCAATCCATTTGCGTAAGGCCAATCTCACAAGCCAGAAGCCGGTATGACCGCTGACAGGGACTGCATGCATTCGGCGACACAACGGCAACGCACTTCCCCTCCGGGTAGATCCATGGATGTAAGAGGATTGGTGACGACGTGCCGTGCAGCGATACGATTGGTACGCCGGTCGTTGCTGCCGCGTGCATTCCGCCGCCATCAGTGGTCACCAACGTTTTAAGATTTCGGCAAACGGCTGTGAAGTCCGAGAGGGTTGCGGTTGCTTCAAACGCGGCTCCGGTTTCAGTAGCGAGGCGCTGCAAATTCGGAAGGTCGCTCTCGGCGCCAACCAAAATTACATTCGCTGGACACAAAAGCTGAATCAAATCCTGCCAGTGCGTTAACGGCCACTGACGATTTGGGAGCGCCTGGAATTTGTTCTGCGGCGTATTGATGAAGAGCCCGATGCGTCTCTTTAGATGATCGTAACGAGCCGGATCGCCCTGCGGGCAGTAAAGCAGCGGCATGTCGCCCAAATAACCAAAGGCGCGGGCAAGATCTGCGTTTAGTTCAAATTGATGTTTGTAGAACAGCAGGTGCGTAAAGGTTCCATCCCACTTGTTGCGCCAGGAGCGACGTAGTTTGCCGTGCAGCCGATCCAGACTAATAACATTTTGGAAGCGATTGAAGTTTGCGTTAACGGCTGAATCACCGCAAAACACAGGCAGGACAACCAAATCATAAAGCTCGTCGAGATTGAGATCTGAATGGTAGTCGACTGTTAGATCAAAAGTATTGAAGCCGCTCAACACTGGATGCTGGGCCACCTGAGACAGCAGCGTGAGCTCGGCATTCGGATATTGAATCCGCAACGCCTGGTAAAGCGAAGTGGCCATCAAGGTGTCGCCGATTTGCGCAGAGGCAAACGTGGCGATTTTGCGTGGGGCCGGATTCTTCATTGATTAACGCGCACCCAATGCCATCAGGAAGTGTGTGCGCATCCGACCGGCACGTTGCACCAGCCGGTACAATCCGTCCTGCGCCCCGGCGCGATCCCCGGTAAAAACCTCACGGAGTATTTCCAGAGAGAAACGAAATAAGCGCCGGCTATCTCGGTACAATTCCAATCCCGCGCGAGGTGCTGCAGTGTTCTCCCTGGGAACGGCGTCGACCAGCGGTTGCGACGCGCCGTCCCAAAACAAGCGGCGCAATAAATATCTACGAGTCTGGCGTGCCTTGGGAACGGGGTGAAACACGCGGGCTTCGGGTTGGTAATAAACGCGATGGCCACTCGCCACCAGACGATTGAAGACGTCATTGTCTTCTCCGCCGATTAGTGCTTTGCGTTTGTGACCGAGGTCGGTTCGCATGCCCCCAAGTCCCAGGAGTGTTTCGCGGTGAAAGAGTGAGTTGGTCGTCAAGAGGTAGCCACCGGCGGCGAGAAAATGAGGGGCATCACCCATGTCGTAACGGCACAAGAGTGATTCGAAACGATCGGGAAACCAATCGGGTCTCCGGCCATCCCACACCAGAGAAACCGGTCCCACTACACACTCCGGCGTGGGACTGATAGATCGCAGCGGCGCAATCAAGTTCTCTAACCAGTTCGGGTCTGCCCACGCGTCATCATCAATAAAGGCCAAATTCTCACCGCGAGCTTCATGCAGGGCCCGATTGCGTGCATGCGCTATACCGGCTTTCGGCTCGACCACATAGCGGATCCTGCTGTCCTGCAGCTGAGCGGCGGCGACTACTTCGCGCGTTTCATCCGTCGAACCGTTATCTACGATCACAATCTCAAACTGATCCTTCGCGAGGCTCTGGCTCGCCACCGAATCAAGCACGCGATTCAAGAGCGAAGCGCGGTTATAAGTGCAGATTGCTACTGATAACATGGTCAGTTGATTTCAATTCGAAGAGGCGGCCACGTACTGGACCATCGGACTCCTCATGCAACAGTTTGAGTGACGACGGTATTTGCGCTGTATCACCAAGCAGCAAATCATTCAACGGAGTGGGAACATCTTGCGACGAAACGTACAGATACTGCGCTCCGTTTAATTGCGCGTACCTCAAGACTGAATCGGCTTCACCACCCGGCATCCACAAATGCAGCCCGTTGGCAAAGAAAGCCAGGTCAGGAGTTTGTGAGAGGATTCGAGCCGGCGAAGATTTCTGCGAATCTAACCAACGGGCCGTGCTGCGAGCTAAAGCGCTGGGGTCTCTTTGCGGAATTTGAGTAACCAGACGATACCCGTACGAAAGAACCAAGATAGCCATCAAGGCCAAGGGGACGAGCCGAGCTAACCATTGAGAAGAGTCTCGTAATCTCGCTGCGACGAAAGCGTGGACCGCTGCGATAATCAAGACGAGCCACAACAAAAACACCGGCATAGCTTGCAAGAGATATCGATCTTCGATGTGCAGCAACGGCAAAACGAGAAGCATTAACGGTAAAACAAATTGCCACGTGTCACCAAACATGATTCCTTTCGACAACTTCGGCTTGCTTGCCACGAGAACTGCGCCACCAATGATCATAAGACCGAGAACGATCCAATATGGGCCAAGGTCGTAAAGCAGGCGCTGACCTTCCCAGCGAGCAAAGAAAACATATCTTGAGAAAACGGCGCGAACAGACATGTCTGGGATGTGCTGCTCAACGGACAGGCTTTCATTGTCAATTTGATGGGAATAGGCGAACTGCGGTCCTTTTCCCTGCCGGAATGATTCGGATTGCGCCCACAGCAGACTCAAGCGCCCAGACGTGGTACCACCCGTCAGTTGATAAATGCGCGCATGGTATGGCAACGCCACTAACAAGAACCCTGCCAAAATCACGAGCGTCCTTTTTTGGCCGCGGAATTTCCTGAGGACTGGCAGAACGGCAATCGCGAAAACACACAAGATCGCTTCCGGCCGCGTTAGATAGGCGAGTCCGAGCAGTATGCCACCTGATGCGGAAGCTAACCATAAACGTTTTGTCGGACCAAAAATCACTGCCAGGCCGAGCATCAGCAAGCCAAGGTACAAACCTTCGCTCAAAACCCACAAACCGCTCCAAACGCGCAAAGGCAAGAGGGCAAAAAGTAGCGAGACCGAAAACGAAATCCACTGCGAATAGCGAGACCGCAATAACCAGTAGAGCGCAAGCACCGCCGTCGTCGCGCCTGCAAGTGAAACCAGCCGCGCTGTCGTTTCTATGTTTACATTTGGCGTAAGTCGATGCGCGATGCCGATGACTAACGGGTAGAAAGGCGTGAAGAATGTAAAAGGATTACCGCTCATGTCATACAGACCATGGCCTTGAGCAAAAGTCAGCGCCGCGCGAAGGTACTGATAACTATCACCGAAGAGATATGTGGCTTTGTTCCATAGGGCCAGAGACGGCAAGACGGAAGCAAGCACGAGCAGACCCACTCTCGTCGTTTCACTCGTGGCAAAGGTTATCCAGTTCACTCTCGTCGCGAGCGCCCCGGCCGGCATGGAAATTGGCAACGTTTTCACGTTTGAGTTTCCCGAACCAGGCGGCCGTAGAGGTTGGCCATTTGAGCGGCAATCACCGGACTCGAAAAATTTTCGACGATGCGTTGCCTGGCGGCCTTCGCGATCGCGAAACGCCGTTCGGTATCGTTTACTAATCTTACGATTCCGGCAGCCAACTCAGCTGCATTGCCGGGTTCGACCAGAATTCCTGATATGCCATCTTCAACTATTTCCGCCAGGCCGCCCACGCGGCTGGCGACCACGACGGCACCGCAGGCCATCGCTTCGGCGGCCACGTATCCGAATCCTTCCCAAAGCGATGGGACTACGCAGAGGGTTGCGCTGCGATAAAGTTCCGGCAGCCGGGCACGCGAAACCGGATCGAGAATTCTGATGCGCGAGTCTTCAATCAAACTTCGGAGAAACTCGCGATATGCAGCGCGCGGCGAGTCCCCGCCCTTGCCCATTGGCGCCGGAACAAAGGTGAACAAAGCTTCCGGAATCTCTTTCCAGATCTGGGGAATTGCCTGGGCCAGCACCTGAATGCCCTTCAAGAAACGCGGGCGGCCCACGCACAAAATGTTTGGTGCAGAGTCAGAAGGCTCAGAATTTGAATTTGGTTTGAACCGATTAACGTCGACAGGATTTGGTATCACCGTCAATGGACGAGAGCCGCGCTCACCATTAACCGCATCGCGCAGCGCGTTGCTGGGTGAAGTAACGTGCGCTGCCTTTCTTATCAGCCAGCTCTCAGCCCGCAGGTTCATTCTTGCCGGTTTTGCATGATTCTCTTCGAATTTCGCTACCACTCTGCTTCCCGAGTGCAAGCGAACTACCAGCGGAGGGCCAGCGCTTGCAATTGCATGGAACAAAGGTTCGGCGTGAAGCTCTGGACTCTCGATGATATCGATTGGTTGCTCACGCACGATCTGCTTTAACTTTAGCGCCACCGCCAGGCGATAACCTTCCCACCATTTGTTCAGCCGCCACAAGCCCGGCGTGGAGCCGGGATCGAGCGCGGGCCGTATGCGATAAACTTCAACACCGTCATCTTCGAAATAGTGTTGCGGACGAATAAG
>JANLYH010000104.1:0-2410 GCA_031365545.1 Pyrinomonadaceae bacterium | reverse complement strand
CGGGCAGGGACAAGCCCTGCCCCTACAGACTGTTTTAGCTAGCCTGCGGCGTCATCTTCTTAATAAGCGGAGTGAGCGCGAAGAGCACCACGGCCGCAATGATCGTTATCAGGGCCACCGTGCCAAACATATGTAGCAGCGCGCCCTCCTTCTTCTCGTCGAAGTTGCCGCCCATGATACCGGCAAGAAAATTTCCGATCGAAAGAGCCAGGAACCACACGCCCATCATCAGACCTACCATTCGTCCCGGCGACACTTTGGTAACTGTACTTAGTCCGACCGGGCTGAGACTGAGCTCTCCTAACGTTTGGAAGAAGTAGACGGCGACCAGCCAAAGCGGCCCGACCTTTTGCATTTCCGTTAATTCCCCGCCGCCAGCCCCGGTCGCCGGGAACAACGTCGAAGCAAAAGCGATAATTCCAAAGGCGATAGCCGCGAACAAAAGGCCCAGCGCAAACTTCGCCGGGCTCGAAGGATTACGTTTTCCTAGTTTCACCCATATCCCAGCGAAGACAGGCGCGAGCAACACTACGAAGGTAGGCTGCACAGATTGATACCAACTCGAGGGGAAAGTAAAACCGAAGAGGTTGAGCCGCGTGAGCCGGTCGGCAAAGAGCGTGAGACTGGTTGCAGCTTGTTCAAATGACATCCAGAAAAGCACGGCGAAGACGAAGAGAATGAAGATGACTCCTACGCGCAGCGCTTCCGCTCGGTTCAACTGTCGCACGATGCCGAGGATGTAACCAAAGAACGCGCCGACCACCCCCGGAAACAAGCCGCCAATCCAACCAGCACCGCCCCAACGCAACCCCGCCCAAACTCCTACGGCGCCGCCGATCACTGCCAGCACACCTGTAACTACATCGAAACTCTCTTCCGCTTCCGCTCCCGCATCGGTGACTGCGGCCATGTCTGGCCTAACCTTAATCTTCTGTTCTCCGGCCCCACGTAGTCTGCCTCTGCCGAGCACATACTGGATCAAGCCCATCACCATGAACACGCCCGCGGCGCCGAAGCCGTAGTGCCATTCCACCTTCTGACCCAGGTAACCCACGATCAGTGGCGCCAGCAGCGCGCCAAGATTGATTCCCATGTAGAAGATTGAGAAGCCCGCATCTCGTCGCGGGTCGCCCTCGGAGTAAAGATCGCCGACCATTGTGCTGACATTGGGTTTTAGGAAGCCGGTGCCCAGAGCAATCAGTACCAAACCCAAATAGAAGGTTGGCATACTCGCAACGGCCATTGAGAAGTGACCGCAAGCGATGATGATGCCGCCGACTAGAACAGCGCGGCGCGCACCCAACCACTTGTCAGCAATCCAACCACCCAGCAACGGTGTCCAATAAACACCCGACGTGTAGGTGCCCATGATCAAGCCGGCGTAGTGTGTCTCAAACGCCAGCCCGCCCTTTGCAACCGCGGTAGTCATGTAAAGAAACAGGATTGCGCGCAGGCCATAGAAACTGAAGCGCTCCCACATCTCGGTGAAGAAGAGGGTTGACAGGCCGCGCGGATGTCCAAAGAATCCACCCGCATCCTGAACTTCCGCCGGGCTGACTCCAGTTGCATCAATCGGTGTGCTCATGAGAAATCATCCTTCATTCAAAATTGTTCGACCACCTGCCGGGAGGCTTCTTGCACAGTATTAGATCTGTGGAAGACGCTTTGCACAGTTCGCGAAAGTGAACGGGCCAATACGATCGGGGAACGGTTTGCATTCAGCCAAAATAACGAGTCTCTGTCAAGGTTTGCGTTGGAGATGTTCGTTCCATTTTTTTGGAACAAGCGCCAGCTCGAGTAGTTCAGAGTTCAACCTTTAGGTTGTTCTTCGCCAGCCACAAGCTGAAGCTTGAACTCTGAACTATTTTGAGCTTACCCGCGACCTGCTTGACAGTCGCGTTTCCAGCGGCGTATAAGCACAAGAGAAAACGTGGTGAGTTAAGGCGACTTGCGGCCACGTAAAACAAACGGCTAAACAGCTCGGGCAAGCCCGAAAGGACAGACCCGAAAAACTTCAGGCAATAATGAAGTCCCGCGTTGTTTAGCGCGGGACTTCTGATTTTAGATTGCGGATTTCGGATTGCGGATTTGAAACCGCAGCAATCGCTTTATCGATAACCGATAAGTTAGGCGTTTTGACGGTGTAGTGAAAGCGCGAATCCGCACTCCGCAATCACCAATCCGCAATCGTTATATGGAGCCCTTCAGAGACATCCTCGATTTGGATCGCATTCACGTCTTCGACGGCGCGATGGGAACGATGCTCTACTCCAAAGGCATCTACATAAATCGCTCCTACGACGAACTGAACCTGGTCGCCCCGGATCTCGTGCGGGACGTTCACGCCGAATACGTCCGCGCCGGCGCCGACATTATCGAGACCAACACCTACAGCGCGACCGCCAATAAA
>JANLYH010000089.1:0-13737 GCA_031365545.1 Pyrinomonadaceae bacterium | reverse complement strand
ATCGGCGACAGCAAGTATGAGGGAGTTGATCATGGCGCGCCCTCACCGCGGTTGCGAACGAAACCGGCGGTCGCGCGTTTTTCCCAAAGCGAGAAACTGATTTGAAGAATGCCTTCGCTGAGATCGAGCAGGAGTTGCGTTCACAGTATCTAATCGCCTACTCATCAACTAACAAGAATCGCAACGGCTCTTACCGTCAGATGCGAATCGACGTTATCAATCCCGAATTGCAAAAAGAGCAACTCAAGCTGCGCCACCGCCCCGGCTACTTCGCGAAGACTCAGACTCCGAGCCCGTAACAACACCTAACAAGCTGGCTGCGGGCCTTAATTTTTTCTGGATGAATTGAGCTCTGCGGCACGATATTGGGTGCGAGCCCTGACGGCGAACTCCGGTTTGTCGAGTTTGACTCTTAACTGATGCAGGCTGCCGTCTCGTGTCAGCGCCTCGGGGTAGAACCCGAGACGGTATTGATTGCGCAGTTCTTCCGCAATTAAGACAAAGGTCTTCTTCAGATCAGTATCTTCGCTGGTGTAATAGCGTCCTGCGGAAACTTCCGCAAGCCGCTTAAGAAACTCGCGCGCCCACTCGCCACGTTGTTCCCGGAGGTCGCGGCGCTGCCCACGTCCCGCGCCCCGTTGTGGCAGAAACCTGTCCTGGAATGGGAACCGGCCGCGTCTACCAAATATTCCATCGTCGCGCCGAAACGGACGATCGCGAAAAGGGCCGCGCTGCGGGTTGCGTGCGTAATAGATTGAATAGATCATCGCATCGGATTCAGTCGCATACGAGAGTGCTTCATCCGAAGTAACGCGGCTGCCGGCATCCTCACCGTCAGTTAACAAGACAATCGCCTTGCGACCGTTGACAGATTTGAGGTCGTGATCAATTACCTCGATCAGAGCGTCGTTGAGCAGCGTGCCGAAGTATTCCCCAACTCGTGCGTCTTTGATTGCCTTTTCCAGAATCTTGCGGTCGCTGGTCAGCGGCGAGAGTTTGTGAACGTCCCAATCAAAACTCACGATCATGGCGCGATCCTGCGGTCGCAGATCCTTGAGAAAGTTTTTGGCGGCTTTGCGAATGTCGTCGATGACGCCTGCAGTGCTGCGACTCGTGTCGAGCAGTAACGCTACGTTGAGCGGTGCTTCCGCGGCGTCGAAGTAAGCGAGCTTCTGCTCCACCCCATTGTCGTAGAGCTTGAAGTTTTCCTCACGCAAGCCGGAGATGTAATGACCATCACGATCGCTGACGATAACCGGAACGCTGACGAGGTTGGAATAGACTTTGATGACTTCGGCGGGTTCTTGAGACTTATCCTGTTGCGCCCTGACGCTCGAGTTCAGGGCCGCGCCCAGAGTTATCGCAAGGATCGCTGCGCAGGTTGTTGCGGCCATGGGGCGCAGGAGGGAGGACCACATCGTCTTTTGTGTAATGGGCATCTATTGGGACCAGGGGACACTCTTCAGACGCAGTGGCGGCGCGAAAGGTCGGGAAAAGACAGAATGTTGTAACGCAAACTGTAGTTTGCGTATGGTGTCAAAAGAGATGCAAACGAAGGTTTGGGTTACGGGGAAAGCAGACTCACTGCTCCGGAGCTCTGAGCATTATGTGTTCTTTTAGCCTTCCTGGCTTTCTTCTTCCTTACTCGCCGCCGGCGCGCGGGAGGTATTGCGCCGTTAGTCTGATCCACTGAGGGCCCGGTGGCGGAAGCTCCGGCGGGCGTTGGCGCAATGGCCGTCGGCACGGCGCTCTGCCGATAAGCTTCAGCGTCCGCAGTCGCGATTGCCGTTTCCAGTCGAGCGTGACTGGTAGTCAGGAGATTGATCTGCGCCTGCACACCGTTTCGCTCAATCTCCAATTGCCGCCGTCGCTGCTCACGCAACTCTTCCGGATGACTGCTGCCAACACCGGCTAACGCGCTGGCAATGTTCTCAGGCTTAAGCTGCTCATCGAGATCCTTGAGACGCGCTTGCAGCTCAAGTTGCTTGGCTTCGACGTCGGACAACTGACTGCGCAGACCCGCAGCCTTCTCCTGGGCAGTGTTTTGAGCCTGAGCACTGACGGCGCCGAAAAGTAACGCAAAGAAAACAACTAGGATCACTGGATATCGCATGAGCTCATCTTAACGCTAACTGCTTTCTTTGTTGGTGGAGTGACGAAAATAGAACAGAAACTCCAGGCAAGCGCCTTGTTATGAAGGAGCGATAGTGCAGCACGATTGGTTTGGTGTTTAGAGAATCCTTGAAAATCTATTTGCCATGATCTCTCTCCAGCGCCGCGCGCTCCCACTTGGCGAGGTTGGCGCCGGCTTTGTAGGTAGTCTGGCAAAAGTCCATTAGCGCTTTTTCCGGTGAGTCTGCGCTTCTCACGTCTTCATACAACAAGAAAAACTCTTTCATCTCGGCACTGTAGAAAGTTTGTGCGGGAAGGATCTTTCCCTGGCCTGCGACATCGGCTAAACCCGGGGGCTCCGGCGTGGTATAGGAATAAAACGCTGCTTCCATATCTTTGTTGCCGGGCCACCAGCCGTGACTGATCACTTCATGCGAGTAAGCCTCACGCGTCATCAGGTCGGCGCCTTCGCGCTCAGGCGCGGGCCGGCCGGAAAACCGCGTCACTGCCAGATCGAAACTGCCCCAGAAGAAATGCACCGGACTGACCTTGCCGATGAAGCGCGCGCGAAACTCCTTCAGCACTGCATCCATCTTCACCAGCGCGCGCCAGAATCGATTCGCGTATTCGGCATCGTACGAGGCGTGGATCGTGTCTTCTTCAAAGCGAATCGGATTCGGGATCTCGACCGGCGTCGTCCAGATCTTGATGTTTATCCCCAAACCGACTAGCGCAGCCATCACTTCAGAGTAGAAATCGGCAACTGATTGCGGGCGTAGCGCGAGCGTGGCAGTCGAGCCATCGCTACACTCAATCAAAAGTCGATGGTCGATGAAGTCGAATTCGATTTCAAAGATACGATCCTCATAAGGCATGGCCGAGGTGGTGAGCCCCCGCGAGGAAACATAAAGCGGCACGTTCCACCAGTGGTTGACGAGCGGTGTTTGGTGCAGACGAATCTTGCCGACAACCTGCGTCCACATGTGTAGCGTCGCGAGCGTGTCTTGCCATTCGGCAAATTTGAGTTCGGGCCACATGGAAGTAAATAGTGAATCGTAAATCGGGAATAGTAAAGGGCAGTGGCCGGTGGCCGGTGAGAAAATGCAGAGGGCAGTAAGCAGTAGGCACTAGACCGAATAAGAACGCGTCAGAGATTGCGTATCTTACCGCTTACCGCCCACTGCTCGCTGCCCACTCTGGCTCTACGCTTTCGCCGCCTTCGTTCTGATGAACGCAAGGTTTAACTGCGGCAGAGAATTGAAGGTCGCAGCCTTGGTGCAAAACTCTTTTGCTTTCCCCGCGTCGCCTTTGCCTTGATATGCCTGACAGGTGCGATAGAGATCGTAAGGGTTCTGCGGGTTTGACTGTAGCAGCTCCACCAGCGCCGCGTCGTAGTCCTTTGCCTCGAGGGCAATCATGCCGAGCAGTTCGTGGGCCTGCTTGGTTTGGAACGGGTTCTTCAGGGTCGCAGTGCCCTTATTGAAAGTGTCGGCTTCAGCTTTTGCGGTGGCCATGTCTTTCTTGGCCAGCGCCACCCGCGCCAGGTTGTAATGATGGAAAAGTTTGGCGTTGTCCTTAATTTCCTGCGAAAGGCTTGAGGCTTCAGTCATCTTCAAGCCCCGTTCATACAGCGCTTTGGCCTCATCAGGCTTGCCCATCTCAAGCATGATGTTGCCCTTGAGTTGCAGGTCGCCGGTCATCGCCGGCACATCATTGGTTTGCTCCCCAAGCGTGTACTGCTTGTCGACGTCTTCCAGTGCCTTGTCCAGCTTGCCGCTATCGACGTCCACTACGGTAAGAGCAAACAACGCAGTGCGTCGTTCGGCATCACTGCGAGCTTTGTCGGTGATCTTCTGTAGCTCCGCCGCGGCTTCGTCCGCCTTGCCCTGGTACATCAGCGCCGAGGCAATGCCCTGATGCGAATTAATGAAGTTTGGATCGATAGTCAACGCCTTACGATACTGGGCGATGGAATCATCAAACCGGCCCATCTTCAGGTATAACTCGGCGAGCGAGTCGTAAGGGTTGGGATCGTTGGGAATCAGCTCGATGTATTTCTTAAATGCCTGCTCGGCATTGGCATAGTCGACATTTTGCCGGTAGGCATAACCGAGGATATTGAAGGCGGTCGAGTAAGTCGGAGCGAGCTCAGTTGCCTTCTTGTAATGCTCGATGGCCTGCGTCATGTCTTGCTGTCCAAAGTAGTAACCGCCGAGACTGAAGTGTGCGCGCTCGTCGTTTGGGTAAGCCGCGACGAGTTGGTCGAGCAACTCCTTTTGTTTGGCGGCATTGCCGTTGGCACCGGCTTCATTACTGAGAATTAGCAGTTTCTCGCCATTGGAAGCCTTATCAGCCATGGCCACAGCTTTTTTCAAGTGATCGAAAAATTCTTTTCCGGTGGGGCTGACCTGGGCGCGATTTAACTCCGCAAGCGCGAAGTTTGGATCGAGTGAAATTGCTTTGTCATAGTGTTGGATCGAATCCTGAATCAACAGCTTCTCCTGGAGGTCGCGGCCCTGGAGAAACTCTTTCCGCGCTTCTTCAGAAGCGGTCGTGACAGCAATCTTGCCACCGTCGCTGGTCTTGGTAGAGACAGTTGTGGCGCCGCCTTCTTCAACTTTCGCGCATCCACTGAGCGCGACGACTGCAGCAATCGTCAGAACAAAAATTAGAAATCTATTGCGGTGCATTCCGGTTTCTCCTTCGTTGCCTGGCAGCAGACTGTGATGACGACCTTTAGTCGCCGGTGATGGGGAGATCGAGAACAAGGCCAATCTCAGTCGGGGGTTAACTCGAAGGAGATTAAACTCCCCTGAGCGAAGTGCGTGAATCGAAAAACTAATGCGATTAGGAATGAGGGAGAATACTGAAGGGCCAGGTGGCGGTCAAGAGAATTGTGATGGGGAATTTCGTCTTCCAACACATCGTGCTAATTCCAAATTCTCGTAATCGGGAGAGTTAGCTTATATTAATGCGGACAGGCAGCTCCGAATCTCGCCCACTCGGCAAATCGGCGCGCGAATTCGTCATGATCCAACGGCGGCAGGGTGCGGCCGTCACCAGGATGCCAGCCCCACAGCACTAGTTTATCGGCGGTGACGTGCTCCACAATCTGCGCCACCGTCTTGCCATTGTTCTGCTTTGGATCTTTTATCTGACGACAGATTTGCCCAGGAGTTTTCCCTTCCCAAATCATCGGCAAGTTCGCCGGCGGCAGATGCCAGTTTGGCGCGCCCGGAGGCATGTTAAATCCGGCAACATTTTGTTGCTGGTGGCAAGCGCTACACTTCTGCCCAAACTTACCTTTGCCGTCAGGTCCGCGGCGGACGTTCTGAAGATGAACGTGATTGTCGTCACCCTGGCGCGGGAAATCCCCATTCGCATGGCAATTTAGACAACGCGGACTCTTGAGGACTGGAACGATTGAGACAAACAACTCGCGCGCTCGCGCATCATCTTTCTGTAGCCCACCGCCAGTTGCTGGTGTTGACAGCAAGGAAAAAACTGACGTCAGCGCAACAGTAAATAAGCCGATGCTTACAAGCTTGAATGATTTGCCCATCTTTTTTGACCCAATCAAACGGCAAGACGAAAAACGCTTTTTTCAAGTTCAACTTCAACTAGACCATCTGTATCGATCGAATCGGAAGTTTTCTCACGCGCTTCCCGGTGGCCGCAAAAATTGCGTTCGCCACCGCCGGCGCGACTGGAGGCACGCCCGGCTCGCCGACACCAGTTGGATTCTCGGTGCTGGAAACTATGTGAACTTCGATCTCGGGTGCCTCATTGATGCGAAGCATCGGATAATCGTGGAAGTTGCGTTGTTGAACCCGACCTCGTTCAAGTGTGATCTCATCTTTGAGCGCAGCGGTTAGTCCAAAAACAATACCACCTTCCATTTGCGCTCTCACGGAGTCGGGGTTAATCACGCGTCCGCAATCAACCGCGCAGACCATTCGATGCACCCGCAAGGCCCCATTCTTGTCGACCGACACTTCCGCAACCTGCGCGACGTAACTATCAAAGGAGAAGTGTGTCGCGATCCCGCGTCCATGTCCCGGCGGCAGAGGTTTCCCCCAGTTTGCCTGCCGCGCTACGAGATCGAGCACGGCGCGCATACGCGGTTGTTTGGCAAGGAGCGCGCGCCGCAGTTCGTATGGATCTTTGCCGCCGGCGTGTGCCAATTCGTCAAAGAAGGCCTCGACCGCAAAACCGTTGTGGGAATGTCCTACCGAACGCCACCACTGCACCGGTACGCCAATTCGGGGCGTGTGCAAATCGACCTGCAAATTCGGGATGCCGTAGAGTAGATCCGCGGCGCCTTCAACTGAGGAATCATCGATGCCATTTTTGATTCCAAACGGCTCAAACATGGTTCCCTGCATGATCGATTGGCCAACAATCGTGTGCGTCCAGGCGATTGGGTTCCCGGCGGCATCGACGCCGCCTACCATGCGGTCGTACCACATCGGCCGGTACCAGCCGCCGCGAATATCATCTTCTCTGGTCCAGACAACTTTCACCGGAACCTTCGCGGCTTTTGCAACCTGAACTGCTTCGACGACAAAATCTGAAGCCGGATTTGCGCGCCGACCAAAGCCGCCGCCAAGTAACGTCGTGTGGATCTCCACTTGCTCAGGCTTCAATCCAGCCGTTGCTGCGGCGGCCAACCGATCGACAGTCTGAAACTGTGTGCCGGTCCAGATTTCACAATGGTCGGCGCGCAGATCGACAACGCAATTCAACGGCTCCATCATCGCGTGTGCGAGGTAAGGAACTTCGTATTCAGCGACGATTGTCTTTGCGGCACCGGCAAGAGCTTTGGCGGGGTCACCCAGCTTGCGCGCCACCAGCCCCGGAGTTTTTGCGAGAGATGCATATTGTTCGCGCATGCCGACGGTTGAAATTCCGGCGTTTGGCCCCTCATCCCACGTGACTTCCAGTCGTTCGCGCCCGAGCTTAGCTGGCCAAAAACCGTTGGCGATAACAGCAACACCAGTGGGAACCGCCAGGACATCCTTCACTCCGGGGACAGCTTTTGCCTTTTCCGCATTGATGCTAACGACCTTGCCGCCGAAAACGGGCGGGCGCAATACGACAGCCGTCATCATTCCGGGAAAGTGAACATCGAGTCCGAATTGTGCACTACCGTTTACTTTTGCGGGCGTGTCGAGGCGGCGCATGGACTTGCCGATCAACTTAAAATCTTTGGGATCCTTCAGCGGTACGTTTGTTGGTGGTGTAAGAGTTGCCGCCAAATCCGCGAGCGAGCCGAAGGATGCACGCCGCCCGCTGGCATCATGAATGACGAAGTTCTTTTCGGCATGCAGAGATTGCGGTTCGACGTTCCACTTCTTCGCGGCCGCCGCGATTAGCATGATCCTACCCGCCGCCCCCATTTTTCTGAGCCGATCCCACTCGGACGCCGTGCTGGTACTGCCTCCAGTCATTTGTATGCCAAACGAAGGGTGATTATAGGCAGCAGCGACCGGCGCTGATTCTACTCGGATCTTGTTCCAGTCGGCTTCGAGTTCTTCAACCACGAGCATGGGCAGAGACGTGTAAACGCCCTGGCCCATCTCCGACTTGTTGATAATTATCGTTACGGAATCGTCAGCCGCTATTCTTATGAAAGCATTTGGCGAAAAAGTACCTGCCGTTTTTGGAACTGAGGGCGTGGTCAGAGACTCGGCGTGGGCCAGCTCGGGGAGGTAGACGCTGAGTAGCAAGCCTCCGCCGACCGCGGCGCCGGTTTTCAGGAAATCTCGTCTCTTGATCGTGGTGGCGCTCATACTCTGCCACCCCCTGCTTTAATTGCAGCCGCCCGATGAATCGCTGCGCGAATGCGTGAGTAGGTTCCGCAGCGGCAAATGTTGCCGGCCATTCCTTCATCGATCTCATTATCGGTGGGGTTGGCACTTTCAGCGAGTAACACTGCGGCGCTCATGAGTTGACCTGATTGGCAGTAACCGCACTGAGGCACATCGAGTTCGATCCATGCCTTTTGCAGTGGATGACTGAGGTCAGGGGAAAGCCCTTCTATTGTCGTAATATCTTTTCCGGCTGCATCCGCGGCACGTTTGACGCACGACCGAATCGCTTCGCCGTTGAGGTGTACCGTGCAGGCGCCACACTGCGCCATACCACAACCATATTTTGTGCCTGTCAGACCGAGCGTTTCCCGCAACACCCACAACAGTGGCGTAGTTGGATCAACATCGGCGGTAACTTCTTTGCCGTTCACTCTGAGAGTAATCACTTGTCCTACTCCTGACCGGGTTTCGGGCGCGTGTTGTTGGGAACAGAACCAATCCTAAATCCAGAATGGCAAACAGTAAACAAATAAATCTCGGTTTGGGAGTGGGAGTGGCCGGGTAACCGTTGAGCGAGGGAAGTGGAGGAGCAAAAGACGAGGGTTCAGGGAAGGCCTTCTGTGAAAAGAATCAGGTGAAATTCAGAACCGTTGTCGATATCCGCCTGAGTGGCAGCTCCGCAGTTTTTTGGCTTTCTTAGCTCAAATTGCCAAACCGCCGTCAACCTGGATCACCTGGCCAGTGATGTAACGAGCGTCTTCCGAGAGCAGGAAACAGGCTATGCGTGCGACCTCGTCGGCTTCAGCAAAGCGCCCCAGGGGAATTTGCTCGATGATCTTTGCGCGATAAGTTTCGTCGAGTGCTCCGGCCATGTCGGTCGCAACCATCCCCAACGCGAGGGCGTTCACCGTCACCTTCCTGCTGGCCACCTCTTTCGCCAGAGACTTGGTGAGGCCGACCATTCCTGCTTTCGAGGCTGAGTAGTTTGACTGACCCGGCATTCCGACTTCCCCGCTGATGGATGAAATGTTCAGTATTGATCCGCCGTCGTCCTGACGCAGCATGGTGCGGAGAGCGGCCTTGGCGAAATTCCAGGCGCCTTTCAGATTTGTGTCCATCACGGAATCCCAGTCTGATTCCTTCATTCGCAGGATCAAATTATCGCGCGTGATGCCAGCGTTGTTGACGAGAAAGTCGATGCGTCCAAAAGCGTCCTTAACTTCCTTCACCATGTTTGCGGCAGCTTCGGTGTTGGCCACGTCGCATTGCGTGGCGAGCACGCGCACGCCGAGCGCTGTGATTTCTGTGCTCAACGACTCAGCCGCTTCAGCGCTTCTCGCGTAGTTGAATGCTACATCGGCGCCGCGACGCGCAAGCTCGAGCGCAATGGCCCGGCCGATGCCGCGAGTGGCGCCGGTGACAATGGCGGCGCGGCCTGCAAACTGTTTTTGATCAGACATGTTAATCAAATTGGGTTGAGAGCCACAATTCAGTCAATTAGCGAGACCGTCCGCGTGCCCGGCTTAAGATAATTTCAACGACTTCAAATACGCTCTAAACTCCGGCCCGAGCTCTTCATGTTGCAACGCAAACTCTACTGTCGCAATCAGGAAACCGAGTTTGTCGCCGGCATCGTGGCGTCTTCCTTTGAAACGAACCGCGTAGAACGGTCGCTGCTTCAAAAGTGAGCGCATGGCATCGGTAATTTGAATCTCGCCCACGGCGCCGGGCTGCGTCTTTTCCAGTACCGCAAAAATGTCAGGTGTCAGCACGTATCGTCCGATGATCGCCACGTCGGATGGTGCGTCGGCAAACGATGGCTTTTCGACCATATCGTTGATCTTATAAACACCCTCTTCCACCTCTTCGCCATCGATTACGCCAAAACGCGAAATCGCCTCACCGTCGACTTGCATCGTGCCGATAACCGGGGCGCCATACTTCTCGTAGACGTCGAGCAGTTGGCGCAGGGCCGGTGTTTCTGAATCGACGATATCGTCGCTGAGCATCACGGCAAATGGTTCGTCTCCCACCAGGTCGCGCGCCTGCAATACCGCATGACCCAGGCCGAGTGCCTCCTGTTGTCGGACGTAACTGACCCGAGCCATTTCGGAAATGGCGCGCATAGCTTTTAGCTCGTTGAGTTTCCCGCGATCTTCCAAAAGCTTTTCCAACTCAAACGAAACGTCGAAGTGATCTTCGATCGCCGCTTTGCCTCGCCCGGTGACGATGATGACCGACTCAATTCCGGAAGCGACGGCCTCCTCAACCACATATTGGATCAGAGGCTTGTCGACCAGCGGCAGCATCTCTTTCGGAGAAGCCTTGGTCGCGGGCAGAAAACGCGTGCCCAATCCGGCGGCGGGAAAAACTGCTTTGCGAACTTTTTGTGGCATTAGTGGAGTTTCGGATTTCGGATGCGAACCACGCTGGCTTGCGCTTTAACAAATGCAATCTGACGGCTACCACCCCAGGGCGCCTGCCCGCGTGCGGGCCCCGGCGTTGGACTCTGAACTTCTGGCTAGCTAGCGTTTCTATATGATTTGACGTTACATTCTGTGCTTCAAAAACGGTGGTCTCTCATACCATATTTTGCGGGAACACAACAAATGCGTTCGAGTTGGTTGAGTAACAGGAGTCGAGGTCAATTTTGGGTTAAGTTCCATTGCAATGATCACAAACATGGAAAATGCTTTAACTGAGAACCCGGTCCAGGCTGCCAGTCCCGTCGGGCGGCGAATCGTCTGGTTGTTACTTCCCGTCTTGCTGCTCAGCGCATTCGGCCTGGTGGCCGTGCCTGTATTTCTCATTCAGCCTTTTCGTCCCCAGACACAACGAGCGCTCGAAATTTCTTACCTGCTACGTAGTTGGTCCCCGGTGATCACGGCCATCATATTGGTTGCGATGTTTGGGCTGGTGGTCTGGCAATGGTCGCAAGCGCCACGCTGGTGGCGCAAGGCACTGCTCGTCATTCTGCTTTTGTTGGCCTGCGTGCCGGCGTGGTTCGCGCGCCAGAATCATTTTGAGTGGATGTTTAATCCGCTACGCCAGAGCGCTTACGTCAAAGCCAGCGCCGCCAGTTTTGTGCGCGACTCCGATATGGTGCTGGCGGTCAGGATCAATAACGAGGCGGCCGCTTATCCAATCAGACTAATGGCCTATCATCACCTGGTGCAGGACGTAGTAGGAGGCGCGCCGATTTGCGCGACTTATTGAACGCTCTGTCACACCGGTCTGGTGTGGGAAACAACAGTTGACGGACGCGTGCTTCACTTCCATCTGGCAGGTATCAACAATCAGAATTTCATCATGAAGGATGACGAGACCGGTTCGTGGTGGCAGCAGGTGACCGGTGAAGCAATCCTGGGTCCACTAAAAGGCAAGCGTCTCAAACCCGTCTTTATGGACGAACTTACCTTCGCCACCTGGAAATACGAAGAGCCAGAAGGCCGGGTGCTTGCCCCGGATGAGAAGATTGCTGCCAGTGAAAAATATGCGCCGCCCGATTGGGAAGAGAAGATGTCGCGCGTTCCCGTTGCGACTCAATTAAATGAGAATACTTTAGACAAGCGCGCATTAGTCGCGGGCGTCACGATAAACGGAGCCGCGAAGGCCTATCCACTGGCCGCCCTGCAAAAGCAGAATCCAATCACAGACGCGGTGGGAAATACGCCGCTAATCATTATTCTGGACGCAGACGGCAAGTCGATTCGCGCCTTTGATAGAAGAGTCGCAGGCCAGGAGCGCGAGTTTTTCCTGAAACCAAACTCATCCCCCCTGAGGCTGGTTGATGATAAAGGCACGGAATGGGATTTTAGTGGCGCACCAGTGGCGAACTCATTAACCAGCAAACAGCTCACGAAGATTCCGGTGCTCAAAGACTATTGGTTTGACTGGAAAACCTATAATCGTCAAACATCCGTCTACACTCTCGGCGAAAGGTAGGTGCGAGTAAGAGTGAGAATGAGAACCCGCACGCCGGCGCACCGGGCGTTCGTCCTTTGTTTCTTCTTTGCAATCCTGCCATGCGACTCTGCGCAGGCCACTACAATTGTCGTCGCGCGCGCCGCTGACGAAATCGTTATCGGCGCCGACAGCAAAGTTACAGACTCTTACGGCAACCCGGTCGACAAACGCGCTTGCAAGATCCTGCAGGTTGGGAATCTGGCTGTGGCGATGGAAGGATTTGAACTCGATCGGCAGAGTGGTTTCAGTGTCCCGGAAATCGTGAGAGCTGCTCTCCAATTGAAACCGTCAGCGCCCGCGACTGAGAAGGTCAGCATCATGACCGGAATTCTTGTCTCAAAACTTTTTGCCGAATTGCGGGAAGTGCAAAAGCGTGAGCCGGATTCATACGGCCAGAAGTTTGCGGGTGGCCGCGCGTTTCTCAAGATCATCGTGGCCGGCTTTGAAAAAGCACAGCCGCTTGTCTTTGTTAGAAGCTTCAGGGCCGTACAATTCGATCCTCACAATATAGGTGTAAGTATCGTGCCTGACGACTGCCTGAATGATTGTCAGGGTGACATCGTAACGAGATTTGTCGGCGAGACGGAAGCAATCGATGGGTTGCCGGAAGAGACGCCCGGGTTTTGGCAGCCGGGCCTGGTGGCTGGGGTGCGCCGGCTGGTCGAAACCGAAATTGCCGCGCGCAGCGAGTATGACGGGCCGCCGATCGATATCCTGCGTCTTGATAAAAACGGCGCGCGGTGGATCCAAAAAAAGCCGGAATGTCTGGCGCCAACGCCGGCAAAGCGATTAATCCGTCCGACTGGAAGGAAACCACCCCGGGACTAACGATCCCCAGGGGCACACTCAAAACCCTCGAGTTGATCACCAGATCCTCCACTTTCAATCTCTGCCTACTCCTAACGCATCCGCGACGCGATTGATGTAGTTAAACCAGGAAGCGATCAGAGTTATCTGAAGGATCGCTCGATCATCGAAACCGCTGGCCCGCAGGCGATCGTGATCCGGTTGCGAGATCCGGGTGGGATCGCGCGTGAGTTGCGCGACATAATCGAGCATCATTTTGTCCTGTTCTGAAATTTGAGCCGTGCGGTAGTCCTCTTGTAGGGCCTTCACCAAATCTTCATCCAGGGTTACGCGACGCAGAAACTCTGCGTGAGATTCGATTCAATAATGACACCGGTTCGCGACCGATACTACGGTGGTAATCATCTCATGCTGACGCCGGCTAAGTGGCAGGTCAGCAGACATCAGGACACCGAAGGTGGCGAAGGCGTGATGCAGCGCTTCGGGAATGAGACTGTGGGAAGCGACGATGTCCGAAGTTTTGCCGTCGGGCGTGGGATGAATCGGCTCCGCATATTCTTGCGGATAGAGTTCGCGCTGTGCTTCCACTGCGCGACGCACGTCATCGTCATCGGCAGGTGAAATGGTTTTGATCCAGGTCATAGTCTTCGTTTTGTCTACTTGATAATAACTGTGCGCGCCGTTCCGTCATCCGCAACCGTGACGGACCTAAGAGTTGGAATCGGCTTGATGGCAAAAATGAATTTTCGAGCGCCGGGATTGTAGTTACCCGCGGGAGCGCTGATGGTCGTCACGTAGCCATTCCCGGCCCGCCGCACGGTTAGGGATGTTCTCCGAAACGCGCCCTGTTGGTACGCGGGGCTGGTTCCATCATCTTCGTAAAGCGTCGTCGCTGCCGCGCCCTTTTCGTCCGGATAGATCGCAAAGGTAATTGGATCAACCGGCTTCTCGCCCACGTGATTCATTGCCGGCCCGGTTGGAATAATCGCACCGCCGCGCACAAACATGGGAACAGTTTCCAACGGCGCATCGGCGCGGA
>JANLYH010000039.1:0-5643 GCA_031365545.1 Pyrinomonadaceae bacterium | reverse complement strand
GTGGGCGCATTGGCGAGCGCCAGGATTTCGCCGGAATGCGGGTCGAGCACAATCGCGGTTCCCGCTTTAGCCCCTGACTGTTGAATAGCCGTCGTCAGGGCCGCTTCAGCCTGATACTGAATAGACTGATCGATGGTCAGGACGATCGTCTGTCCCGGCCTGCCCTCCACTTCCGTGCTCTCGTAGGCCCTGCCACGAGAATCCTTTTCGATAAAAACTTTTCCGGGTTCGCCAATGATCTTTTCGTTGTAGACCTGTTCAATTCCGGCCAAGCCATTACCGTCTAATCCGACGAAGCCAAGCACGTTGGCAGCCAGCGAGCCGTTTGGATAAAAGCGCTTCGGTTCCTTCCGGCTATGTACGGCAACCAGATCCATTGCTTCCAAAGCCTGCGCCTTATCAGGCGTGACGCGTCGTGCAACCCAAAGGAAACGGCGTCCGTTGCGTCGGGCGTCGTTGATCTGACTGAAGACTGCTTTTTGATCAAGGCCTAGTATCGATGAAAGATTTTGAGACGTGCATTCGATCGCGCCATTGATCTGCGCTTCGGTATCATTTTTGTTTTGTTTGAATTCGTCGGGCGCAATGAATATCGAGCTGGTGTCGATCGTGCGCGCCAGTTCGCGCTCCTGTCGATCCAGGACTGGCCCGCGCGTAGGGCTGGTCTCTATGGCTTCCTGCTGTTGTTGGTGGGCGCGCGCTGCCAGTTTTTCATGACGAGACACCTGCAGATACACCAGCCGCGCGCTGATACCTAGCATCCAAAAAGCGACGAAAGCCGCAACAAAAAGCGTGCGGCGAATCGAGAGGTCGGGTTGTTTGTCTGCCTGACGGGAATTACGCGCCATCCGGGGATGTGTCCCTTCTTACTGTCTACGGCGAGGGAAGATTACGCTCTCCAATCTCGAACACCGCAATCTGAGCTGCTAATTGCCAGCGCGCACGGGTTAGCGCTGAAACGAAGCGGAAGGAGTAAGCAGGGCCGGCGCTAGTGGCAGTTGGCTCCGGTTGCTGGCCTTCTGGGTTCCTACTTGACTGGCCAGAAGCGGTCTGAGCCCCAGCTCTCGCGCCTCTAGTGCCAGCCGCGCTGGAGCAAAAGCCTGTTCCTTCTTCAACATCAAATGCTGCTTTTCCGCCAGCAGCTTTTCACGTTCACGACGCAGTCCCTCACTCTGATAGCCAAATTGAACAGCAGCGAAGTGCTGCCGTGCGGCGAAGATAAAACCGCTCGCCAATACCAGGCCACACAAGAACAAGAGTCCCAGGCGGGAGAGGGCGCGCAAGTCGCGATCGCGGTGAATCCTCGAGTTTCGCTGCTGCAAGGGAATTCTTCTCATGGGGAACTCCGAAAAGTTAGTTTCTAAAATCGCCAAGGCTTAAGTCTGAATCTCCGGGCGTGAGTGCGATCGGGCTTCCCACTCTTGCAAGATCTCGTTTTCGAGACAACGGTCAAAGCTTGCGAGACGCGCGCAGCTTGGCACTACGCGATCTGGGATTCGCATCAATTTCAAAACTATCGGGAACTACTGGTCGCTTTGTTAGTATTTCAACGACGCGCCTGGCGCCGCAGGTGCAAACGTCGAATCGGCTTCGCGAATCACACTGACAGTAGCCGGACAAGCGCCGCAACTCCTGCTTCATTATCCGGTCTTCCAGCGAATGAAAGCTGATGACCACAAAGCGTCCGTCGGGTTGTAAAAGATCTACGGCGTTGGCGACGAAGCGGCCCAGATCCTCGAGCTCGCGAT
Organism: Pyrinomonadaceae bacterium; assembly: GCA_031365545.1. Classification (GTDB taxonomy): domain Bacteria; phylum Acidobacteriota; class Blastocatellia; order Pyrinomonadales; family Pyrinomonadaceae; genus PSRF01. The sequence goes on along the minus strand of JANLYH010000039.1, from coordinate 3,895 downwards.
TAACTGCGATCCGCAAAGCCTGAAACGTTCGTGTGGCCGGATGGATCTGCCAGTTCTTTCTTTTTCCGGCAGCCCGGGCTACCAAATCGGCCAATTCCTTGGTGGTAGTGATCGGTTCCCCTTGTTCGCGGCGTTCAATGATCCACTTAGCGATGCGGCGTGAGTTTCGCTCCTCGCCATATTCAAAAATGATTGCGGCCAATTCCTCTTCCGTTAGTCGCAACAGAAGATCCGCAGCGCTTTCGTCCGTCCCCTCGGGATTCATGCGCATGTCCAGAGCCGAGTCAAAACGAAAGCTAAAACCTCTCGTCTCGGAATCAAATTGAAGGGACGAAACACCCAAATCTGCCAGAATGCCGGCGGGTTGGACCTCGTCGAGGTTTCGCAAGATCCGTTCAAGCTCGCGAAAATCCGCATGAACGGAACGAAAGCGTTTGCCGAACTGCGCCAGACGGCCATCTGCAAGCTTGAGTGCTTCGGGATCGCGATCAATCCCAATCACGCGCGTCTTGAGCGATGCTTCTAAAATCGCTTCGCTGTGTCCGCCCAACCCTAACGTGCAATCGACAAAGAGACCTCCCCGCTCAGGAGCGAGGTACTCCATCGTTTCTCGTAGCAGCACGGGGCGATGGGGCGCGCCTCTGCCCCCCAAAGGCGCAGCCATCACCACCGCCCCGTGATCTCGTTCAAAGAACTATGACTCAGTGTCACGTGAAGACTGAAGAGTGAAAAGTTAGAACTTGTGAATATGGCTGTTTCGCTTCTCACTTTTCACTTATCACTCTTCACAGTCTCAGATGCCCAGCTTCGAAATCGCCGCTTCGTCGTCTTCCGAATAAGGTTCCGCAAGTTTGGCGGCCTTGAAGACGTCTACTTCCCAAACTTCCAGGTAAGTCAAATATCCCAGCACCACGACGTCTCCCATTACGCCGGCGGCCTTTCGCAGCAATGGATGAATCAAGATTCTTCCCTGGCCGTCGATTGTCGCTTGCTGGCCGTAGTAGTTCGTTCTGTCAAGGAACTTGCGTCGCGCCGGATCCATCGACGGTAAAAGCGAAAGGCGTTGCTCGATCGACTCCCACTCGGGCAAAGGGTAGATGCGGACGTTGTCACCGCTAAGACTTGTTATGTAGAATTCACCGCCGTGCTTTTCATCAATGAGGCGGCGAAATGGCGTCGGCACTTTTAGCCGACCCTTCGCATCTATTCGGGCCGTGTAGTTTCCTCGCAGCATAGAGTCGACCGTTGAAAAATTGGCGGGTGGCCTCTCTTGGAAAAGTTACCTAAATGATCGTTAGCTACGAGGTTGGACCCACTTCCGACCACTTTCGACCACCCAAAGCGGATACTACGCTCCATCATTTTAGGTGTCAATAGAAAAATCCGTATTTTTCTGAGGCTTTTCGTCTTTCTATCGTTAGAGCTCGATGTTAGTGTTCGCCTCCTGTCGGCCTTGGTTGCGAGGGCACTCGCGCGGCCAGTTAGCCGAAAAGGCATCTTCGATAGGCAGGCGCGATCTCCTGTTGTATATTGACCCCCCAATGTTGCCGCCCAATATCTTCGCCGTCTAACAGAATTGATGAATCCCGATCACTTAGGATTTCCAGCGCTTCTTCTCTTCGGATTGCTCGCTGCCGGCGCGAATCTTCTCGGTGGATTTGTGCTCATCAGATCCGGCGCACACCGGCTGGGCGAGCGATTCCTCAAGTATCTGGTAGCGCTCGGGGCGGGGTTTATGCTGGCCGCAATATTTATTGAGATAGTCCCGGAGAGCGTCAGCATCTGGACAGAGAATGTCACCGGCAAGAGTGCGGCATCAGCAGTGGTTGGGGCGATGACGTTGCTACTGGGCGGTTACTTGCTGATTCAACTCTTCGAGCACACGCTGGCGCCGCACTTTCACTTTGGCGCCGAGACGCACCTCGAATCTTTCATGAAACCGTCAGCGGCCTACACGGCCATTGGCGGATTATGGATTCACACCTTCTTCGATGGAGTTTCGATCGCCGCGGCTTTTCTGGTTAATTTCCGGGTTGGGTTGCTGGTGTTCGTTGCCATCTTGCTGCATAAGATGCCGGAGGGCTTTACGGTTGCCTCAATAATGCTTGCGTCCGGGCGATCATCGCGCAAAGCACTCTGGGCAACGGCGGCTATCGGCGCTGCTACTCTCGCGGGAGTGGTCGTCGTCGCGTTACTAAACACACGTATTTCAAACGCCGTCGGTTATGCGCTTCCCTTCTCGGCCGGCGTCACTCTCTATGTCGCTGCCAGCGACTTGATCCCCGAGGTGAATCACAAAGAAGAACGAAACCCTATGGTCTCGATTGTCGTTTTTGTAGGTGTTGCGCTTTTCTATCTCTTGCATAGGTTATTTGAGGGATAGACGTTTTCGGGTCACTACCAGGTTTTAGTTGCTAAAGAGACTTCCCAAATCCTGCCCGGGCGCACGCCGGAATTCAGCCGCGAGCCGGTTGTTCGTCTGGTCGTACCTGATTTTCGCGTCCGTCATTTTTCTTTCTGCGACCTCTGTTTCATTTGCCCAGACTGGCCAATCACCAGTTCCGCTTCCTTCGCCCTTCACGCCCATCGTTGATAACGCCGGCGTCATTAATGCGGAAACAAAGGCCAAACTCGAGTCGATCTATCTAAATCTCAAGCAACGCGCCGATATCGAGTTCGCGGTGGTAACCGTCGATACGACTGGCGGTCAGGATATTTTTGAGTATTCGTTGGCCGTCTATCGAGGTTGGGGGATTGGATCAAAAACCAACGACGGTTTTCTGTTGTTGATTGCTGTAACCGATCGAAAATATTACACGCAGGTTGGTTACCATCTTGAGGGTGACCTGAATGACGGTTTGGTTGGAGAGATTCAACGCCAATACCTCGTACCGCAATTCAAGAAGGGAAACTACAACCAGGGAATTTACGATACGGTCCAGGCATATGTGGCCACGCTGGCTGAAAAGCGAAGTTTCACTATTGAAGGCATAGATAAGAGTTACGCCTATCGCGAAGCTCCGCAGGGTCGACCGGCTGGGTCCGGAGGAGGATCCACATCTTGTTGCACGATTCTCATAATTCTCGGTGTCATTATTCTTTTGCTGGCAGCCGTCAAAGGTGGGGCCGGTCGCGGCGGTGGTAGAGGCGGCGGCGGTGGCTGGTTGCTCCCTTTGCTGTTGAGCGGAGTCTTCAATAGCTCCGGGCGTAGTGGTGGCTGGAGCGGTGGTTCCAGCAGTGGCTGGGGTGGCGGCGGTTTTGGGGGCGGCGGCGGTGGATTCGGCGGCGGGTTTGGCGGTGGTAGTGCCGGTGGTGGCGGCGCCGGCGGCGGCTGGTAGATGTAGGACGGCACCATTCCCTGTCTTATTTATGACGAATGATTTCTGTTAGTATCAGGACTACAAAAACACGATGGCTAAGTCGGTTATCAACGAAGCACTAAACGGTCTGTTGCGAGATCTAGAGACCACGCATGGCGCTAACCTCGTCTCGGTTGTGCTCTACGGTTCAGCAGCCGCAGGCGATCATGTTGAATTGCGTTCCGACTACAACCTGCTGATAACTTTGCAGCGAATTACGCCAGAGGACTTGCGGCTGGCCCAGGCGCCAATGCGCGAATGGCAACGCCTGGGACATCCTTTGCCGGTTTATTTCACAGCAGAAGAACTCTCAGACGCGGCAGACGTGTTTCCGATTGAGTTTCACCAAATGGCAAAGGCGCGGATAGTGCTATACGGACAGGATCCGTTTGAGCTCGTCAAACTTTCGGATGCAAATCTGCGCCATCAAACGGAATACGAACTGCGCAGTAAGTTGATCCAACTACGCCGCCTGTATATCCCCGCTTCTGTCTCCATCGAAAAGTTATGCGACTTGATGAGCGACAGCCTCGCCA
>JANLYH010000031.1:0-14700 GCA_031365545.1 Pyrinomonadaceae bacterium | reverse complement strand
TGGCCGGGGAAGTAGGCGGCATTGAAGAGTTCGCCCAGCAGTTCGTCCGGCGTGTCCTCAACCATCTTCATCTCTTCGAGCACGACCTTTTGCTCGCGTTCCAGATCATTTTGGTCAAAACGAGGATTCCGGAGCAGGTCGGCGAGTAGATCAAATGCGAGGGGCAGACTCTTGTCCGCAACCTTTACGGCGAAACCAGTCATCTCATGGGTCGTAAACGCATCGAGATTTCCGCCGAGCCGATCCGATTCAACAGCAATATCTCGTGCCGATCGGCGCTGGGTACCCTTGAAAACGGCGTGCTCGATGAAATGGCAAACTCCGTTAAGTTCGGGCGCTTCGTGGCGCGATCCGCGACGTACCCAGATTCCGGCTGTCACTGAACGCAGGCTGGGCATGCGCTCAGTCAAGACCGTGAGGCCATTGGGGAATCGGGTTAAGCGAACTTCGTCAGTCATGAATACACAACCTAAAACCTGTGGAAATTAGAGCGACTCAGCATGCTAGCACGGCGGAAACTAGGGGCAAAATGAGGGTACCCCGACGACATTTAGCGGCATAAACAGGGTAGCAACGGTAAACAAATGCGGAACCGGCAGCGGTAGCGACCGGGTCTGGCTTGAGTCTAAAAGGGGTCGCCTTGCTTATGTTGTTGCCTGACCCAGTCGCTACCGCTCCTGGTTCCGTATTGTGTGGCTGAGGCTGAACAACGTCATTACATGGGTGAAAGTGAATGGGCGGGTAAGCGACAAGGTTCCTTGACAGGGCCTTGATTATTGGCGGAAAATGCGGGTTATTCAACGGTTCCGGTAAGTCTCCTGGCCTGAACCAGCTCGTCTTCGGCGGGCTACTGCGAAATTGTTTCGCAGAGCGCGAGGCGGCAAGAATTCCCTGGGAGACTTCTTCCTACTTTGCGCAGACCTGAGTCCACAGTCGGTTGCTTCAAACGTTTCCTGCGGGGGGCGTAAGGAGGTCGTGGCGATGAAGATGCTTAAAAACCGGAAGCTGAAGCAGAGCACAATCGGGAGAAAACTACTCAGCTTGTTTCTGACATTGTTTGCGGTAGGACTTTATGCCCACGCGCCGCAGGCAAACGCAAGTAAGGGAAACCTGGCCACGATTACCGGGGCCGTCATTGACAACAAGGGAAATCCAGTTTCGGGCGCGTTGATTTCTTTGCTCCGCGAGGGCGCCGGCAAGGTAATCAAGCAGACACGCAGCGATGCGGCGGGACGTTTCACTGCCCGAATATCCCCGGGCCGTTATGGCATCCGCGCGATTGCTGCCGGCTTTAACGAAGTAGTCTTCGCCTCCATCGACGTTCACGCTTCCCAGGAACTTGTTTACCGCTTCAATCTCGAACCAATCGGCTCTGGTAAAACTTTACCCGAGCGTCGCAAAGACCGCGACGACGTAAAGTGGACTTTGCGCTCGGCCCAAACCCGCCGCTCCATTTTCCAGGAACAAGCCGGCAATGATGCCGACATTCAAGCGATACTCGATAAAGCAGAAACAGAAACTGCTGACGGCACTGCTCAGGAGGTCGCGAACACCGAAGTTTCCAGCACCCCATCTCAACGTCGCGTTCAGGGAGTTGTCGAAACCTATTTTGGCGGAAACTCTTTTGGTCCAGGTTACCCCGGTCTCAATTTCGCGGTCGCCACGTCTCCAACTGATCGAGTTGAACTGATCTTCGCCGGCCAAACCACGGCCGGTGGCAACGGTCCCGAGCGTTTTGAAGCGACTACTAACGTGCGCGCCGGCCAGCGTCACCGCGTCGGCATGAGTGTGGGAACTGTTCGCTTCGGGGCCACGGGTTGGCTCGCGACGAACAACAATCAACCTGAAGATACGAACCCTCGGTTGGGACAAATGTCGGTGAGGGCGATTGACGAATGGATCGTTCGCGACGGGATCGTCGTCGTGCTTGGTCTCGATTACTCTCGTTTCATCGGCGCCGGCGGCGCCCACTCGCTCGATCCTCGCCTGGGGATCCAATATGACGCGAACGCCAGAACCAGATTGAGAGCAGCCTACGCGCCCGCTGGTAATGAAGACAGCATTCAAAGTGTGGCAGCATTTGAAGGCACTCAAGTCGCATTCAGAAACGCCGCGAAGCGACCGGTTGCGTACATTGACGGTCGGGCAGTAATGGATCGCAGTCATCGCCTGGAGTTTGGAATTGAGCGAGTGCTCAACAACAGATCGAATCTTGAAGGCGCGGCATTCTTCGATACGACTTCGGGTCGCGGTATTGGTTTGCTGAGTACGCCGATGACGGCGTTTTCCGGGGCTACCGGCGAAGCCTTTATCAATGTTGCTAACCAGCAAGGCGCGTCGCGCGGAATGCGATTGGTTTATACTCGCCGATTGAGCCGGATGTGGACCGCCTCGAGCGGCTATTCCTTTGGACGTGGTCAGCGACTCACCTCCGGTGCTATTTCCCAACCAACAGAAATATTTGAAAGCGGCTTTTTCCAGACAGCGGCGTTCCAACTCAACGCTGATCTTGGCTCCGGCACAAACATCCGCACCGTCTTGCGGTTCTCTCCCAACGCTACTGTGTTTGCTATCGATCCTTTCGCCGGAAGGCTCGCGGTTTATGATCCGTCGCTGAGTATTCAGGTGACTCAGGAACTGCCGCGCTTCGGATTGCCGGTCAAGGCTGAAGCTGTACTCGACGCGCGTAACCTGCTCGACATCCAGCCAAGCACTGAGAATGGTGAACTACTTACCCGGCTTAGCACCGGCCGTCGTTCAGTGCGCGGGGGCATCTCGCTCAGGTTCTAAGCCACGAGAAAGATTAGACGGGACCTGATTTTCAGTACGGCTGTTTGCGCGCTTGTTCGTCTTGCTCCCTCTGGTTGTTTCTCCAAAAACTCGGAAAAGTCCAAAAAGTTGGATAGTTGCGATTAGCAAGGGTTCTCCCCGATCGCGTTGCCGGGCGCGCCGGAATGAGCCTGAAGCTGGGGAGATGCTTCCTTAAAAGGACAATCTCGCAAGTCGGGCGGTGGCGGACCTGGCACTGGGTCAGCAAGGTGAGCGACCGTGCCAGAATTGACTTGGGAACATACCTTGCTTTTCAACCCGGATCGGGAGCTTGATATTTTTAGTACCGGAAGCAATTAAGTGAAGAGATCGGTTTTTACAACGAGGACGTGGCTGGTGCTGGCCAGCGCCGCTCTGCTGGTAACGGCAGGCGTGCTTAATTTTGGTCAGCGGTTAAGACATGAAACTCCTCCCTGGGATGGCGTTCGCTGGAGCGACACCAGGCAGGGGATCTTCGCTGAAACCGTTGACGCCGGTTCTTCTGGAGCTCGCGCTCAAATCCTGCCGGGCGACCACCTGATCGGAATCAGTTTAGACAACCGCAACTACGAAGAGCTGGGACGAGCCAGAGATGTTCAGATTTATCTGGACCAGGCGCGCGTCGGCGGGGACATCCATTATTTGATTGAGCGGCCTTCCTATCCCGAAGACAGCCGCTTGTATTACGCCGATCTTGATAACCTCGATCCGGTCCACAAATGGACGCCGCGAGTCGTTTATATCAACCTGCTTGGTTTGGTTTTTCTCTTCGTCGGTTTCTTCGTTCTCTTCAAACAAGGTGGCCGCGCGCCCTTTGCCTTACATTTCGCTTCAGTATGTTTGACGGCTTTTGTTTTTTGCTGGTACACACCCGCCGGCACTTATCGCGATCTGGATTTAGCGATCGCCATTCTTAGGAACGCCGCCCTCATTCTCTTTGCTCCGCTCTTCCTCCATTTCTGTCTGCTCTATCCGCTTAAACAGCAACTTTGGGAACGGAAACGCTGGCGCGCAACTTTGCTATATCTGCCCGCGCTGCTACTGCTCACCGTCGAAAGTTTCATTTTCCTGCGCGGAGTGATCACGCCGCTCGTCCCGCTGATGCGAAACGTCCCGAACGTTTCGGAAGTGTTTGTCGGACTGTTCTACAAGCTTACTCTCTTCCACTTTATCGCGGGCTTAGTCGCGAGCGTTGTTTTCCTGATCCGAACCTGGGTTAAGGCGCCGAGCGCGGTGGTACGGCAACAATTAAAGTGGGTGATCTGGGGACTCGTGCTGGCGGTAACTCCGTTCACGCTGCTTTATGCAGTCGGATTTTTGTGGGGCGCCCAGACAGATCCCTGGCTAACCGATGCCGCCGTGCTGCCGCTGATTCTGATTCCGCTGGCCTTCGGATATTCGGTCGTTCGTTACCGGCTGATGGACGTCGAACTGGTAGTGCGCCGCGTGTTTGTTTACGTGCTGACGACGCTGGCGATAGCTTTGATGGTGGGTGCGGTGGTCTATCTCGCCGGACTCTATGCCCTGGGCGGCGATCAGGGTTTCACTTCGGGCGAGCTCACCTTGCGAGTTGTGATTGCGATCGTGGCAATGGCGGCAATCGTGATGATTGCGGCGCCCGTGAAAAGCTTTTTACAGGAACATATCGACCGGCTCTTTTACGGCGAGCGCTACGACATGCGCCATAGCTTGCTCGACTTTGGCCGTACGCTTTCGGCGACTACGGCCCTTGAACCGTTGCTTGACGCGCTCGTCAGCCGGCTGCAACAGGTGATGAACGTTGGTCGGATAGCGATTTTCATCGAAGATAAAAACTCGCAGGCAGGCTATCGCGTGGCCCGGGCCGCGGGACTTTCATCCGAGATGATTGTGCCGCCGGACTTTCGCGAGATGATCCGGATTCGTTCCGCTGAAAGCGGCGTAGTGCGCACCGACGATTTGGATCTAATACCGGAAACGACCGGATTCGTGCGCCGGGCGCTCCACTATTACGTTCCCTGCGTAGTACGCGGCCGGATGGTCGCCGTCATCGGACTGGGAAGATCAGCCGATGGCGCGCTGCTTTCGTCAGAAGACGTTGAGATACTGCTGACCGTTTCTGGCTATGTCGCAGTGGCCATCGAAAACAGTTTGCTCTATCAGGAACAGGGCGACCGGGCAGCAGAGTTGAAGCTCCTCAAAGAGTTTAATGAATCCATTATTGAGTCGATCAATGTTGGCCTGTTGGCGGTGGATCTTGAAGGCAGAGTGACGCGCTTGAATTCAGCACTCGAGGAAATCCTTGATCTGAGTCGCGCGCAGGCAGTCGGGAAGCGAGTTGAAGATCTTTTCTCCGCAGATTTTACGGACACGCTGCGGCAGGTGCTTGGTAATGACCGTTGGCGGCTCAAGGAAATTCGCAACATCTATAAGATCCACACCGCTACCTCAACGGGTCAACCCCTCGTCCTCAATATCGCCATCGCGCCTTTGCAGGATTCACAGGAACAGACTGGCGCGCTGGTTGTGCTCGAAGACGTAACCTCCCGCGTGCGTCTTGAGGAACAGCTTCAGCAGCGCGAAAAACTATCTTCGATCGGTTTGTTGGCCGCCGGCGTCGCGCATGAGGTGAACACACCGCTCACCGGCGTTTCGTCGTATACCCAGATGCTGCTTGGCATGTTGTCAGAAACTGATCCCAAGCACGCGCTATTGCTGAAAGTCCGTCGCCAGGCTGAGCGGGCCACCAACATTGTAAACAACCTTTTGAATTTCTCGCGCACTGGAGACGCAACCGAGTTTACCGAACTCGACATGAGCCGTGTCCTCGACGACACCTTGCAACTACTCGAGCCGCAGTTGCGCGGCAACCAAATCGAAATTGTGCGCGGCTATAATCCTGATTCGCCTCCGGTGTTTGGCAACAGCGGCAAGCTGCAACAGGTCTTCACTAACCTTTTGCTAAACGCGCGCGACGCGATTCCGCTGGGTGGTTCGATTAGGATCTCCACTATTCCTTCAGTCGATGACGACTCGCTTACTGTCGAGGTGGCGGATAGCGGCACCGGAATCGCGCCTGAAAACGTGGCCAAGATTTATGACCCCTTCTATACCACCAAAGGAGTCGGCCGCGGGACCGGGCTGGGTCTCGCCGTTTCCTACGGAATTGTCCAGGAGCATTCCGGCCATATCAGCGTTGAAAGCACGCCCGGGCGCGGAACAACATTTCGTATTACTTTGCCCACCGTGCCAGCGCGTTCCCCATTGCAAACTGTTACCGACTAGAGCAGGCCGGGAACAGGAGTCAGAGGTCATCTTCCGACCTCTGACTTTTTCTTTCTGACCAACTGACCCTTGACCTCTGACCTCTGCCTTCCGGCCTCTGCCTTCTGGCCTCTGACCTGAATCTCCCCTACACTGATTCACTTCCGAAAACCTGAGGACCATCAAGAGTGGCAGTAAAGACGGAAAGACGCGTGGCTAAAAAAGGTTCAGTACTCATCGTCGACGATGAGGAGATAATGCGCGAAGTGTTGGAGACATTACTGTCTTCCGAAGGATACCGCGTCGACCTGGCAAAGACGGGCGAAGAGGGACTCGAAGCTTACGGGCGCCGCGCTTACGACGTTGTTTTGCTTGACGTGTCTATGCCGGGCATCGGTGGCTTGCGCGCGCTGGAAGAGTTTCTCAAGATGGACTCGGAGGCCGTAATCATCATGATCACGGCTTACGCCACTTTCGACACCGCCATCGCGGCCTGGGAACACGGCGCCTTCCTCTGCATTCGCAAGCCTTTTCAAAACGAACAGATCTCTTTGACAGTTGCGGCCGGGATCAAGCGACGTCGTAAAGAAGAAGAGCGACAAACGCTGCGGCGGGCTATGAGTCGCGCCGTCGATCGCGGTGCAATGGTCGGCAGGTCTGACATCATGCAGGAAGTGTTTCGCCTGGTCGAACAGGTGGCGCCGGCGCGGTCTACCGTTTTGATTACCGGGGAGAGCGGCACCGGAAAAGAGTTGATAGCTAAAGCGATTCACGAGGCGAGTCCGCGCGTCGGTAAGCCTTTCGTCACGGTTAACAGTTCCAATATTCCTTCTGAACTCCTCGAATCAGAACTCTTCGGCCATACGCGCGGCGCTTTTACTGGCGCGGTAGCCGCGAAGAAGGGACTGTTTGAAGTTGCAGACGGCGGCTCAATCTTCCTCGACGAGATTGGCGATATTCCGCCCGAAACGCAGGTGCGTCTGCTGCGCGTGATTCAGGAACGCGAGTTTACGCCGCTCGGCGATACCACGCCGCGCCGGGTTGATGTGCGCATCATCGCGGCAACGAATATTGAGTTGAAGGAAGCGGTCAAGCAGGGCACGTTTCGCGAAGACTTGTATTACCGCCTGGCGGTGGTCCCGATCGAACTGCCACCACTACGCGACCGGCGCGAGGACATACTGCCGCTGGCCCAGCACTTCATCGAGAAGTACAACGAAGAAAACGGTCGCAAGGTATCGGAACAGATCGCACCGGACGTGCTGGCGTTGCTCGAAGCCTACTTCTGGCCCGGCAACGTTCGCGAACTGGAAAACGCAATTGAACGCGCGGTAGTGATCGCGCCACGTGACGAGGTTTCGCGCGAGTGCCTGCGGCCGGAAATCAGCGATCCGCAATCGGTCGCTAGTTCGTCTGAAGCCGGAGCGAGCATGGGGGCGGTCCAGGATCTGGGCCGCGGTATAAACTTCTACGATCAGGTGCGGCGCTTTGAAATTGACTTGATTCGGCGGGCGCTGGAACAGACCGGCGGCCATCAATCGCGCGCCGCGCGTCTATTGGGAATGAACGCCACCACGCTCAACTCAAAAATCAAGACGTATCGAATTAGTCTGCGGCCGTAAGAGAAGTCGATTGAACCACCAGCACCCAATCAATACGCACCCTATTAACTTGAGCGGAGAATTAGCATTTCCTTGATGAAGGTCCCGTTTACGCTAGTGTCCTTAAAATGAGCTCTTACGATGGCATCAGCAGGTGTCTTAACGAGATGACTTGTGGCCTTAAGCAAGGGATAATCGGTCCTCACGAGCTTAATTTCACTCATGGTTAGGGATGAGAGTTGAGCTTTACTTAGCGCCTCAGCAATCTTTTGGTACGCATGAGACTCATCTTTAGGTAGGAGCGCATCGAAACTCTGCCCGGCGATCAAAAAGCGCCATTCGCCGTCGTCGGAGAAATAGTACCAGATAGCGATAGACGGCTTATCAGTTTCGTCTAGACTGTTTATCAGAGCAATGGAATCAGCGATCTGACTCTCTACCAATGGCTCTTCACCCATTGAAACACTCCATGTGTAGGATCTCCAATTGCGGCAACAAGACTACCCGCGGAGATCGCGTCCCATAACAAATACCTGCTTGTCTCCGTCCATTTACTGGCGATACCCCAAGCGGCAGCGAGCGAAGGATTTGCTTTTGAGTCAACATTGAAATCTTGCAAAAGACCGGCAACGCCGAGCAGCTTTTCAAGGCTATGCTGGTAGATTTCATTTACAAACGCTTTATCAGGAATTGCGTTTGGCTGAAAAGACTTCGCGATACAGGCCTTAAGTGCGAGTTCAACCGCGTACCCTGCCAGGTAATACGCTGAAGAAGCACGTCCGGCCCTCAATAAGAAAATGGAGTCTTCTAGCCTTGTTTCCGCCAGTGCCTCAAGATCAGCTTTAGTTATCATCCCAGGTTCTTCGATACACCTGAGAGGCGAGAGAGTCAAGCTGCAGAAGGTTAACTCCCAATTCTGCGGTTTCAAAAATTCTTGCTAGACTACAATTGGTCTTGTGGCCGCAAAATAAAAGAGGTGACTGAAGCTATTAAACCAGTTCTGACCAGGTCATCGCTCGATGCAATTCATCAGCGGCTCGGCACGACAATGATCGAGCGCGACGGTTGTTCTGTGCCGGACGCTTACGGCGATGTTTTGCTTGAGTACGCTGCTGTGCGTGAGGCTGGCGCAGGGGTGATTGATCTTTCCGATCGTGGCCGGATTCGGGTGAGCGGAACCGAGGCGGTGCAATTTCTCAATGGCCTGATCACGAACGACATGAAGACCCTGGCGGTTGACACTTGGATGCCGGCTGCGTTTCCGAATGTTCAAGGGCGGTTGATTGCAAGCGTTCGAGTAGTTCGCTTGATGGATGAAGGAGAAGGGACAGACAAGAAATTCTGTCCTACGTTTTTGATCGACACGGAAGCGGCTACGCACGCGCGGGTGCTGAAAACGATTGAACGCTTTACGCTAGCCGGTGATTTTCGCGTCACGGATGTGACCAATGCAACCGCGCTGCTATCCGTGCAGGGGAAACAGGCTGTTGAGATTATTCGCAAAGCCTTAGGTGACGCGGCCGCGACGCTGGCGCCGAATCAAGTGGCGCAATTTGCGGAGGTCGCGGTGCTGCGCGCATCGCACACGAAGGAAGCGTGTTTCGATCTGGTCGTAGATGCAGTGGATGCCGCGAGCTTGTGGGAGACTTTGCAGAGTGCCGGCGCGCGACCCTTTGGTCACGCGGCGCTCGAGATACTGAGGATTGAGGCCGGCGTGCCGCGATACGGCGTAGACATGGATGAAACTAACGTCGTGACGGAGGCAGCACTTGACGACGCGGTCAGTTACACCAAAGGCTGTTACGTCGGTCAGGAGATCATTGCCCGCATCAAATATCGCGGGCACGTAGCTAAGAAGTTGTCAGGCCTGCTGTTTGAACGAGGCGTAGGTGTTGAGAGCGGGGCTACGATTTCAGTCGCTGGCAAAGAGGTCGGAAAAGTAACCTCGGTCACCTATTCACCGCATCTGGGCCGCACGATCGCGCTCGCGTATTTGAAATACGACTACGTCGCGCCTGGTACCGCGGTGACGGTAATGATCGGCGATGAAGAGATAGCGGCGCAGGTTACCGAGCTTCCGTTTGTGCCGGCAACTGCTCCACCGGAGCAGAATGTTTATAGTTAAGGGTTATTTTGGCAGTGTTCCCGCCTCAGATTGAACAAATGGAAGAGTCGGAGCAACAAGAGAATCAGGCGCGCGACCTTGATCAGGAGCAAGCGCGCCTCGCCTACACGATTATCGAAGCACTGCTGGAACACACGCGCGTTGTCAGCGATCTGATCGCGCTCATGGCGCAGACGCTCGATGAAGACACTACGAAGGCCCTCACTCAAACGCCAGTTTGGACGGCATACCTGGATAGCCGCCGCTCAATGGAGCGCACGCGCGCGGACGTGGAAAAGTTTGCGGAGATCATGAAGGGGCTTAGTGTAGATTAGTTCTGAGCAACCAAACTGCTCTCCTTCAGGTAATGTTCAAAAGCTCCAGCAACGCTTCCTGCTGCGTCTTACCAACTGAAAACTTTATGCCGTCAAACTTGATCGCAAAGGTCTTGGCTTTTGTGATCTTGACATAGGTTTTGTAAGGCATACGAAACACAAGCCGTTCGCCCATCCAGATCCGCCCGGGAACGGGACGTTTGATAGCCCACCGATTCGAACTGAGATGAATTCTCTCGCCGTCGATGATAAACACGACATAAAGATCCGTGCTCAACCTGTCTCTCACCACTGTTTGCAGCTCAAAATCGATTATCTCGGGCTCCAGCAAACTGCGGCCCGGAAACTTGAAGGAAGGACTCATATGCAGGCTGACGTATTTGCCCTGACCACCCGAAATCTTTACCGGCGCTAGCCTGACCGTGGTTTCATCCTTTGCGGCATTATAGGTACCGTCAATTCTTGTGGATGCGATTGTTACGACGGACGCCAGGATTGGAGTTGGCCGAATCAAACTCAATTGGCCGGGTGAAAACGTTAGAGCCAGCAGCAGTATGATTTGATTAACCATGCAAACTCTCCTCGATTGCGCTGAGATGTTGATTCAAACCCGACAAGCGATCAAGTTAATGATTCCCAGCAAGCTTTTTTCGACTTTCACGACACTGAGTCCGGCGACCTGCGCGTCCGTCGCGGTGCGGCGATTGAAATGATCGTTGCAGAGAGGAACAGTGAACAGATTCAGAAAATCGCAGGCTAATCCCAGCACGCCGCCGGGGCGCACGTGTTCAAGCAGCAATACTGTTCCGCCCGGCTTCACCACGCGGCGCAATTCGCCGAAGGCTTCGTCTGGTCGGGCCACGGAACAGAACACGAGCGTCGCAAACGCCGCATCGAAGGAATGATTCTTGAAGGGTAGTTGCTCGGCACAACTCTGCACCAGCTGGATTTTGTCAGGACGTCCCTTGGCGCTGGCGAGGCGCAACATCTTGCGGTTGGGTTCGCTGGCTACGCCCGCGGCGTTCGCTGGATAAAAAACGAAATTCAAGCCAGTGCCGGCGCCCAATTCCAACACGCGCGCGCCTTCCGGCAGGTAGCTAAGCGTGGTCGCGCGCAGTCGCGCGAGAAACCAGCGGTCGAGGGGACGCAGGGCCTGATCGTAATGTGGGGCGATGTCGTCATAGGGCGCGCGCTGGGGTTGCGCCTGGGATCCGTCGTCTGTCATCTGAATGTTTCTCATGGCACTCTGGCAAGTTTAGCCGAAGTTCTTTAGAATGCCCTCGAACTTGAAGCCGCCACCAATCCGAACACAGGGTTCAAATCCAGCCACCATGAGCATCAAGCCCGGCACACGTCTCGGTAGATATGAGATTCGCTCGCTCATTGGCGAGGGAGGCATGGGCCAGGTTTACCAGGCCACCGATACCGCCCTGGGTCGAGACGTGGCTATCAAAATACTGCCACCCGATCTTGCCAGAGCGCGGGACCGGCTAAAGCGTTTCGAGCTCGAAGCAAAAGCCGCCGGGGCATTAAACCACCCAAACATCCTGGTCATCTACGACGTCGGCAGTCACGATGATGCCCCCTACGTCGTTTCCGAACTTCTGGAAGGCGAAACTTTACGAACCCGTTTGCGGACCGCTCCGTTGCCACTGCGCAAGAGCGTCGACTATGCGGTCCAGGTTGCGCGCGGTCTCTCTGCTGCTCATGCCAAGGGAATTGTTCACCGCGACGTCAAACCTGAGAACTTGTTCATCACCAAAGATGGACACGTCAAGATATTAGACTTTGGCATCGCCAAGCTGACCAACCCGCTCGGAGAATTCGGCTCCGACCCGGAATCGGAGACGATGCAATTAGACACGCAGCCGGGTGTGGTGCTGGGTACTGCTGGTTACATGGCGCCGGAGCAGGTGCGTGGCGAAGCCGCAGATCATCGGGCCGATATTTTCTCGTTCGGCGCAGTGTTCTACGAAATGCTTACGGGCAAGCGAGCGTTTCAACGCGATTCGGCAATCGAAACGATGAGCGCCATTCTCTCCGCGGACCCGCCAGACTTCTCTGAAAGCAACCGCAATCTGCCGCCGGTATTTGAACGCATCGTTCGCCACTGTCTCGAGAAGCGGCCAGACGAACGCTTTCAATCGACCGGAGACCTGGTGTTCGACCTCGAAGCCCTTGCCGGTGGCTCAACTACTTCGGGTTCCGCAGTCGGCAGAACTCCTTTTGCGAGCATTCCCCGCGCGGCCCGCCTGCGACGTCTGTGGCCCTGGTTGGCAATTCTGCTCATCGCAGCTGCGGGAGTGGGCGCGTATCTGCTTGGTCGCAGCGCCCGCCAGAACCGTTTGCCGGTTTACACTCAACTTACCTTCCGGCGTGGCACGATTTGGTCCGCGAGATTTGCTCCTGACGAAACCACCATTGTCTACAGTGCCGCGTGGAACGGAAACCCTAGTGAACTTTTTTCGGCGCGGCGAGATAGTCCGGAAGCTCGCTCCCTCGGGCTCACCGACGCCGACATTCTGGCGATCTCTTCGACCGGAGAGATGGCCGTAATGCTCAATCGTAAATATCTGGGACACTTCACAAATCGCGGCACGCTCGCCCGCCTGCCATTGAGTGGAGGCGCACCCCGTGAACTACTCGAAGATGTAGTGTGCGCCGACTGGGCGCCCGATGGTCAGACCCTCGCCGTGGTGCGATATATTAACGGGCGTAGCCGGCTGGAATTTCCGATTGGGAAACTGTTGTATGAAACCGACGGTTGGATCAGCCATATGCGAGTCTCGCCTAATGGCGATCGCGTGGCATTCCTGGATCATGACCTGCAGTGGGATGATCGCGGCCGAGTCACCGTGGTCGATCAGGTCGGGAACAAGAAGACGCTCTCCGAAGGGTGGTCACGCGAACAAGGGCTGGTCTGGTCACCCAAGGGGGACGAAGTCTGGTTTACCGCCGTCAAGGAGGGTGAAGCTTTTTCCCTCTACGCCGTTACCCTCGCAGGGCAAGTGCGAGTTATCGCGCGCTCAGTAACCAACCTAATGATCCACGATATTTCGCCCACGGGACGAGTGTTGCTTAGCGACGTTCGTTTCTATAGCGAGGTTATCGGGCTGCCACCGGGCGAAACTAAGGAGCGCGACCTCTCCTGGCTGGACCATGTAGGGGTCCGGGGCCTTTCGCCTGATGGCAAGTTTTTTATTTTTTCTCATTTTGGAGCCGGCAGTGGGAATAACTACACGGTGTATCTCCGAAAGATGGATGGTTCACCTCCCGCTAGGCTTGGCGAGGGCGCGGCCTGGTCGCTTTCACCGGATGGGAAGTGGGTCTTCGCAACTCTCCTAACTACGTCCCAGATAGTTCTTTTGCCAACTGGGCCTGGTGAGATCCGGCGTGTGCAGCGAGGCGGAATTGAGATCTACGGTCTGGGAGGAAGTTGGCTTCCCGATGGCAAGCGCTTGATATTCACCGGTCGAGAACCGGGCCACAACATGCGCACTTACATCCAGGAAATAGACGGCGGATCTCCCCGGCCGATAACTCCGGAAGGGGTTGTCGGCACTGTGGTATCTCCAGATGGCAAATATTTAGTCGCGAAGGATCTGGAACAAAAGCCGCATATCTATCCGATCGAAGGCGGCGAACCGCATCCTATCGAGCATCTTCAAGGTGATGAAACCGCCACCCGCTGGGCGGCTGACAACCGATCGCTCTACGTTTACCGGCCCGATGCAGTGCCCATAAAAATTTATCTTCTCGACGCATGGACTGGGCACCGGGAGCTGTGGAAGGAGTTGGTGCCGGCGGATCCTTCCGGCATTCTTGGACCAGCAGGTTTTCAAACAACTCCAGACGGCAAGTCGTACGTCTACGTGTTGAGTAAGACACTCTCAACTCTCTATCTGGCAGAACAGCTAAAGTGATCCCCGGTTTCGGTCCCGGTAGCAATACCAAAGCTCAGAGAACGCCAAGGCGTCGCAAAGAGAATCGAGACTACCAGGCTGCGATGCTCTTGAAATGGTACTTAGACCCAGTTAAACTCCGTCGCACATTCCCTACCTCGTATTAGGGTCAATCGTTGTGGCCTTACCGCGCGGAAGTTTTCGCGTCATAGAACGGAAAGGAGATAAGTGTATGTCCTCCCAAGAATCTCGGAGGGAGGTCTCTGGCCTGCGCCTGAGATTTCAAATGAACAATCGTCTTCGGCTGGAGAGTCTCGCCGCCCTCTCGAAGGTCTTTCGTGATTATAGTGAGCCGATTTCTGACCAATTGCTCGCTTCGCTGGTTCTTGCGCTACCAGAAGAACTTCACGGTGGTGCAGGTCCGGCAAATCTTTATGAGCCTGGTGGCGGCATACCAGGTCCGGGGCCGGGGGCGCCTGGCATACCAAGCCCAGGTCCGGGAACTCCTGGTGGCATTCCAAGTCCAGGCCCGGGAACTCCTGGTGGCATTCCAAGTCCTGGTCCGGGAGCACCTGGCATACCAAGTCCAGGTCCGGGAACTCCTGGTGGCATTCCAAGTCCGGGACCGGGCGGAACTCCTGGTGGCGTACCAAGTCCGGGACCGGGCGGAGCGCCTGGTGGCATTCCCAGTCCGGGACCAGAACGGT
>JANLYH010000038.1:0-32763 GCA_031365545.1 Pyrinomonadaceae bacterium | reverse complement strand
GATAGTCGAAGTCAATCGCGACGAAGCGTTGCCTCGTCGACTGTTTCAAGTCTTTAAGAATTGATTGGTAGCCCGGATTGTACGAAACAACCAACATGAAATCCGGCGGCGCATCGAGGATTGTGCCACGCTTCTCGATGGCCAGGCGGCGCCGGTGATCGGTGAGCGGGTGAATGATTACGACGGTGTCTTTGCGCGCTTCGACAACCTCATCCAGATAGCAAATGGCGCCATTGCGCACCGCGGATGTTAGCGGGCCGTCGTGCCAGACAGTTTCCTCGCCTTCAAGCAGGAACCGCCCCACCAGATCAGTTGCCGACAAGTCTTCATGACAGGCGACGGTGATCAAGGGTCGCTCGAGCCGCCACGCCATGTGTTCGACAAAACGCGTCTTGCCGCAGCCGGTCGGCCCTTTGAGGATTACCGGCAGTCGCGCTGAATGGGCGGCCTCAAAGAGATCCGTCTCGCGGCCAATCGGCAGGTAATAAGGCTCGGTGGCAACCCTGTATTCTTCAATGGCTAATTCTGGCATGGTAAGAAGTTTTCGAGTTTCAAGTTCCAAGTTTCAAGTTTGCAAAATACGGCAACTTGCGGCGACCTGACTTAACTAGCTGGCTACGGTATTC
Source organism: Pyrinomonadaceae bacterium (assembly GCA_031365545.1). Lineage (GTDB taxonomy): Bacteria > Acidobacteriota > Blastocatellia > Pyrinomonadales > Pyrinomonadaceae > PSRF01. The sequence goes on along the minus strand of JANLYH010000038.1, from coordinate 32,137 downwards.
TAGTAGATCGCAGGACAGAACTCGAAACTCGGAACTTAAAACTCGAAACTTAGATGAAATTAGCAGTAGCAATGTCAGGTGGCGTGGATTCGTCAGCTGCCGCGGCAATCCTAAAGGAGCAGGGCCACGAACTGGTCGGCTTCACGATGCAGTTGTGGAACCAGCGCCGCGGCATCAGTGTGGACGAGAACGGCGACCCGCTGCCATCACGTTGTTGTTCGCTCGACGATGTTTACGACGCGCGCCGCGTGGCCGAGGAACTCGGCTTTCCTTTTTACGTACTCAATCTCGAACGCGAATTTGAACGCGATGTCGTACAGCCCTTCGTTGCGAGTTACCTCAACGGTGAGACACCGATTCCCTGTGTCTCCTGCAACAGTCGGCTAAAGTTTGCTTCACTCGATCAGCTCGCCGCCAGCCTGGGCTGCGACAAAGTTGCAACCGGACATTACGCTCGCGTTGAATATGACGAAGCGACAAAGCGCTATCGTCTGTTTCGTGGACGCAACCTCGATAAAGACCAATCCTACTTTCTCTGGGAACTGACGCAGGATCAACTTTCGCGCGCGATGTTTCCGCTGGGGGAGATGTCCAAGCCCGAAGTGCGTGAAGTGGCGCGCGAACACTCGCTCGCGGTGGCTGAAAAATCCGAGTCGCAGGAAATCTGTTTTGTTCCCGATGGCAACTATGCCGGTTTCATCGACCGCTACCTTGAAGCTGAAGGCGAAAGCAATCGTCTTCCAGGAGAAGGCGAGATCGTCGATGCTGCCGGCGCGGTTGTCGGGCATCATGCGGGCATTCACCGTTATACGATTGGGCAGCGACGCGGAATAGGCATCGCCGGGCCACAGCCGTTGTATGTAACCAACATCGACACCGTAAGGAATCAGGTAGTCGTGGGACACCAGGAAGATTTGTTGAGCCTTGAGTTTACCGCCGCGGGTGTTAATTGGGTCGCGTTTGACCAACCGGCGGAAGCCGTTCGCGCGGAAGTGCGCGTGCGTTATCGTCACCAACCAGCGGGGGCAACCATCACTCCAATCGAGAACAACCGGGTGCGAGTGATCTTCGACCAGCCTCAGCGCGCCATCACTCCCGGGCAAGCCACAGTCTTCTACCGCAGCGATGAAGTCGTGGGCGGCGGCTGGATCGTTCGAACCAGTGGGCTGTGAGCAGTGGGCGGTGGGCAGTGGCACGAACAATATGCTCACATTTTCGAGTTTACCTCCGCCAAGGTTGGGGCCTCCTGGCAAGCCCTTCTGCCCACTGCACACCGCACACTGCCCACTGTTCCCTAAACCTTTTCCGCTCACCCAACGTACTCAAACAACGATAATTACGAGCTGAATAAGAGGCAGAAATAATATGGCAATGTCGCGGACCCGAAAGACTGTTCTGATTGTTTCCGGCATCGTGGTAGGACTGGTTTTGGTGGTCCTAATCGGAGTTGCGGTTCTGGTAGCCGCATTCCGGAATAACGAACCTACCATCGCCGACAACAGCGTGCTGACGCTACACGTCGCCGGTTCGCTGCCGGATTATGTTCCTTACGATCCCTTGCGAAGGTTCTTTGGTAATACTGATCAATCGCTCACCAACCTGCTGGAGCAATTCAAGAAGGCCAAGGTAGACAAACGCATCAAGGTCATCCTGCTGGAGATTGATATGTCCGGCGCTGGCTGGGGCAAGTCGGAGGAGATTCGCGACGCGATTGCCGATTTCCGTTCTTCCGGAAAGCCTGTCTACGCCTACATGGAATTCGGGATGAACAAGGAATACTACATTGCGAGCGCTTGCGACAAAATTTACCTGGCCCCGCCGGGAGAGTTGTTCATTAACGGCCTGGCTGCCGACGTGATGTTCTTCCGTGGCTCGCTCGACAAGCTGGGTGTCTATCCCGATATCTACCAGATTGGAAAATACAAAAGCGTTGGCGACATGTTTACTCGCAAGGACATGTCTGATGCTCATCGTGAATTCATGAATTCACTCCTCGATGATCTGTTCAATCGCTACGTTGACGCGATTGCCAAAGGTCGCGGCAAAACTTCTGATCAGGTGCGCGCAATTATCGACGACGCTCCCTATGGCGCACCCAAGGCGAAAGAGATCGGCCTCATCGATGGCGTGGTCTATCGAGAAGAACTCGAAAAAGAGTTGAAGACTCAACTCGGCTACAAAGAAGCCGATCCGCTGAAGATTGTGAAAGGTTCCGAATACAGTGAGGTCGAACAGGAATCATTCGGTCTCAACGAAGGCGAGAAGATTGCGGTTATCTATGCAACTGGCGATATCGGTTCGGGACAATCGGAAAACAGCCCCAACGGTAGCCAGTCCATCGGCTCCGACACGCTGTCGAAAGCGATTGATGACGCGCGCGAAGATAAATCTATCAAGGCAATTGTTATTAGAGTGGACAGCCCCGGCGGATCGGGTCTGGCGTCTGACATCATCTGGCACTCCGTGGTGGCCGCCAAAGAGAAAAAGCCGGTAGTGATTTCGATGAGCGACGTGGCGGCCTCCGGTGGCTACTACATCGCTTGCGGCGCCAGCAAGATCATTGCCGAACCGTCCACCATTACCGGCTCGATTGGCGTGGTCGCCGGCAAGCCGGTGATGAAAGGCTTCTACGACTGGATTGGTCTCACAAACGAGTACATTCTGCGTGGCAAAAACGCCGGCATGTTTCGCGAGACCGAGAAATTTACTCCTGAAGAGCGGGCGAAATTTGAAGATTGGATCAAGACGACTTACTACAACGACTTCGTGCCGAAGGTTGCCAAAGGCCGCGCGAAGGATGCAGCGTATATCGATTCAATCGCTCAGGGTCGCGTGTGGACAGGCTTTCAGGGTAAGGAGCGAGGACTGGTTGACGAGTTTGGCGGGTTGGATCGCGCGGTTGAAGTGGCGAAAGAGCTTGCGAAGATTCCCAAAGACAAGGGCGTGCATCGCGTAATTCTTCCGTATCCGCGCACGTTCATTCAGGAACTGCTTAGCGAAGGCGACGACGCTCACGTGCAAGCGAAACAGCGTGAAGCCGTGCTGGCAACTCTTCCTGATGATGCGCGTCGCGCCGTGCGCTACATGGCTTTGCTGGATCGAATGAAGGACGGCGAGTCGATGCTTTTGATGCCGTTTGATCTACGTATCAAATAAGCAGGTTACCAGGTAGAGGTCAACTGTGAATACTCGCAGTTAGGAAGGGTGGCTTGCCCCCGCCCAAGGTTTGGTGTCATGCAACGCAGGCGGGGGCAAGCCGCCCTCCCCAACCATGAGGTGTCCACTCTTGAATCATTCCGTCCTGTGGCGTCCAGCTACTGCCCGCTGATTTTTTCGAGCCCTCCCATGTAGGGTCGCAGCGCTTCCGGAATCACAATCGATCCATCCTCTTGTTGATAGTTCTCCAAAATCGCAATCCACGTGCGACCGATCGCCAGTCCGGAGCCATTTAATGTGTGAACAAACTCCGGTTTCGCTCCGCCTGCCCGGCGAAAGCGAATCTGGGCGCGGCGCGCCTGAAAGCCTTCGTAATTAGAGCATGAAGAGATTTCGCGAAAGGTGTTCTGCGATGGCAACCAAACTTCGATGTCATAAGTCTTGGCGGAGCCGAAACCGATATCACCTGTCGAAAGGGCAACGGTACGATAGTGGAGCCCCAGCTTTTGCAAGATCACTTCCGCATCGCGCGTAAGCGACTCGAGTTCGTCATAGGATTCTTCCGGCAACGCATACTTCACCAGCTCAACTTTCTCAAACTGGTGTTGACGAATCAGCCCGCGCGTGTCGCGCCCATAACTGCCGGCTTCGGAACGAAAGCAGGGGGTGTAAGCAACCCAACGCATGGGCAGTTGAGCGGCGTCGAGTATTTCTTCGCGGCAATAGTTAGTTACCGGAACTTCCGCGGTCGGCACGAGATATAACTCGCGCTCGTCGGTTAGTTTGAAAAGATCTTCTTCAAACTTGGGCAATTGACCGGTGCCAAACAACGAGGCCTTGTTAACGATGAACGGCGGCAGAGTTTCCTTATAACCATGCTCGCGCGTGTGAACATCGAGCATAAAGTTGACTAACGCTCGTTCCAGGCGCGCGCCCTGGCCATTGAGAATCGCAAAACGTGCCGCGGCGATTTTCGCCGCGCGATCAAGATCGAGAATTCCCAGGGCCGTGCCGAGATCAACATGGTCCTTCGGTTCGAAAGCAAGTTCCGGCTTAGTTCCCCAACGGCGGACCTCAACGTTGGCCGATTCATCTTTACCGACCGGCACGCTCTCGTGCGGGAGATTGGGCAAGGTCGTGAGCAGATCGCGCATGCGCGTCTCAGCCTGATCGCGCAACGCGTCGAGTTCACCGATATGTTCCTTTAATTCGTTTACCTCTTTGCGGCGCGCGTTTGCCTCGTCGCTCTTTCCGTCCTTCATTAGCGCGCCGATTTCGCGGCTGGCAGTGTTGCGCGTGGCGTTGAGCTGGTCTGACTCAGCAATCACGCGACGGCGTTCGGCATCAGCGGCGGCGAAGCTATCCAGAACATCAGGCGCGAGCCCACGCGTTTGCAGGCCAGCGCGCACCTTTTCGAAATTTTCCCGGACATAATTGAGATCAAGCATTTATTAACCCAGTAGGCACATTCATTAGTTGAGCAAGTTTCGTTTAAAAAGTAGTGTCGATCGTGGTTCGCGATTGTACCTGAGCGCTGTAGTTGATGCACATTTCATGGACTCAGCCCCCGCCAACCCGGATTGTGCCCCTTCGTATTGCCAGTTATTCTGTGCCTTGATGAAATTTTGCGGACAGACCTGGCGCGGCTGTGGCGTCATTATCTTTGTGTTCGGGGCATTGTTTGGCTACACCCGGCTGACCTTCGCCCAGCAACCCCACACGCTCACCGGCGACATCCGCGAACACAAGAATTTCCATTCAAACATCCTGAATAATGATCGCGACTTGCTTGTCTACCTGCCTCCGGGATACGAAGCGTCCAAAGGCAGGCATTACAGCGTCCTTTATCTTAACGACGGGCAGAACGTATTCGACGGCGCAACCTCATTCATCCCCGGGCAGGAATGGCGCGTGGACGAGACCGCTCAGGCACTGATCACAGCCGGGAAGATCGAGCCGCTAATCATTGTCGGCATCAACAACGCCGGCAAGGATCGCATAAACGAGTACACGCCTGCGGAAGACGCCAAATTCAGAATGGGTGGCAAAGCTGACCTCTATGGCCGCATGCTGGTGGAAGAGTTGAAGCCTTTCATTGACTCACGCTACCGCACCAGGAAGGACGCTAAACACACTGGGTTGGGGGGCTCGTCCCTCGGCGGATTGGTCTCGCTTTACGTCTCCCTCAAGTATCCGGGATTGTTTGGTCGCGCTGCGGTGGTCTCGCCTTCAGTGTGGTTTGCAAATAAGCAGATTGTGCATTACGTCGCCGCGCTGCCAAAGAACCTTCAAGTGCGCATCTGGATGGACATTGGAACGAAAGAAGGACGTAGCTCTGAAGAGGCACAACAAACCGTAAACGACGCGAGGTTGCTGAAAGAAACGCTGGTCAAGCACGGGTGGAGATTGGGCAAAGACTTCAGCTACTTAGAAGCTCAAGGCGCTGAGCATAATGAGGCCGCGTGGGCGGCGCGGATGCAGTCAATTCTAACATTCCTTTTTCCACGAAAGATGTAAGATATTTGCAGTCGCACTTCCTTTTGTCAGCTTATTGGATCCAGGAGGAACTCCTATGAAAGTTCTGAGAAAATATTCGTTAATCGCCATCGCCGTCTTCGTCGTCTCAGGTGCATTACCGTTGCTTGTTGTTGCTCAGGACCTCCCAACTGTGCTAACCGGCGCTGACCTCACGCGCGTTGTACCTCCGGGTTTTTATTACCAAGGGCTTACGGCGCCCACGCAGATACGTAACTCCGCGGCCGCGCGGTTCGGCAGCAACCGTTACGTGATCGCCGGCATGGTCGATACCTCAGGGTATTCCGCCGACATACGCGCCCGGTACGAAGGATTTCTGATTACGGATTCTGCTATTACGATCAATGGGTCGAAGCTTGGCGTTGGCGCTTACGGATTTGGTTTCAGCAACGAAGGCAAGCTGAGCATTCTCGATCTGGCCGGCAATGAAATACTTTCAGTCTCCACCGCCAGAGACCTGCAGCTGAAGCGGCCGCGCCCGTTGATGATGACCGCGGCGGGAAGCGGAATTCGGATCTACAGCGGAAAGAACTATGCGGTAATCGCAGCGAAGTAGGTCCTTAATGCCCGCAATTCCTTCATGTCTAATGCTCCTGGTGGTCCTTTTGTCTCTGGGTAACCCGCTCGCCGTGGTCGGCCAGCAGACAACTCCGAGCCCCACTCCACAACGCACCGGGAAGTCATATAGTTCTGAAACGCCAACCAGGAAGCCGGCGCCACCGGCTCCTCAGGCACAGTCTCCTGTCACCTTCACGGATATCACGAGTCTCGCTGGTGTCAATTTCAAACGGGCACCCTCGTTCACATCTGTGAAGTATCTGCTCGAGGCGATGGGTGGCGGCGTGGCAATGTTTGACTACGATAACGACGGCCGGATGGATCTGTTTTTTACTAACGGCGCGGCATTGAAGGATCCGATGCCGAAAACAGAAATGCCTGACAAACGCGATTCTAAATTCTGGAACCGGCTCTACCACCAAAAAGCCGATGGCACTTTTGCAGATGCTACTGAAACTTCGGGACTGAAAGGCTTCGGCTTTAGCATGGGAGTTGCCGCCGCCGACTATGACAACGATGGTCGCACGGATCTTTATGTCACCGGCTATGGCGGTAATTATCTCTATCATAATAACGGCGACGGCACGTTTACAGACGTCACGAAAAAAACCGGCGTCGGCGGAGGTGGGTGGTCAACCAGCGCCGGCTGGATTGATTATGATCGCGATGGCCGACTCGATCTTTTTGTGGGGCGATATGTTGAATGGGATTTTGACGCCGGCTCTGTTTACTGTGGTGAGATCCGGTCAGGTTATCGAGCCTACTGTCACCCCGATAATTTTAAGGGAGCCACAAACATCCTCTATCACCAGCGCGCCGATGGCTCCTTTGAAGACGTCAGTTTGAAGTCAGGCATTGAGGAGCCGGGCGGCAAGGCTTTGGGAGTCGCATTCGGTGATTTTGATAACGACGGCTTCATGGATATTTTTGTCGCTAACGACAGCGTGCGCCAGTCGCTTTATCACAACAAAGGAGATGGAACCTTTGAAGATGTGGCCATTTCATCCGGGGCAGGATATGACGAAAACGGTAAGACCTACGCCGGAATGGGAATAGCTGCCGGAGACTATGACAACGACGGCCACCTCGATATCTTCATCACTACACTCTCAAACGAAACCTACCCGCTCTATCACAACGACCGCGACCTGAGCTTTACCTACGCAACCAACTCCGCCGGCGTTGGCCAGATAACGCTGCTGTATTCGGGATGGGGCACCCACTTCATTGATGCAGATAACGATGGCTGGCGCGATCTCTTTGTCGCCCAAAGCCATGTGCTCGACACTATCGAAAAGACAAACCCCTACCTGAAATACAAACAGACGCCACTATTAATGCTCAATACCGGCAAAGGATTTGTAAACGTCTCGGCGACCGCGGGACCAGCCTTTGCCAATTCCCTCGCTGGTCGAGGCGCGGCGTTTGGCGATCTGAACAATGATGGCCAGATTGACGTGGTGATCGCCTCGCTCGATGGCAGCCCGGTGCTGTTGCAAAATAGTGGGACGAAGAACCATTGGCTGGGCCTATCTCTGGTTGGCTCCAAATCGGATCGTGACGGCATTGGCGCTCGGGTTACAGTCATAGATACTTTCGGCAAGAGACAGATCTTTGATGTCAATACTTCCGGAAGTTATTTATCGTCGAATGACCCGCGCGTCATAGTGGGCCTGGGAACGGGGAGTGTGCGAAGAGTTGAAGTGAGTTGGCCCAGTGGAACTGTTCAGACTGTTTCTGATCCCGGGATTGATCGCTACGTAACTATTAATGAAGTGCCCAGGTGAAGAGCCCGTGAAGAAGTTTGATTGACACGTCAAGATCTGATGCGTATTTTCACTAGGTCTCAAGCGTGTCATGCCGCAGAAGATTCTGCCAGGCCAATTTCGACGTCTATTCCGAGCCAAATGATCAAGACATGGTCTCATCGCGCTTCTCAAGGCGCAGTTATCCTGCTCATTTTCGTCGCTCTTATAGTCACCACTGTTGGTTTTGCCCAAACGCCGCCGAAGAAGCCTGAATCTCAAGGGGGAGTTTCGACCGGAACGCCGGTGAACTATTCATCGCGCCGCACCGTCGGCGTGACAGACTCGAAAGCCCCAGTCGTGTTTGAAGACGTAACGGACAAAACCGCGCTGGCAAACTTCAAACATCGGTCCGGCAGTCCACAAAAGAATTACATCTTTGAAACCACTTCCGGTGGCGTCGCAATATTTGATTACGACGGCGACGGGCTCCCTGACGTCTATCTACTCAACGGCTCAACTGTGGCCGCGCTGGAGGGAAAAGAAAAGCCGCCGCGCGCCGCGCTGTATCGCAATCTGGGCAACTGGAAATTTGAGGACGTGACTGACAAGGCCGGCGTAGCAAACGAGCGTTGGGGTGAGGGGGTGGCCGTGGGCGATTACGACAACGACGGCCGTCCCGACATGTACGTGACCAATTTCGGCGCCGCGCGTCTCTATCATAACAACGGCAACGGAACGTTTTCCGATGTCGCCGAGAGGCTCGGGGTCGCGCGCAAGGGTTGGAGCACCGGGGCGAGTTGGGGCGACTACGATGGCGACGGACGACTCGATCTATTCGTGCCGGGCTACGCTGATATCGATCTCAACAATTTGCCGCCGAGCCCGAGCGAAGCCGGACGGCCGGGCGGCGTTGGGCAAAACTTCTGCCAGTTTCGTGGCCTGCCGGTAATGTGCGGGCCCCGCGGGCTGCCCGGAGAGAGCGACACGCTCTATCATCAAAAGCCTGACGGCAGCTTTGAAGACGCGAGCGTCCGGGCCGGGGTTAACGATCCGCAAAAGTACTATGGGCTGACTTCGGCCTTCGTCCATGCCGACGAGGACAAGCTCCTCGATCTGATTGTGGTTAACGACTCTACTCCGAAACAGCTTTACATAAACAAAGGAGACGGAACGTTTGAGGAAGTTGGCTACCCTTCGGGGGTGGCGCTGAACGAAAATGGACGCGAGCAAGCCGGCATGGGCCTGGCTATCGGAGATTACGACAACGATGGGCGCGTCGATTTCCACATCACGAATTTTTCTGACGATTCCAACGTTCTCTATCACAATGACGGTGAAGGAAATTTCACTGACGTAACTTTTCAGGCTGGTCTCGGAGAACTCACCATTCCATTTCTCGGCTGGGGGACGAGCTTCATCGATTACGATAACGATGCCTGGTTGGATCTCTTCGTCGTAAATGGACACGTTTACCCGGCGGTTGATTCAAACCAGTGGGGAACAAGTTTTGCGGAACAGCCGTTACTCTTTCACAATCTTAAGAATGGCAAATTTGAGCGAGTGGGCGCCGCTCCCGTGAGTGCTTTGGCGAGCGCGTGGCCCAGCCGGGGCCTGGCCGTTGGTGATCTCGACGGCGATGGCCGGCTTGATCTGGTGATAAATAATCTGGATTCGCGCCCTGCCCTTTTGCGAAATGTGGCCGGGTCGCCGGGCCACTGGTTGAACGTGCGCCTGGTCGGAGACGTGGAAAAGAAAAGCCCGCGGGATGCCATTGGCAGTATTGCTTACTTGACTACTGGCAAGCTGCGACAGCGACTCGATTTGATTAGCGGCGCGGTATATTGTTCACAAAATGACCTGACGCTGCATTTCGGTTTGGGTGCTGCGACCAGGGTCGAGCGCCTTGAGATCCAGTGGGCCAATGGCAGCGTGGAAACGTTCGACGTCCCGGCGATTGATAAGACCATAACGATTACTCAAGGTAAGGGGACCGGCAAATAGGGACCACACCGACGGGAAAAGAAGTACAATAGCTCTTTCCCCCAACAGGAGCTTCTAAACTTGCGACGACTTGATCTGAGAAAGACGCAGGCAGCCCGCCTTAACACAATCCGCGATATCAATCGGCAGATCGTACTAAACTACGTGCGCGAGCGTGAACCAATTTCGCGTGCTGAAATAGCCCGCGAAACTGAGTTACAGCGCTCGACCATTTCTGCGATTGTTGAAGCATTGACGGCGGAGGGGTTAATTGAGGAAGAGGGGGAAGGCGAGTCGACCGGAGGCCGTCGGCCCACTCTCCTAAGACTGCGAACCAAGGAGGCTATAGCTATTGGCGTAGCTATCACGCCTACCTGTACAACAGTCGCGACCAGTGATCTCGCCGGCCGGATTGTCGAGCAGAAAGAGTTTCTGACTGATCCCGATCCGGAAAAGACTCTGAAAGATGTAGTCGACCTGGTCAGAGATTTTTCAGCGAGAAACAAAGGCTCGATCGAAGCTGTAGGAGTTAGCCTTCCTGGTCTGGTCGATCCTTCGACCGGCGACGCTGTTTACGTTCCTTACTTCAAGTGGCGAGATATTCCCATCGCGAAATCAATTTCCGCTGCAGTTGGATTGCCCGTCGTTATCGATAACGACGCTAATGCCGTCGCGCTGGCCGAGTTATGGTTTGGTCGGCCTGAAGTGAGCGATGCCAGAGATTTCATTCTCGTGTTGGTCGCCGAAGGTGTCGGCACCGGCATCATTTTTGATGGCCAGGTTTATCGCGGGCAGCGTGGGGCCGCTGGTGAATTCGGACACATGGTAATCGGAACGCAGGCACCCGTTGCTTGCTCATGCGGCAATCGCGATTGCTGGGAAGCCTTTTCTTCTGAGCGCGCGGCGCTAGCGCGCTACCTGAAATTATCCGGTGAGAGTGAGGCGCGGTTAGGTTTTAGTGAACTGGTGGACCAGGCCCTTCGCGGTGAGGCGAACTCAAGAGCAGCGCTCATTGAAACGGCCCATTACCTCGGTGTAGGAATCTCAAACCTGGTTGTAGGTTTCAGTCCGGAAGCGGTGGTTGTGGGTGGCGAGATAGTGCGCGCCTGGTCGCTGGTGGAAAGCGCACTCACGGAAACAATCGAACACAGCGTCCGACGGGGCCTCGCTTCAGCGACCATTCTAGCGTCCACTCTGGGAGAGAAACCTACTTTGCGAGGCGCTCTCAGTCTGGTGCTCGCGAGCAAGTTTGCGGCAGCCTTCGCTGCCTAACCGCGATTGTTTACCTGTTTCTCGCAGCGATTCTCCGCACACCCCGCCCCGGCCCGCTACATTTGCTAATAGGAAATATTCGTTAAAAATCTACTAAAGTAGTTGACAGCCCCTCTAAAACTGTAATTAAATACTTCGTTCGTTGAAGCAACAAACTGTTACAACTTATATTTGGATCGTTCATTTTCTTCCTAACGGGCTTTTTTCAACCGGAACAGTAGTCTCACAAGTCAAGGTTGGATCTGACGCCTTGACCATTATCAGTAGGGGCCCAAAAGTGGAGTCACTCTTGCCTGGAGGACAGGTATGAGTGCTCCTTCACCTTCCTGCGGTAGACGAGGACGACACCATGACAAAGCCACGACTTACGGCGCGATTCTTTTCCCTCGGCCTGATGATCTTAGCCCTGGGCATCTCTGCTCTGGCCCAGAGCAACAAGGCAACTATTCTAGGTACCGTTAAAGATCCCAACGATGCTTTGGTGACCACCGCTAAAGTAACCGCCCTAAATCTCGCGACGGGACAAAGTCGAGAGGCCACCACCGGCGAGGATGGAACCTACACCATCACGAACCTGGAACCGGGAAAATACAAAGTGACCGTAGAGGCTGCCGGCTTTCAAACCGCTGTCTTTGACGATGTAGCGGTAGAAACAAATGCGCGCTTGCCGCTTGACGTAAAGTTCGCTATTGCGGGCGGTGCAGGAGCGGTAACGGTGACGGCGGAGTCTGCGCCGGTTTTGGAAAGTGAGACGAGCGTTCGGGGAGATATAATCACGGGCAGACAGGTGACAGACCTGCCAATACCTCAACGTAACTTTACATTGCTCGCCGCCCTCTCACCCGGCGTAACGCGTCCCGCGGTAGGTGTGCTCGGAGGTAGCGGCACATTCGCAAACGGCTCTGGCAGCCCCGTCGGCAACTCAACGGAATCTACTCGTTTCCGGGAGTCTGGCGGCTCGGTGTTGGTCGTCAACGGCGCCCGGCCGACCAATAACAACTTTACGCTCGACGGCGTTGACAATAATGAAGGGCAATTTGGCCAGATAGCCACCTATCCACCGCCCGATGCTATCGCCGAGTTCAAGGTTGAGACCAGCGTCGCGCAAGCTGAATCAGGACGGGCGGGGGGAGCGAACGTTTCGGCCACTTACAAGTCGGGTGGCAACGACGTTCACGGCACGATTTATGAGTTCTATCAGGGACGGTTTGCCAGCGCGCGCTCGGGAACGTTTCAGGATCAGATTGAGCGCGGCGCAAAGTCGGTCTTTATACCAAACTTCGTGACGCACCAGTATGGTGGCACGGTCGGCGGCCCGGTTTTCCTTCCACGATTTGGCGAGGGAGGCTCTTCGGTCTACAACGGGCGCAACCGGAGTTTCTACTTCGTCTCTTACGAGGCGCAACGCAATTCGACACCCGCGTTCGGGGGGGGCGAGTTTCCGTTTGTCACTGTCCCCACCGCCAAGATGCGCGTGGGCGATTTCAGCGAACTGCTCCAGCCAGGCACCACTCGTACCTACAATACTATCAACGGCCCGGTGGTCGCGCCGAAGGGTGCAGTCTTCTGTCCGAACGGCCTCCGCGCAACGGCTAACGACATTCGCAACTGCGGGGTGGCGTTGTCGAATGCTGCGCTTAACACTTTACAGGCTTACCCCCTTCCCACCGAGTCTGGACTTGAGAACAACTACCGCCGCAACCGCAAGGAGAAATATAACCGCAGCGGACTCGGCATCCGCGGTGACCATCGTTTCAGCAATAGCGATTCATTTTTCATCGTCCTGAACCGCGACAAGAGCGAGCGCCTCCGCGACAACAACTTCCCGTTGGGAACTTCACCTAACGGAAAAGACCTGCCGTCTGGTTTTGGCGCCGGCTCGGAGTTTGGCAACTCGCGTGGGCTTCGTCTTGGTGAGACGCATACCTTCTCGCCGACTGTTATCAACGACCTGCGCATTGGCGTAAATCGCGTTGAGATTGGTATCAACAACCCAGGCATCAATGGTGCGCTGGGCTTCGATCCACAGGTTTCCGCCAACCTCGGGCATCGCAACGTTAATGTTTGCGGTAGCTGCGATGGAGTCGTACTGCTGGGCATAGAGGAGCTTCTCAATGGCAACCGCGACGGAGGGCAGCTCGAGTTCATCGGTGACGGTGGTCCGTTTTACTTCCTCTCAAACAACTACGCCCTCGCGGACGCGCTAACCTGGGTACACGGCAGCAGCACCTTGAAGTTTGGCGGTGATCTTCGCGTCCGTCAGAACTCGAACTTCGACGGTGGTCGCGCCGGCGGCATCAAGGGCAACGTTCAATACGGCACCGGAGTCGGCGGTTTTCTCTCAGGTAACTTCAGTGGCATTCCCATTGGCCCGAAGGATTCCGGTTCCGGCATCGCAAATTTCCTCTTCGGCAAGTCACCTTCGTTCATTACGCGAGGCGATCCCGGTGGGCCTAACTTCCAATCTAATAAAGAGGTTGACTTCTTCGGACAAGACGACTGGAAGGTGAGCCAAAACTTGACGCTCAATCTTGGTATGCGCTGGGACTTGTTCACTCAACCGACTGAGCGGTTCGACAGGCAGACCAACTACAATCCAGCCAATGACACGCTGACGCGCGCAGGTAAGAACGCCCCCCTCGGCCGTGACCTCGTCAACAGTGACAACAACAACTTCCAGCCTGTCTTCGGCTTTGCTTATTCAGGCCTGCGCGAAAACAAGAAGGTTGTGTTGCGCGGCGGCTATCGCATCTCCTACGCGGTGGATATTCCCGGCACACCAGGGATTCTATCGGTGAATCCGCCGGGAGGAGCAAACTACACCTGTACGCTTCAGAACTACGGCACGGCAAACTGTCCGCAGTTGCCGGCAAACTTCAACCTCGACACTGGCTACACCTTCCCGGTGTCAACCAGCACGCTACAGCCCGGACAGACTTTTGCGGCTCCGGCTGGCTCCTCGATTATCTATCTTGACCCGAATATCAAGAACGAGCAGTTCCACCAGTACAACGCTACCTTGCAATATGAATTCAGACCGAACTGGTTGGCTGAAGTGGCTTACGTAGGCAACCGTGGGCGCAATCTGCTGACGGTTCAAAACATCGGCACAACTACGGGCGGCGGTCTACCGGGATCGCGTGAGGTGACGAGGACCGCGACGGTAACGGCAATTCGTTACAACGGCAAGTCCTGGTACGACGGCTTACAGTCGAAACTTGAAAAACGTTACTCGAACGGGTTGTCAATACTCTCGGGTTACACCTGGTCGCACGCCATCGACAACGCTCCCGGCGCGTTTTGTCTGGGCGGCACAGGCCCGACCTCGTGCGGTTATACTAATCCGCTGCACCCTGAGTTCGACAAGAGCAGCTCCGACTTCGATGTCCGTCATCGGCTTACCTTTGCAAGCGTCTGGGACCTTCCCATCGGACGCAACCGTCGCTTCGCTAAGGATATTTCACCCGGCTTCGATGCCGTTATCGGTGGCTGGCAGTTTAATAACAATGTCACGATCCAGAGCGGTCCGCCGTTCTCTATCATGGCAAACGGTACCCGCGCCAGCCTGTCCAGCGCTTCCGGCTCGGGTTGCAAGAGCTTCCGGGGACAGATCTTCTGCCCGGCGACAACCCCTGTTTTCGCAAACGATCCTGGAGGGCCAAAGTTTGGCAACAGTGGTCGTAATATCTTCCGTGGCGCGCGGCAGGAATTTTGGGACGCATCTCTGTTTAAGAACATGCGTGTTGAAGCCATCAGCAATGAGTTCAACGTGCAACTGCGCCTGCAGGTCTACAACGTGCTCAACCACGTGAACCGGTTCCGACCGCGCAGCGATCTGGGTGACTCGCTTTTTGGCACTGACACCTCAGAGCAAAACCGGCGGCAATTGGAGTTCTCGGTCAAGATTCTGTTCTAGACCCGGCGGTTTCGTTCAACCCGGCTCCGGACAAGTGGCGGGCGACCCCACAAGGTTGCCCGCCATTTTTGATTGACGGTATTCGCCGCCACTTGAGTTCGAGCCTGGGAGTGACTAACTTGTCGGCGGTCTCTCCCCAACGCTCTCCCGAAGTGGGTGAGCTCAACGTCAACACTTACAACCCGCGCCACCGAGAGCGTGGCACGCTTGTCAGGAAGTTGTGATGAGCGCCGCACAAACCGTGACACTAAGAGTAGCGCTTCTCGCGGCGGCCTGTGCAGTCTCTTTGCATTCGGGAGAGCTGAGAGCAGCCACTCAGCAACCGGCTGCCGTTACGGCCGCGCGGGTTGCGGAAGCGCTGAATGAAGCCGGCCGCGAGCGGATCACTGACGCGACTTTTGCGGAAGTGGTGTCAATCGCCAATGCGCTCGTAGCCGAAAGCCGCTTCGATGAAGCCGCGACTCTCTTCGTCGCGCTGGTTGAGAGAAGGCCGCACGATCCGGCTGCTCTCTATGGCGCTTCCCTCGCAACTTTCAACGCGGGACGCGCAACCCAGGCCGAGCCGCTGGCGCGTCGCGCGGTAGCGGCGGCGCTGTCGGGCCTCAAGAACCCGATCAATAAAGGCAAGGGCGCAAACGCGCTTAGAATGCACGCCGCCGACGCTCTCGTCCTGTTTGCTGTCGTCGTAGCTGTAAGAGGCGACGCCAACGGCGCTCTGAAAGCGGTCGAGCGAGCCGTTCAGCTTGCGCCCAAACACTTTGACGCCCAGTTGGCTCTGGGGCGTGCTCGCTTTGGGACGGGTGATGCTGCGGGGGCGGTGCGCGCCTTTCGCGCGGCGGTGGCCCTTAACCCTGCGGATGCGCGCGCGCGTTTCTTTCTGGCTACTGCGCTAGAAGATGATGGCGATACCGAGGGCGCGCTCAATGCTTACCGCGAACTGACAGCCAGACAGCCGAGCGCGGCCGAGGGACATCTGGGTTTGGGCGTCCTTTTAATTAAACGGGGCGGGGCAGAAGCTGAAGCAGGATTGGCAGAACTTCGCCGCGCGCTTGAGATTAACCCGGATCTCTACGAGGCGCGGGTAACCCTGGGTCGGGCGTTGGTCGCGCGCGGACGTGCCGCAGAGTCGGTCGAACACCTGCGCCGCGCCGCTGAGCTGGCACCAGGCGTTCCTGAACCCCACTACCAACTTTCGCTCGCGTATCGTCGTCTGGGCCGAAGGGAAGAGGCTGCCGCCGAGTCGGCGATTGTCAGACAGATTCACGAGACAAGGCGTGCTGGTGGCGCCCGAATACCAGCCCCGATCATTCCAGACTAATGAAGGAAAGCGGAATTGTTGTGAAACGGATACTGGTCCAAAAAATCGCAAACCATGGTGCTTGGCTCCAGTGGGCACTCGTAGTAGTGGCACTGCTCACCCTGGCGACGAACGCGCAGGAAAGGCGGAAAACCAACTCGCCTAGCGAACATGACAATCAAATCCTGGGCGTGCGCATTGGAATGAATGTGTCCGATGCACTCAAGGCAGTTTTTGAGCACACCGCGACGATGCCTGCTCCCCAGAAACCCGACGCGCTTCGCAAGGAAGACAAGAATAGCGCAGACATTCGGGTGATCTACAAGAACTTAAAGGAAGGCGAGATCCAGATCGTCTTTGCTGGCGGTAACACCGGTGTCGTACGCGAGGTAATGTTAACTTATGCGAAACATCCGACGGTGAGTGACCTGCATCTGCCGTTGACCGGCTCAATCTCCGCCTCGGGCGACGTTCTAAACAGCGGTCTTAACTCTGGCGAGCGATTCGATGATAGGTACACCATCGGCTTCACCAGTGACCGCAAGACCGAAAGGTATTGGTGGCGCGACGAGCAATTGAAGGATGGCTACTCACTGCGTATAGCATTCGTCTCTGGAGACCTGAAAAGCGGTGGCGCGATGGCCGAAAGCATAATCACGCGCAAATTAGTTACTGTGAAACCGGGCGACGAGCAGAGGTTCTGGAAGGCCGTGAAGCCGAAGTAGGCCGCGACCGAGCGGATGCTCCGCCACGACTGCAGTTTTGATCGGGAAGTAATTCTCAGGGACAGAAAGATTTGAAGCTTTTCTCTGCAACTGTGATAAGGCCTGAAGCGGGTCGAGGCTCACTCGGTTCGCGTATTGCGAGTTTAGCCCTCGCTTCGCTGGGGGTCGCGCTATGCCTCTTAATACCTTTTGACGCGGCCGCCGGACAATCGCCGCAATCGGGGACGCCAAAAGGTGTGACGCGCGGTCAGGCAAAAAGCGGCGCCGAGTCGCCGCTGGCGCGTGAAGTTGTCACCCTGCTGCAGGCGGGGAAGTTTGCAGAGGCTGAGGCCACTGCGCGCAAGGTAGTTACTGCCACACCACGCAATTCGGAAGCGCATTCGATCCTCGGCGTGGTGCTCGGTCAGCGTGGTCAGTCCGAAGAGGCAGAGCGAGAGTTACGCGAAGCAGTACGTCTCGACCCGCGGTCTGGCGCCGCGCTCGCTAACCTTGGCGTGCTGCTCACTCAAACCGGGCGCGCGGACGAGGCGCTGAAAACTTTCGAAGAGGCCATGCGCCGCGCACCCGCTAACCTACAAGCTGCCTACAATCTCGCTCTCCTTTACGCAGCGCGTAAGGACTATACACGGGCTATTCCCTTGCTTGAACTCGCTGCGCGGTGGCCGGGCAGCGATGCTGCCACGGCGGACATTGCACTCCTGATCAAACTGGCCGAAGCTTACGCTCATGCGGGGCGAGCAAAGGATTCGGCGAGCCTTTCCAGGATGGTAGAACAGAGAGCCGGCGAAGACTCGCGCGTACTTTTCACCCTGGCGATCGCGTTCGCGGGAGCGGGCGATTATGAGCCGGCGGCGCGGCTTTTCGCGCGCGTTAATCAGCTGCGACCAAGTACATACGAAGTGCTGTATAACCTTGGGGTTGCGTTAACAAACCTCGATCGTCTTGATGAAGCACGGCGGACGCTACGCGAAGCTGCGACGCTCAGGCCGGAGGAATCTGAGGTGTTCTATCACCTTGGGCTGGTCGCTTCCGCGAAAGGCGAGAGCGAGAATGCTCTCGGTCTCTGGCAGCGTGCGATTCACCTTCAGACTGTCTATCCTGAAGCTTACTTCATGATGGCGGAAGAACTAGTTAAAAACAGGCGGGCCGCTCGGGCTATCCCTTTTTACCAACAAGCGGTCGAACAAAGGCCTACGGAACCAATCTATCAGATTCGTTTGGGCGCCGCTCATTTTCGTGGACGCGACTATAGCAAGGCGCAGGAAGTCTTTCGTAGCGCCCTACAACGCTTCCCGGATAATCCGACGCTGCTTTATCTAGTGGGTTACACCGCGCGGGCTGAAGGATTGTATGACGACGCCGTAAAGGCCTTTGCGCGTTCATTAGAGTTGCAGCCAGAAAACGCCGCGGCGCTCGCCAATCTCGGCTTCATTGCGGCTGAACGCGGCCAGGACAGTGAAGCTGAAAGTTTCCTGCGTCGCGCAATCGCGCTCGAACCCGACAACTACCCGGCCCATTACGATCTTGGCCGCCTGCTGGTTCGTCTTAGGCGCTACAACGAAGCGCTTCCGCTTCTGGAACGCGGGGTGACGATGAGCAGTGACGATCCCGGGGTTCACTATCAGCTCTTCATCACTTACTCGCGCTTGAAGCGCAAGCAAGATGCCGATCGGGAGTTGGCCCGATTCAAGAGTCTGGAGGAGGCCCGAAAGCAAAGCGAGGGTGGCATGGGTGATAAGGATGAACTGCCGCCGCCAAGAGTAAATGTTAGTCCTCCCGGTGCAGTAAAAGAAGAAAGGCCGGCGGGGCATTAACTAATTTATAAACCTGGGCGAGAACTGATTTCTGTATGAGAAAGATCGAAAACAAGAAGGCGAGGAGTTGGAGGCAACCGCGACTTGGAGCAACTGTGACCGTAGCTGGGATGGCTATGATTGTTGGTTGCTTGCTCTTGAGTCGTACTGCCTCGGGCGATACTGACAACAAGGATGCCGCGCGCCCCAATAATGCTAACTATGCCGGCACGATCGCGGAAACTTACGATTTCAAGTTTGGTCCAAATCCTTTTGCGCCGAGCAATGCCACTTCCGTAACCGGGGCATTTATTCCGGCCGAGATGTTCCTAAGCTCAACACGCTGCGGCACCTGTCACACAGATGCCCATGCGCAGTGGCGCCAGTCGGCTCATGGCAATGCCTTTCGCGAGCCTTTCTATCAGAAGAACGTTAAGGACTTGCAGTCGCAAAAAGGGATTGAGTACACGCGACACTGCGAGTCGTGCCACAACCCGGCCGCGCTTTTTTCCGGCGCGTTGACAAAGAACTCGAAAGTCAAACGCCCGTTCGACGAAGATGGTGTTTCCTGCATCGCCTGCCACTCAATCCAGGGGGCGACCGGTCAAGGCATCGGTGGTTACGTAATGGGCGAGCCGGCGCTGCTGGTAAAAGAGGATGGCACGCGTCGCTTAAACGGCGTTACCGATCAACAGATTCTCGACGACATTCCCTCTCATCGCCGGGCAATGATGCGGCCGCTGTTGAAGTCAGCGGAGTTTTGCGCAGCCTGCCATAAGTCGCAGGTACCGCGAGAGCTGAATGACTACAAATTCATTCGCGCGTTTGCGGTTGGCGACGAATATCAGATGTCCTCGTTTTCCAAGGAGTCGCCGCATCCTTATTACGTTCGTGATAAAGAGACTTGCAACTCGTGTCACATGAAGCGCGAACCAGCGCCGCTGTTTGACGTGTCGGCGAAACTCGGAAAGCTGGCCTCCCACCGCTGGCCGGCCGCGAACACCGCTATTCCCGTCTTTTACAAATGGCCAGAACAACTCGATGCGGTCAATAAGTTTCTGGAAAACGACGCGCTGGGCCTCGATATCTTTGCGCTCCGGCGCAAGTCTCCGGGGACCAATGCAGAAGAGTTCATTGCGCCACTCAATCGAAGTAGTTTTTCCATTCAGCCGGGTGACCGCATTACTGCTGAAGTCGTCATCACAAACAAAAACATCGGCCACTCTTTTCCGCCGGAGTTACGCGACTTCTATGAAGCCTTCGTCGAATTTACGGTTGCTGATGAAAAAGGTGCGACCCTCTATCAGTCTGGATTCCTCAAGCCAAATGGCTACCTTGACGAGTCGGCCCATAACTACAAGACCTATCTGGTTAAGACCGATGGATCGTACAACGACAAGCATCACATTTGGCGCACGCGCGGCATCGCGCAAAACAATCTCATTCAATCCGGCCGCTCTGACGTTGCGCGTTATCAGTTTCGCGTGCCGGCGGAAGCCGGCAGACTGCTCCATATTAAGGCCCGTTTGCAATACCGGCGCTTCACGCGCGTGTTTAGTGATTATGTCCTGGGCAAGTCGGTAGATTATCCGATAGTAACAATGGCAAGCGCTGAATACGCGTTGCGAGTTGGCGACAATTCTCCAGTTCCGGCCAGCGAAATCCCCAAGAACGCACTGCCCGATTGGCGGCGTTGGAACAACTATGGCATAGCGTTGATGGACCAGAAGCAGTATCCGCTGGCGATTGATGCCTTCATTCACGCCGCGGCTCTTGACGAGAAATACAGAGCAACGGCGCAGGTAAACGAGGCGATTGGGCTGATTGAGCTGGACCAATATGACCGGGCGGCATCGTTGCTTGAGGCAGTAGTCAAGTCTAATGCGGAAAACATGCGCGCGCTTTTCCAGCAAGCCCGGGTATTTATTCGTCGCGGGCAGTTGGACGAAGCCGAGGTGAATATTCGCCGCGTGCTGGCCGCGTTTCCACGTGACCGGTTGTCGCTGCAACAACTCGGCGAGCTATGCAAGATCAAGCACGACTATCAAGCCGCACGCGAGTGTTATGAAAGGATTCTGGCGATAGATCCGGAAGATCTAGGCGCGCACTACAACTTGATGCTGCTCTTTCGTAAGCTGGGCATGAAGGAGGAGGCAAAGCGAGAGGGCAAGACTTTTGCCGAACTCAAAGACGATCCCTCCGCGCTGCCTCTGGCAAACATGTTTCTGCGGAAACATCCCGAGATGAGTAACGAAAGCGTCTTCTGGCATATTCACGATTTGAGCCGGACGCCCGGCGACTGAGAAAAGGAGCAATAATCGTCCGGAATGAATCAAACCGCGAAGTGGTGGCGCGTCGCTGGCTCGCTTCTTTTATTACTTGCATTTTTTGAACTCGCAGTTATGGGAATTTCATCCGCCCAGCGTCGTCGTGCGGAAACAAAATCGCACGCTGCTGGGCAGGTCGATGATCTGTTTCGCAATAACTGCGCGCGCTGCCATGGCATTGACGGGCGCGGCCAAACTCCGCTCGGTCAAACTTACAACGCGCCGGATTTTAGCGACACAAAGTGGTGGCGAAAGAACTCAAGCATTACGAGCACGCGGACGTTGAGGTCGATTGTAGCTCGCGGCAAAGCCGGCATGCCGGCATTCAGAAAAAAGCTGAAGCGCTCTGAAATCAATTTGCTTGTCAATCATGTCCGCAGCTTTCGCGCGCGCCAATAGTTGAATTCTGTCTGAGAAACGCAACTCGAGTTTCGAGCGAGTCGTCCGGTCTCGACTTTGTCATATGAGTTTTCCCAGGGCCAGCGGCATTCTGCTTCATCCAACCTCGCTTCCCGGACGCTTTGGCATCGGCGACCTGGGTACTGGCGCGTACGCCTTTGCTGACTTTCTGGTTGAGAGCGGCCAGAGTATCTGGCAGGTCTTGCCGCTAGGGCCGACCGGTTATGGGGATTCCCCTTACGCGTGTTATTCCGCCTTTGCCGGCAACACGCTGCTCATTAGTCCGGACCGGCTTTTTGAAGAAGGATTGCTGACGCGGAGCGATCGGGATGACATCCCATCGCTCCCCGCTAATCGAGTTGACTTTGAACGCGCCCATCGATCGAAGGATGCTCTGCTTCACAAAGCTTACGAAAGTTACCAACGCACGACCGATACAGAATTTCGCAGCGCGTTCGAAACCTTCGCCGAGCAGAACGCTTCATGGCTTGAAGATTACGCACTCTTTCGCGCGCTGAAGAGTGCGCACAATGAAGCGGCCTGGCACGAATGGGAACGCGCTTTGGTTCGGCGCGAACCTGCGGCGCTAACTCGCGCTCGCGGCCAACTGCATGAGCAGATCGAAGCGCACAAGTTTTTTCAGTTTCTTTTCTTCAAGCAGTGGTTTGCGCTCAAAGCTTATTGCAATGAACGTGGCGTCCGTATCATCGGCGACATTCCGATTTTTGTGGCGCACGATTCGGCGGACGTCTGGACCAATCCAGATCAGTTCAAGCTCGACAAGAATGGCCGGCCGCTCGTGGTGGCCGGAGTGCCCCCGGATTATTTCAGCAGGACCGGGCAGTTGTGGGGTAATCCGTTATACGACTGGGATCGAATGCTGGCCGATGGTTTCAAGTGGTGGATCGAACGCGTGCGCGCCAGCTTGCAAACGGTCGACATCGCGCGCATCGATCACTTTCGCGGATTTGCGGCGTGCTGGGAAATACCGGGCGGCGACCAGACCGCGGAGCGCGGTCGCTGGGTAGTAGCGCCGGGAGGAGAATTGTTTGCGGCAATTCGAGCAAAACTCGGCGAGTTGCCAATCATCGCTGAGGACCTTGGAGTCATCACCCCCGATGTAGAAAAGCTGCGAGATGATTCCGGATTTCCCGGTATGCGCATTCTCCAGTTTGGCTTTAGCAGCGACACCGGGAACGTCGATCTGCCGCATAATTATCACCACAACGTCGTGGTTTATACGGGCACGCACGACAACGATACGACAGTTGGTTGGTTTAATAGCGTGGCCGGGGAAGGCTCGACTCGAAGCGCGACACAGATTACCGCCGAACGTGAGTTTTGTCAGAAATACCTAAACACCGCAGGCCGCGAAATCCACTGGGACTTTATTCGAGCGGTGCTTGCTTCAGTTGCCGACACTGCAATAGTGCCGTTGCAGGATTTGCTCGGACGCGGCACGGAAGCCCGGATGAACTTACCGAACAGTACTTCAGGAAACTGGGCCTGGCGATTCGACGAGGCAGCGTTAACGTCGGCTGACAGTGAACGGCTCAGAGACTTGACCGTGACCTACGGACGAATTCGCAAGCATGAGATAGAAAGCATCAAATTGGATCAAACGCTATGAAGTTCCTATCACGTCAAGCGCTACGCTCGCTTGTTTGCGCCGCGGTTTTGTTTGCCGGCATTTCATCCGCGGCAGCGCAAGCACCGGAGGTCATTAAAGTCGAGCCGCCAAACTGGTGGGCCGGCCATTCAATGAATCCGGTGCGCGTACTCATGCGCGGGAAGAATTTCGCCGGCGCCCACGTCGAGTCGTCTGGTGCTGGAATCGTTGCCGGAAACACTAAAGTTAATGCAGCCGGCACCTATATCTTCGTCGATGTCCTGATTGATCGACGCGCAAAGCCTGGCATGCGTTTTCTGAAAGTCACAACTGCGAACGGAAGTGTCAGCGTGCCATTTGAAATCTCCGCCCCGCTCGATCGCGCCGGCAGGTTTCAGGGTTTCACAACCGACGATGTGATTTACCTGATCATGACCGATCGCTTCAGCGACGGTGATCCGTCAAACAATGATCCGCCGGAGTCGCGCGGAATGTACGACCGTTCAAAGGCTCGTTACTACCACGGCGGCGACTTCGAGGGCATCGTCGCGCATCTGCCATATCTGAAAGAACTGGGCGTGACCGCGATTTGGCTGACGCCATGGTACGACAATGTCAATCATCTGAATGAGCGCGAGCAGTATCCGGATGAACCAAACGGTCCGAAGCGGAAAATCACCGATTATCACGGCTACGGCGCCGTAGATTTTTATGGCGTTGAAGAACATTTTGGCACGCTCGTGAAACTGCACGAGCTGGTTGACGCAGCGCATCGTCTGGGAATCAAAGTCATTCAGGATGAAGTTGCCAATCATACCGGCCCATATCATCCCTGGGTAAATGATCCGCCGACACCCACCTGGTTCAACGGGACCGCCGCGAAACATCTTGCTAATGTTTGGCAAACCTGGTCTGTGCGCGATCCGCACGCGTCGTATCCGGTTCAGCGCGAGACGCTCGACGGCTGGTTTGTCGATATTCTTCCCGATCTTAATCAGAACGATCCCGAATGCGCGCGCTACCTCACTCAGAACACACTCTGGTGGTTGGGTGTTACAGGCAGTGATGCAATTCGGCAGGATACTTTCCAATACGTGCCGCGAACTTTCTGGCGCGACTGGACGGCCGCAATCAAGCATGAGTATCCGAAGGTGAACGTGGTCGGCGAAGTACTTGATGGCGATGTCGCCCACACGTCTTTCTTTCAAGGTGGCCGGGCCCGCTACGACGGCCTCGATTCCGGACTCGATACTCTGTTTGATTTCCCGTTGATGTTTCCGATTCGCCGCGTCTTCGCGGAAGGCAAAGACATTCGTGAGCTGCCCAGAATTCTCGCCAGCGATCCGCTCTACGTGAATGCCGGCGTGCTGGTGACGCCGATTACGAATCATGATCTGAAACGTTTCATGAACGAGCCCGGCGCGACGATCGAGGGGCTTAAGATGGCACAGACTGCCATCATGACGATGCGCGGTACGCCGCAACTCTATTACGGCGACGAGATCGCAATGGCCGGTGGAGACGATCCGGACAATCGCCGCGATTTCCCCGGCGGGTTTCCGGCTGACGGCATCGATCGCTTCCACACTCGCAATAAGGAGCAGGCATCAGTTTTCGAACATCAGAGACTGCTGGGTAAACTGCGGGCCGAGCTGGAGCCGCTGCGCCACGGCAATTTGATCAACCTGGTCGCAACCGAGCATCAGTACGTCTACGCCCGAAGCGCCGCTAACACTTCAGTCATCATTGCTTTCAACAACGATCGCAAGCCGGCTACGGTTGAATTCAGCAGCGCTGATATGAAGCTTTCGGATGGTACTCGCCTCATGGACCGACTCGGTAACACGAAGGATACTCGGGTAGCCAATGGAAGAATTAAGCTCGAGCTGCCGGCGCAGTCGTCAGCGATCCTGGTGAAGAAGTAAGGATGTTCAAGTCAAAGCCATTAACCGAGCAGATCGCGCTGGTGACGGGCGGCGGCACGGGCATTGGTCAAGCTTTTGCGGAAGCAATCGCGCGGGCGGGCGGGCGGGTTGTTATCGCTTCACGACGCGAAGAAGTTCTTCAGCGGGCCGCTGCTGAAATAAATCGTAGTTGTGGTGTTGAGCGAGTGTTCCCGCATGTCTGCGACATTCGCAGTCTCGAGGAAATCAACTCGTTGGTCGACTACATAATCGACCGTTGGAGCTCGCTTGACGTGCTCATCAATAATTCGGGGCTGGCGGTACCGGAAACTGTCGAGCAAATTACTGAAGCTGGCTGGGACAAGGTGCTGGAGACAAACCTGCGCGGTGTAATGCAACTGGCCCGGGCGGCGCTCCCGCACATGATCAAGAATGACTTTGGGGACATCGTTAATGTTTCTTCACAGGCGGGCAAACATGGTTATGCCGACGTGCCCTCGTATTGTGCTTCAAAGTTTGGCCTGCTTGGCTACGCGGAAGCCTTGCGCGACCACGTGCGTAAAACTGGAGCGAACATCCGCATCTTCAATTTCTGTCCGGGACTTGTAGACGTGGACAACTCTCGGCCGGAGCAGCTGCCGCGCGAGGGTTCTCTTCATGTTGCCAACCTGGCGCGGACGTTGATGTATGTGCTGTCGCTTGATCGGAATGTAGTAGTGGAAGATATTAATCTCTATGCGAGATAAGACGTTGGCACTCCCGGCTATGCCGTCTGATGTGCGGAGCTACCCCTATCTTTGAGGGTGCGTATCTGGAGAATGTAATGCAAAAACCACGCTTGAGCTTCTGGCAGATCTTCAATATGAGTTTCGGCTTCATGGGGATCCAGTTTGGTTGGGGACTGCAGCTCGCCAATATGAGCGGCATCTACACCTACCTTGGCGCCAGTCCGGATGCGGTGCCGCTCCTTTGGCTGGCAGGACCAATGACCGGACTTCTGGTGCAGCCAATCATCGGTTCAATGAGCGATCGCACCTGGAACAGGCTGGGGCGCCGTCGTCCTTACTTCCTAACCGGCGCAATCCTCGCGAGCATCACACTTTTCTTCATGCCCGATTCTTCCGCGCTCTGGATGGCTGCGGGCCTGCTCTGGATTCTTGATGCGAGCATCAACGTTAGCATGGAGCCTTTTCGCGCCTTCGTTGCCGATAAGTTGAACGTTAACCAACGAACCGCAGGCTTCGTAATGCAGAGTTTCTTTATCGGCATCGGCGCCTCGCTTGCGAACGCGCTGCCGTGGTTCTTTCGACAATTCGGCGTTACCGGTACTACTCCGAGCGGCATCCCTTTGACGGTTCAGTATTCTTTCAAGATCGGCGCAGTTGTCTTTCTGCTCGCAGTGTTGTGGACAGTCTTCACAACGAAAGAGTATCCACCCGAAAATATGGAAGAGTTTGATCGGATGCGCCGGGAGACCTACGGAAGCTCCAGGGGGCTCGCAAAAATAATCAAAGTCATAGCCGAGTTATTGCGAGAGATTTCCAACGCCTTTGCGAATATGCCAAAGACGATGAAGCAGCTCGCTGTTGTACAGATTTTCACGTGGCTAGGACTGTTCTGCATGTGGATGTTTTTTGGTCTCACAACTTCATACCACGTTTTTGGCGCCACTAGCGCCAGTGATCCACGTTTCGCCCTGGGGCAGGAATGGGGCGGTAACGCGTTTGCGATTTACTCAATAGTCTGCTTCGCGATTGCCTTTTTACTTCCGAAGTTAGCCAGCGCAACCAGTCGCAAGACAGTACACGCTATCGCGCTTGTTTGTGGTGGCGTGGGTCTTTTATCGTCTTATCTCATCCACGACAAATGGGTGTTGCTCGCCACAATGGTTGGCGTCGGCATTGCCTGGGCTTCAATCCTCTCAATGCCCTACGCAATTCTCTCAAGCGCACTGCCGGCGGCGCGCATGGGCGTCTACATGGGGATATTCAATTTCTTCATCGTGATTCCTGAGATCATTGCCTCGTTGTTTTTCGGACGTATCATCCGCGCTATCTTTGGCGCTAACAGTTTGATTGCACCGCTGTACATGGTCATGGCGGGCGGAGTGTTCATGTTGATAGCGGCAGCACTGGTGACTTTGGTAAACGATGCTGCTGATCGCGACGGACCGGCGGACGCGGTGCTCGCCGGAGACGCGCACGAACTGTTTACCGTTCCGGAATCCGTTCAACCGGTGCCGAGCACCGGGCTGAGTGATAGGGGATGAGACTACGCGGAGAAGAAGGGGCCTTTTGCCTTAAGCCCGCGGAGCAGGGCGATAGCATAAAGCCTGGGGTGGAGCGAAGCGGAACCCCAGGATCGCAAGAGGATGAGACGCAGAGCCCGCGGAGTGGGCGACAGTCCTCTGGTGTAATTCATATTGCTGTCCTCTGACGCACGCTCCGCGCGCTCGGTGCTTATACCATGCGTTATCCTGGGGTTCCGCTTCGCTCCACCCCAGGCTTTATGCTTCCACCCGCGACGCGGGTTTTGAAATGTGAGATCCATGAATTGGCCAAAAAGCACAAATAGGAAAGCAGCGCTTCTTCTCGCAGTTTTCGTGGTTATGTGGTGCCCTTACCGAATCACCGCACGACAACCGGCGCGTGATTTCTCGAAAGAGGAAGCCCGTCCGGCCCGCGAATGGGTGCGCGACGGAGTTATTTATCAGATTTACGAACGCGACTTCTCCGCAGAAGGAAACTTCAGTGGCGTCACCGCACAACTTGATCGCTTAAAGGAACTCGGGGTGACGATCCTCTGGCTGATGCCGGTTCATCCGATTGGCCAGGAAAAGAAAAAAGGAACTGTGGGCAGTCCTTACGCCGTGCGCGACTACTACGGGATCAATCCTGACTACGGCACGCAAGCGGACCTGAAGAAGCTCATCAGCGAAGCGCACCGGCGCGGGATGAAAGTAATCATCGACATCGTAGCGAATCACACGGCCTGGGATAGCGTGTTGATGAAGCATCCCGACTGGTACAAGCATGACGACAAAGGGAATATAACTTATCCGTATGACTGGTTCGACATCGCCGCTTTAAATTACGCAAATCCGCAACTTCGCGAATACATGACGGACATGCTCAAGTATTGGATTCGCGAATTCGATCTCGACGGCTTTCGCTGTGACGTTGCCGGCGAGGTTCCAACCGATTTTTGGGAAAACGCGCGCGCTGAGCTTGATAAGATCAAACCCGATATCTTCATGCTGGCTGAAGCGCACAAGCCGGATCTAGCGGTTAAGGCTTTCGAAGTTGATTACTCCTGGCCGCTGCACTCTGCGTTGACAGATACGCTTCAGGGACGCGCTCGGGCGTCGGATCTTCGCGCAGCCTGGGAAACTGAAATGCGGGAGTGGCCGCACGCTGCTTTACACATGCGCTTCTCAGACAATCATGACGAGCGACGGGCGATTGCGCGGTTTGGCGAGCCGGGAGCGCTGGCAGCGTCCGCGTTTATGTTCACACTCGACGGTGTGCCTTTGATCTACAACGGCATGGAAGTCGGTGACACGACGGAGTCAGGCGCGCCCGCACTATTTGAAAAGCTGCCGATCTTTTGGCCTATCGCCGAACGGCGGCCGGAGTTTCCCCGCTTCTACAAACAAATGATCGCTTTACGAAGATCCAGCGACGCGCTGCGACGCGGCGACGTTGAATGGCTGCACAACTCCGATGAAGCGCGCGTGATCAGTTATCTTCGTCGCTTACCGCACGAGGAAGTGCTGGTTGTAATCAACTTTTCTAATCGCCCTTTCTTTGGATCAGTGGAGACCGAGGGAGGCCAGACTTTCAAGGATGTGACGCCTGACATTGGCGCGCCGCTGCCGCCGGATGTGTTCTTGCCTGAACGCGCCGCGCGCGCCCGCATCAACGGGCTGCCGTCGTTATCTCTTGACGCGTGGGGATATCGGATTTTCCAACGCAGGTTGAATTAACCTCGGGCCGACCGGCATTGAAGCGAATAATTAAATGATCGACTCGACCAACACCTCAGAGGGCAAAGACTCGCGCGGAGACTGCGTCTTTGCTGCAGATCTCGGCGGCACACATCTGCGCTCGGCCACGGTTAGTGAAGATGGTCAGATCCACTTTCGCCACAAACAAACCACGCCCCGCGGCGAAAATGCAAACGAGATTGTCAACGCGATTGTTCAGGCGGCCCGGGAATGCGGAACGTCGGAGATTGCGACCGGTCAAACAGTCCGGGCAATCTCTGTCGTGGTACCGGGCACCGTCAACGTTGCGGAAGGCATAGTCGTGAAAGCGCCAAACGTCTCTTCGCTCGATGGTTTTCCACTGGCGGCGGCGTTGACTAACGAACTCAACTTACCGGCCATTGTGGAAAACGATGCGAATGCCGCCGCTGTGGGCGAAATGTGGCAAGGCGCCGGCCGTGGACGCACCGCGCTCGTTTGCGTAACGCTGGGAACCGGAGTCGGCGGCGGAATCATTTTGGATGGAAAATTGTGGCGCGGAGTGAATGGCTCGGCGGCGGAGATTGGGCATATGTGCGTCGATCCGTTTGGCGGAGTTGCGTGCGGTTGTGGCAGTCGCGGCTGTCTGGAAGTTTACGCCTCGGCTACCGCGATCGTGCGTATGACTCGCGAAGCACGACCTCGTTATCCCGATTCAGTGTTGCCGGCGAGCGTCGAACTTACTTCGGAAGCGATCTATCGCGCCGGGGTTGCCGGGGATGAACTTGCGCTTGAAGTGTTTCGTCGCATGGGAGTCTACCTGGGAATTGGCCTGGCGAATCTGATCAATATTTTAAACCCGGAAATGATCATTATCGGCGGCGGAGTCGCAAATGGCTGGAGCCTTTTTGAGAAACACGTGAGCCATGAAGTGGCCGAGCGGGCGTTTCCAATTCCGGCGGCTCAGGTGAAGATCGTACCAGCCGAATGTGGCGATGACGCAGGTTTGCTGGGAGCAGCGCGATTGGGGTTTACGGCTCATCCTGCACTTTTTAGATTGCCCAATCAATAATTGCAAACCAGTCCGGTGTCGCAGTGAACTACAGTTATGACTAAAACCATCGCATTCGCTCTCTGCTTGCTAAGTTTTGCCATGGTCGGCGAGGCGCAGGAAATTTCCGTTTCCAGCCTGGAAAAAATTGGCGCGGTCAAGAGTTTCGTCAAGACAGATCAGGGAATCACGCTCAACTGCGCTGATAACTCTCAGGTTCAACTAGTCGTCCTCGCGCCGGATTTGATTCGCGTTCGCGCTTCCTTCACGAAACCAATTCCATCCCGGGATCATTCCTGGGCAATCGCCAAAGAAAACTGGGAAACGCCGCTGTGGCGACTAACCGAGACGGGCGAGTCCCTCACCGTTGCGACCGCCGAAGTCGAAGTTGTGGTGCATCGCTCGCCGTTGCTCATCGATTTTCGCGATGCGCACACGCACGAGACGATTAATGCGGACGAGCAGCCAATGGCTTATGACGGCAAGGGAACGCTAAAGGGGATGCAGTTTGATCCGGCCGCCGGGACGTTCGTTGCCGCAGCGAAGAAACTTGGTTTCGATGAACATTTCTACGGTCTTGGCGAGAAAGCCGCGCGACTCGACAAGCGTCGCGGTTTCTTTGTTAACTGGAATTCCGATACCCCCGGTTACACCGAAGGCCGCGATCCGATCTATCAAACGATTCCTTTTTATCTGGGCCTGCAGCGCGGCTCCGCTTACGGGATCTTTTTCGACAACAGTTATCGCAGCTATTTTGATTTCGGCAGACTGTCACAGGAGCATGTGTGGTTTGGCGCTGAAGGCGGCGAGCTGAATTACTACTTTTTCTATGGGCCGTCGCTCAAAAAGATTCTTGCGCGCTACGCCGACCTGACGGGCCACATGCCGCTGACGCCGCTCTGGTCGCTGGGCGTGCAGCAGTGTCGCTACAGTTACTATCCACAATCGATGGTCGAAGAAGTTGTGCGTCAGTATCGTGAACGCGATCTGCCTTTGGATGTTATTTATCTCGACATTCATTACATGAACGGCTACCGCGTATTCACATTCGACACGAACCGGTTTCCGGATCCAAAAGGTCTGACTGAAAAGCTCGCGAAGCAGGGCGTCAAGACCGTAGTCATTGTCGATCCCGGGGTTAAGTATCAACCTCCTGTGCCAGAGCCTGCGCTCCTGCCGGGCCAACCGGCCGAGGAGCTGACTTTTGACGAGGCTATGAGTGCCACGCCGGGTGGCAGAGCGCTGGCTCGACAGGACAGGTCGTATTACGTGTTCGACCAGGGTCTCGCGGCGAACCACTTTCAGAGACGCAAGAACGGTCAACTGTTTATTCCCAGAGTCTGGCCCGGCGACAGCGTCTTCGTCGATTTCACTTCGCCGGGGGCGCGACAATGGTGGGGCGATCTCCATCGCGCCTACACGGACAACGGGGTTGCCGGGATTTGGAACGATATGAATGAACCGGCGGACTTTGTCGATCAAACCGGCAAGAATCAGATCGACGTTGTCAGTTACGATGAAGGTGAGAAGACCACACACGCGAAGAATCGCAACGTCTTCGCACTGTTGATGGCGCGCGCTACCTATGAAGGGCTCGCGCGATTACAGCCTGACCGCCGGCCATTTGTGGTCACGCGAGCTGCATACGCAGGCATTCAGCGCTACTCCACAATGTGGACCGGCGACACCAACAGTACCTGGGAAGCGCTGGCGCTGAACGTTCCGATGTTCACTTCGCTTGGTCTCTCTGGTGAGCCGTTTGTGGGGAGCGACGTGGGTGGTTTCATCGGCCGCGCGAATGGCGAATTCCTGGTGCGTTCTTACCAAATAGGTTTTCTCGCACCTTTCTTTCGCAATCACCACGCGATCGATGGCTACGATCAGGAACCCTGGCGCTTCGGGA
>JANLYH010000050.1:0-3559 GCA_031365545.1 Pyrinomonadaceae bacterium | reverse complement strand
TGCGCGCCAGGCGGGATGAAGTGAATTGTCGACCGGCTTTTTGTCGCTCGGCACAATCACTGCAGCCTTCATGAAACCATTTTCATTCTTCATAGCTGCGATCCGCTACAGTTTCTTCAGCACGATTTTGAACGGCGTTTTTTGATAACCGGCGACGGTACCGTTGGAGAGCAGCACCGACCACTCGCCATCGGTTCCGGTGACACCGGGCGGTGGCTGAACTTGCTCCGGCATCATCGTCCAGGTGTTTGCATCAGTGTGATAGACCTTCACGTAGGCAGTGCCTGTGGCTATCGGATTGACGTTGTCGATGGGAGAATAGTTGAAACGCACATGATACTGATTCTGCTGATCCAGCTGACCAGAGCCGTAACTTCTTCTCACGAAGTAGCCGTTTGCATCAACCCCGCAACCGGCGTAATTGTCGGTCGCGGTGTTGCACCAGTTCAGAAAGGCAGACCCGCTGTCGGTAACCGGCACGTCGGCTACCCGGTCCATGTTGAAGAAGGTAAAGTTCGCCGAGGTACCCAGGGGCGAGCCACCCGGAAACTTGTAAGTCATGAACCGCTTAGAGAAATACAAGTTCATGGTGAAATCGTAAGTACAGTTGTCTACCTGAAACCTGGCATCGATGTTGTCGCCCCTCGTCTTACCTGAAATGTAAGGCGCCGGGGTGCCATCAGCGTAGGTTAGATCAGGTTGCAGATTGTAGGTCGTAGTGTTTGTCGCATCCGTGTACTTGTAGATGCTCACGCTCAGATTCGTGACATCACTGCCGCATGAGGTCTGACCCTTTGCAGTCACAGCGAACAATTCAGTTCCTTTGCCACCGCGGCCGTCGGAATTCAGAACTTGAATGTCGAAGTTTGCAATGACGGCGGTGTCTGACACTGTGATGTTAGCTGTCAGTTCGCCGGAGTTGACGAAAGTCGTGGAGTTAACCGTCACGCCGCCGGGATCGGTTGTGCCAGTGACGAACCATTTAGCGTTCGCCCCATTCTTGAAGCCCTTGCCTGTCACTTTCACATTCAGATTTACCGTTCCCTGAGCGGTTAACGAGGGGCTTGCGGCCGTTACCTGAATCTGCTGGGCATGGACCGTTAGAGTGTTGGCGCAAACCAACATCAGTAACCCTAACGCGAGGGACACTAAGTTGGCAGGAGTGTTTTGTTTGAGTTTCATCGCTTCTCCGGGAGGTCCGAGGGACGTTTGTGGCAGTACTGGAAATCTGTGCTGTTACACGGACATCGATGTTTTCTTTCCGCGACGTAAAGTGGTCGAGTGAATTGACTATTCGCTGTACTAAAGCAACCGTCCTCCCGGGTTCGTACTCTACTGGGCGGCACGCCGGCGCGTGGGGTGATTATGTTCACTTACACGGACACGCATTTCGTTTTTCCGCCCTCGAAATCAAAAGTTCTATCCTCATTTGGCCGGATGTACAGAATCATCCTGAAATCTTGAGGCAGCGGGCTACTTTCACTCAGTTCATTTGGCCCACCAGCACAAAGCCACTCCAGTAGTATGGATGTGTGTGAGCGCCGTGGCTTTTCAATTCGCGTTGAGTCAAGGCCAGTGCCGTGGCTTTATCCACTGTGCGAAGCTGTCCATAGAAATTGCGCATCAGGGTGACCGCGGATCGATCATTCACTTCCCACAAGCTAGCCAACACCGAAGGCGCCCCCGCAAAGAGAAACGCGCGGGTAAGTCCGATGAGATCGTCACCGGGGGGAACCTCTGCAAAATAACCACTGCCAAGCGCTGTGTCGCAGGCGCTGAGCGTGACCAGGTTAGCATTGAGTTTGAGTTCGAGGATCTCGTGCACTTCCATGCGCCCATCTTCCTGGGCATCCGGTTCCAGCATGACGCCCGAGAGAAGGGGATTGAACTTGTTGAAGTAACCATGTGTTGCCAGATGGATAACATCGTATTGACCGGCAAGGCGCTTGAATGAACTCTCAGTGGCTTGACTACCGATCAGCAATTTATGCTCTTGTGGAAAGAAGTTGGAAACGTCTTGAGATTCCTGGCGGGCAAACACCAGTCGTGTGTTTGCCGGCGCAAGCGCCAGAATTGACCTCGCGGTCCCGCGCGGTTCGTCGTGATAAACGAGAGTTGCGGCCGCGGGTAAATACGCCAAAGTGTAATCATCAATCAAAGCCTTGCTACGGTTACCTGAGTGATGCAGGAGTGCGGCAAACGGCACGTAATGAAGGCTTGCGTGCGGAACCAGGTAAAGTCGATCGACGTTGCGCAACCATCCGGCCGCTGCAATCGGTTCGATCAATATTTTGTACAAACTCGCAGCGGGCAGTTGCCATTCATTCGTATTCTCGCGCAGCATTAAGTCACGCAACAGCTCAACTCTGGCTTGTAAGGTTTCTGAGCGGATAGGCACGGTGTTCGCGTGCACGCCATCAGAAGTGAGAACAAAGATCATCAGGTTGTCTTCGGCTAGTACATACTCAATCAGGGCCGTGCCGCGAGGGAGTTGCTGCTGTACTTCGATAGTCGACGGCACCCTCAACGCGCGAACTCCCGCATATGCTCGATCCGACGACTGGAGGTCGCCCAGAAAATTCTGGTAGTCGTGTTCGGCTGCTGCCAATTCCTGCGAAAACAACTCGAAGGCCTGGCGCTTTTGTTCTGGACGGGGCTTGGAAGTCTCTTCCTCAAATTGACGTTCCAGTTGGCGAATCCGACTCCGGAGTGTTGCTTCAGTCTGACGCTGGACTTCACTACGGATGGGCGGCTGGCCCCGGCCCAGCAGTTCGAGATAACTGCGCGCGCGTAGCCGCTCGGCAAAGCTGAAAGCTTCATTAACGCGTTTGAGTTTGAGGAGCAATTCCACCAGGGCTACATAAACCTGATACTTGTCGTCGATGTAACCCGCACGAAATCGCTCCTCGCTCAACTCACTACGCACCAGTTCGATCGTTGTCACCGCGGCCTGGTAGGCGGCGAGCGCCTCTTCATCGCGGTTGACTTTTTCCAGAGTCTGGCCCCGACCAAAATCGATCCGCCAGCTCATCTCCGGATTGGCGGCGCTCGAAGCAATCTCACGTCCGGAAGCAAAGTGGGTTAGTGACTCTTCATACCGCGCGGCAGTGCGCGCTATTTCGCCCAGCGCGTAGAGGGCTTCAGTTTCCAGCAGTCGCGCCTGCGTGCTGCGGGCGATGTCGAGTGCTTGCCGGGCTTCGCTCGCTGCGTCTTCGAGCTGTCCCGTCTCTCGCAACGTGAGCGCTAGTTGAATGTGGGCGCTAGCTGTGGAGCCCTTGTCGTTGCTCTCCGTGGCACGGGCTAACGCTTTGCGATATAGCGCCGCGGCTTCCTTGAATCGTTTTCGCCGCCACTCCAAATCGCCGAGCGCGATCAGGTTTACTGTAACTCCGCGTGGATGATTAACTGCTCGCGAAAGCTCAAGGGCTTGTCGAAAGTCTTTCTCCGCTGAGGCTACATCGCCCAGCCGCAACTCAAGATTCCCCAAATCTCCCAGACCCTCAATTTGTGACTGTTTTAGCCCGGCTTGTTCATAGACTCGAAGAACTTCCAGGTACTC
>JANLYH010000229.1:0-16910 GCA_031365545.1 Pyrinomonadaceae bacterium | reverse complement strand
TATACTCACACCTCGGCGACCTTAAAGGTATGCCCGGCAGCTCGAACCTCGGCGACATGCCCGGCGCGCTCGCAGCTCACCGCGAGTCGCTTCATCTGCGTGAAGAGCTCGCCGCCTCCGAACCGAAAAACCATGACTTTCAATTCGGCTTGGCCAGCGGCCTATCGAGCGTGGGCTTCCTAAGCAATGCGACTGGCGATACAAAAGGCGCGATCGAACTGCTGGGTCGTTCCATCGTATTGCTGGAAGCATTGTGTACCGCGGAACCTACCAACGTACGCTATCGGATGGAGCTGGAAACGGAATACATGAGGATTGGCAGCGTCCTGTTTGATGACGGCCAATATGCAACCGCCATCGATCTCACGCGGCGCACGATTAGGAGCGTGGAAAGCAGGTTGACAGACGCGGAGAGCTCACGCACCCAGTACAGCCTTGGGATCGCCTATAATTTTTTAGGTCGCAATCTAACGCGGTCAGGTGACATCTCCGCCGCTCTCGAAGCCCACGCCCACGCTCTGGCAATTAACGAAAAACTGGCGGAGGCTGATCCGGCCAGCGCGGAGATGAAGCGGGGACTGTGGCTGACTCATCAGCGGACTGCCGAGGCATATTTCGCTGGTCGAGATTTTCCCTCTGCGCTGGCAGGTTACCGGCGCGCCGTTGCGATGGAAGAGTCGTTACTAAACTCCGCGCCCGACAACGCACAAGCGAGAGAAGACCATTCCATTGGTCTTGCCGGATTGGGTATGACGCTCAGTGAACTGGGAGACCTGGTTGCCGCACAGGACAACCTGCGCCGCGCGAAAGTCGAAGCAGAAACGCTCGCGGCGCAATCGCCCTCCAACTCGCGTTTGCAGACTCGTCTCGCGCTCCGGCTTTTTGAATATGGACATATCTCCGCTCAGCTTGCACAGCGATCTCCGCGAGGCGATGCCGCTGCAAGCTGGCGCGCCGCTCGCGAGCTGCTGTCGAGAAGCCTGGAAATTTTTAATACTCTGCGTACGCAAAACAAACTGAGTCGAGTAGACGCCGGAAAGTCAGACGAAGTAATGAAAGAAATTGCAAGCTGCGAGAACGCGCTCGCGGGTATCTAAGAACGAGGTGAGGTGCGTGGCGGAGATACTTTGAAAATGAGAAGTGCAAACTCTTAGAGCGGTGAATGTTCTCGGATTTCTGCAGCGGTATCGAGATAGTTCGCGATGCAGTCGCGAATCTGATCGTAGCACTCTTCGTACACTACTCTGCTCATTCCTATCGGGTCGGAAATCTCCGGTCCGCGCCCCAGCGGATCAAACTCGCCAAGTAAAGTCACCCGCTCCGGCGACACCTCAAAATCAAGCCTCAATACGTCAGCATGGTGCTGTTCCATCACAAGAAATCGATCAATTGAAGCGAGTGGCAGATCCTGAACCCAGGTTGACTCTGTTTTCGGCGGCGGCGTGTTGTGATTAAGACAAGTCGTCACCGTGTCGCTAACTGGCGGCAGGTCTCTGAAATCATAGACGCCAGCCGAATAGGATTGGATTGCCAGGCCGCGTCTGTCAGCTTCGTCAATCAGGATCGCGTGGGCCATCACGCTGCGACATCTGTTTGCCGTGCAGATAAGGGCAACTGTAAACATCTTCGGGGATCGGTGGCGACCGGGGCTTTTACTTATTGGATCGGTTTGCTGAAAAAGTGATCACGGCCGTCAATTCTTTTCAGAAACCGGATTCGTAAGATCGGCGACAAGCTTCCACATGTCCGCCTGTTTCTTCCAAATGCGATAGTAGTTTCCACGCTCCAGAATTTTTCCGGAACGGTCTTTTTTGTTTATCTGATAAGTTCCATACGTATATCCCAGGTCACCCGAACTCGATACGCTGACCAGGGCTGGCTGCCAGGTCCACACGGTCGAGCCGTCGGGAAGAGCAGCGGCGGCCGCCGTCAGTCCCACAAAAGGAAGCTGGTCGTTCCTGAAGACTCGAACGTCCCCAGCCGCGAAGGAAGCGAAGGCTCTGGCGGCGTCGCTCAGGTTAAAGCTGTTGCCGAACACGCTATTTTCTCCAAAGAGCGAGGCCCGCTCCTTTTGGACATCTACCGCCCGGACTTTTGCCGGTGCCCGATAGCCCTTCGGCAGTTGCCAGGCAGGTGCGGACTTGTCCGGCCGGGGATTCGAGATTCCCAGATCAATCGCAAACTTCCACGACCCGTCCGGTTGCCGCCTCCACACTGTCAAGAAGTTTCCCCAGGCAACCGGCTGG
The DNA here is from genome assembly GCA_031365545.1 of Pyrinomonadaceae bacterium. Classification (GTDB taxonomy): domain Bacteria; phylum Acidobacteriota; class Blastocatellia; order Pyrinomonadales; family Pyrinomonadaceae; genus PSRF01. The sequence continues at coordinate 14,664 of JANLYH010000229.1, read as the reverse complement.
GCGTCGTGAATGTCAGCTTTGTATTCCCAGGGTCCGGTTGTGTATCCCAGGTCACCAGCGCGCGCCACGTCAGCAAACGTTGGATACCAACTTAACAAAGGACGCTTATCGGAAGCTGGGAGCGGGTTTTCAGTCATCCACTGTTTGCCTTTGACTGCCCGCGGTCGAAAAAGAATTCCATCATCGTCAATGAAAGCCAGGAACGACGGCCGCACGCCCTGCTCCGCCGACATCTTCGCGAAGCCAAGCTCGGTTTCAACCATTGATTGCAAAGCCGAAGGCGAAGTTGGTTTCAACGCCGATTTTTGTTTCGGGTGCTGCGCAAATCCGAGCGAGACAAACCCGAGCAGCAGCGTCGAGCAGATCAGTTTCTTCATTTGAGTCTTCCCATGGCTATCAGTAGTTCAGCGTTGAGAATTGCCGCGCCAGCGGCGCCGCGAATAGTGTTGTGGCTCAAGGCCACAAACCGGTAATCAAGCACGTTGTCTTCGCGAATCCGGCCTATGGTTACGCTCATGCCATTGCCAGCGTCACGATCCAAACGCGGCTGTGGCCGGTCGGGTTCTTCACGCACAATGATCGGATGTTTCGGCGCTGAGTGCAGGCCGAGTTCCTGTGGCAGGGCAGAAAACGAAGCGAACGATTCGCTTATTTCTGCGAGACTCACTGGCCGCGCTAGTTTTACGCGCACCGCCGCAAGATGACCATCGCTGACATTAACGCGATGACATTGGGCGCTAACGGCCATCGGCGCCGCTTCGACGCTTGCGCCTTTTAGCGTACCAAGAATCTTGGTTGTCTCCTGCTCAATCTTTTCTTCTTCACCATCGATAAAGGGCAACACGTTGTCGCTGATCGCGAGTGAAGCAACACCGGGATAACCCGCCCCTGACAGCGCCTGCATGGTTGTGGCAATTACGCTCTCAACGCCAAACTTTTGCTGTAGTGGAGCGAGCGCTAATGCCAACATGATTGTCGAGCAATTTGGATTCGTGACGAGGTATCCCTGTTGCCCGCTCTGTTTCCGTTGCACCTCAATTAATGCGAGATGCTCATGATTTATTTCGGGAATGAGCAGCGGCACGTCGTGGTCCATCCGAAAAGCTGAAGAATTACTAATTACTGGAAAACCGGCGCGGGCGAAGGCGCCTTCACTCGCGCGCGCGATGTCGCCCGGTAAACTCGAGAAGACCAGATCACAGTCCAGCGGCGGCGCGGGCGCAGCGACTATCATCGCTTTCACGAATGCCGGCATCTCGCCGGCGAGTCGCCACGTGCACGCCTCTTGAAATGTTTTTCCCTGGGAACGGTCGGAAGCCGCGAGGGCGGTGATCTTAAACTGCGGATGATCCTCCAACAGTTGAATGAAGCGCTGCCCGACCATGCCCGTGGCGCCGAGTATTCCTACGCGAAACGTTTTAGTCATTCTTGATTGCGGCTCTGCCGCCTTCCGTGCGGAAAGGCTTTGCCTTTCCGATTAGCGATATTTGATCTTGAGGCTATGCCTCGCAGTTGCGCGGGTTCTGCGCGGTTTGAAGTCCCTTTAGGGACGAAATGTTTATAGTCTCAGTCTCACTATTAGTTCTTAGCCCCGCTAGGGGCGACATGTCGCTCCTGCGGAGCGAAGGACCTATTGTGGCGCGGGTGTCTATAAACATTCGGCTCCTCTGGAGCATTGGCACTTTGCGCACGTGCTTCAATTGTCAATCTTAGCTAAATTCTTCAACGCGGCGCTCATTCGTTTGACGCCTTCGGTCAGCACGGGCAAGTCAGCACAGAAAGAACAGCGCAGGAATCCTTCGCCTTCGCTGCCAAAGGCGTTGCCCGGGATTGTAACCACCCCAGCTTCAAGTAGTATTTCCGCAACTTCCAGCGACGAACCATAATTGGCGACATCCACCATCGTGTAAAAAGCTCCGTCGGGTGTAATGCATCGCAAGTCGCCCTCACGAAGCAGCTGCAGCAGATGATCGCGCCGCCGGTGAAACGTCTCGCGAATTTCGCGGCGCGCTTCCCGCGCTTCCTCAGTCCAGGCAACGAGCGCCGCTTTTTGTGAAATCGTCGCGGCACAGGTTGTGACGTAACCATGCAGCAAGTGCGCGGCACGAATCACAGCCTCGTCTCCAAGGATCCAACCAAGTCGCCAACCAGTCATGCTCATTGATTTCGAAAGCCCGCTGATTACTACCGTGCGCGGATAGAACTCCGAAATCGAAGCCGGGCGTTCCCCGGTGTAATAAAGATCGCGATAGATCTCGTCGCTGATAATAAACGCCCCAGAGCCGCTTTCCGCGACGGCTTGCGCCATCGCGCCCAGCTCCTCGCGCGATAAGGTGCGGCCCGTTGGATTTGACGGACTGGTACAAACGACAACCCTGGTCTTTGAACTAAGACCAGCCTTGAAATCATCCAAATCAAAACTGAAGTCGGTGGTGGCCGGCAGTTGATAGAAGGTTGGCTGTCCACCCACCATGCGGGTAATTGTTGGATACGCGACAAAGCCGGGATTGGGAATCAACACTTCATCACCCGCTTCAACCAGCGTCAGCAACGCCAGATACATTGCTTCCTGCGACCCGGCAGTGATGATCACCTGATCGGTTGAGAGCTTCAGGTGGGGATAGTCCTCGGTCAAGCGTTCGCGCAACGCCGGCAGTCCGGCTTGCAGCGTGTAGCCGTTCTTTTCCTCGCGGATGACGCGCACTGCTTCCCGGCGAATCACCTCGGGAGTCGGCAGATCAGGTTCGCCCAGGCCGAAACTGATGTCGCCTGGCTTGGCGCGATCAGTGATCTGGCGAATCGGACTCCGCTCGATGCCGCGAAGAAATGGTGGTGGTTGAAATTGTTTCAAGTAAGGACTCATCCTTCATTGCGGCAACTAATGACATCCGACTTCATCTTCAGCCAATCGGTCAAATTCAGCTCGCTTGTCCAAACGATCAATCTGCTGAAGAGGTGATTTCTGGAGTGCCGCGGGCGGCATGCCAAAAGCGTATAACCTCGACTAAGTGGCCTGAATCGTCGAGGCGGTAAACGACACGATACGAGCGAACAATGATCTCGCGAATGAACGCATCTTCAAACTCCGGCACGACCCTACCAAGTTCCGGGGATTGCGCGAGAAGCCGGGTCCGCGAAATAAGAAACAAACCGAATTCTATGGCGCGGTCAGGCGCGTCGAAGGAGATGTAACGGACGATGTCACGCAGGTCGGCGCGGGCGGAGGGCGAAAGGACTACTTGATAATCCATGAGGGAAGCTCCCGCTCAACTTCCTCAATCGGGATCCCCTCACCACGATCAAGTTCGGACAATCCCTGACGCACTGCGGCGATAAACTCGATCTCCTGGGCGATATCATGCAGCGAGGCACCGTCGGGAATACGCTGAAGCAAGTCCTCGACTATCTGTTTGTTGCTCATGTCGGAAGTTTGCACTCTGAGGTCAATTTTTTCAAGCGTTCTCTACCGCGATGGGGTCGGGTAAGTTCGACGATCATGAATAACTCAGATGCCCTGAATGCCGTGGGTCAAGATCAGAATGTCGCTCTGTTGAAGGATTCCTCGAGGCGTTCTTTGAAAGCTTTGAGTCGTTTCTTTAGGACCTTGTCGCCGGTTGTGATGATTTCGATCTTCACGATTTCAGTGTATTTTGGACCGTCATATTTCCAAGTTCTTCGATATGGCATCAGGAACGAGCCAAATATGTCGACGAGATCTTTGCTAACGCGTCTCATCTTCTCTTGCTCGAATCGGCTTGCCATCGCTCTAGGTCAACGGCAAATGAATCTCGTATTTCCTCATACGTCACGGTTTGTTCGATATGTGACTTGAGCGGATGCAGCGTCGGTCGGAACGATCTCATTCACACCGTGGCTTCAGCCCGGTGATCAAAGGTCGCTAATGATCTCCGGAACTGTTTCTAACGGTTTCGTTTCAAGTCCCAACTTCCTATCACCTCGCTAAAGCCGCGGTGTGAATTGGATGGCTGCGTGTAGCATCTGATCTCACAGTCAGCGCAGATAATCTTCCAATTGCACCGAGCGTTCTGTCTTCTCGTCACGATACTTCACGATAACCGGAGCGTAGAGCGAGAGTCCCCAGGCTTTGCCCACCTCGCCGCGGACATTGCGTGAACCCGGTACGACCACCGCGCCCGCCGGAATTTCCAGCGGTGCTTCAGGCGTTCGCTGATAGATCCTTTCGCGCACCAAATCGTAAACCGGAGTTGAACCAGTCAGGATTGTGCCCGCGGCCAACACCGCGCGCTCGCGCACGATCGTTCCTTCGTAGATTCCGCAGCCACCGCCAACCATCACGTCGTCTTCAATAACGACGGGCACGGCGCCGATGGGCTCAAGCACGCCGCCGATTTGCGCTGCGGCCGACAAGTGGACGCGTTTCCCGACCTGCGCACACGAACCCACCAGCGCGTGGCTGTCGATCATTGTGCCTTCATCAACGTAAGCGCCAACGTTGACGAACATTGGCGGCATGCAAATTACGCCCGGGGCGATGTAGGCGCCGTCACGAATGCTCGATCCGCCCGGCACCATGCGCACGCGATCGGCGGTAGCGAACTTTCTGATTGGATAGGTATGCTTGTCGAGAAACGACAGACTATGATCCGCCGGTGACATGTCTGCGATTACGCCGATGCGGAAGCCGAGCAGGATGCCTCGCTTGACCCATTCGTTCGTCCGCCAGGTGCCATCTGCATCGCGCTCCGCCGCGCGCACCTCGCCGCAATTGAGCGCGGTCTTAAACTTAGAGAAGATCTGGAAGTCGGCATCAGTAAGTTCTTCATTAGCCCGCAGCGCGAGCGCTTCCATGTCTTCACGCAATGGCATGCACACTCTCCAGTAGACCGAGTTCCGTGATCACTTCACGGATCCGCCCGCGGCTTTTGTCAGTAATCGGCACCAGCGGGAGACGGAAGTTTTCTTCGAGGAGTCCCATCATCGCCATGGCGGCCTTTACCGGCCCGGGACTTGACTCGATGAAGTTAATTTCCATCAAAGGCAAGATGCGGTAGTGCAGCGCTCGCGCCTCAGCCCAATTTCCGTCGAGGGCAAGGTCGGCCAGGCGCGACATTAGATCGGGAATTTCATTGGAAGCGACGGAAACAATACCTTCGCCACCCAGAGCGATCAGCGGCAACGTGACTGCGTCGTCGCCTGAGAGCAGGCAAAAGCCTTCCGGACGTTCGCGCAAGATTTCCATTATCTGCGTCAAGCTTCCTGACGCTTCCTTAATAGCCACGATGTTCTCGCAATCTTTCGCCAGGCGCAGCACGGTTTGCGGGGCAATGTTTGAAGAGGTCCGACCGGGAACGTTGTAGAGCATGATCGGCGTTTCGGGAATCGCTTCGGCGATGGCGTGAAAGTGTGCGTACAGACCTTCCTGCGTCGGTTTGTTATACCAGGGCGCGACTTGCAGCATGGCATCGGCGCCCAGATCATGCGCGCGGCGTGAGTATTCAATCGCTGCCGCCGTCGAGTTGCTTCCGGTTCCGGCAATTACCCGAGCCCGACCGCGCGCCACTTCGACCGTAAGCGCTATGACACGTTGGTCCTCTTCCTCGGTCATCGTAGCGCTCTCGCCGGTTGTGCCGCAGGGCACCAATAAACGCACGCCACCGGCAATCTGACGTTCCACTAGCGCGCGCAGGCGATCTTCATCAATCGCGCCATCTGCTTTGAACGGAGTTACCAGCGCCGTCGCGCAACCGCGCATCCAGTCGATTTTCATCGTCATTGCGTTACCTCCAAACTCTCATCACTCATTACTCATCAGTGTTTCAGTATCTCATCTATAACTTCAGAAAACTCGAAAACCCCCTTGCGTTCTACAATCCAACGCGCCGCCAGCAGCGCTCCGCCGGCAAACCCCTCGCGTGAGCGCGCCATGTGCGTCAGCATGATCTGGTCTGCCGGCGAGTCGAAGCCGACGCGATGCGTACCGGGAATGTGACCAGCGCGCACTGAAGCGATCGGAATTTCTGTCTTAATCTCTTCAGCCAGCAAGTCCTTCAACTTTAGTGCAGTGCCTGACGGCGCGTCACGCTTGCGCGCGTGATGCTCCTCTTCCATGAACACTTGATATTGATCGAGCCCCGCGAGCAGCCGCGCGGCATTAGACACTATTCTATAAAAGACATTTACGCCGACTGAAAAGTTAGCTCCGTACACAAGCGCACCATGGTGTTCTTCAATCAGAGACCGGGCTACTGCTTGATTGTCCAGCCAGCCCGTGGTGCCCTCAACCAGGGGAACGCCGGCGAGCGCGCAAGCTTCGATGTTTCTGAGGACTGCTGAACCCACTGAGAAGTCTACGGCCGCATCATGACCACGCAGCGAAGACGCAACCTCGACCGCACTTAACGACGCATCTCCCGAAGTAATGATCGTTTCGACCTTGTCTCCGGCAGCTCCCGCCAGGTTTGCCACCAACTTGCCCATGGCTCCATAACCAATTAAGGCCAGCTTCATTGAGACACTCCTTCGACCAACGCGCCCGCGTCAGGCGCTTGCGCCAGCAACGCCGTCACCAGCCGCGCATAGATCTCTATCGCTTCGCTCAGTTCCTGCTTGTCGACGTACTCATGTTCGGTATGCGCGCTTAGAATCGATCCCGGTCCGAGCAACAGCGGCTTGCCCCAGTTTGAGAGATAAGGAATGTCGGTGGTGAAGCGAACCACGCATTGCTCAACTCCGGCAATCGTGTGCAAGTGTATGGGCTCATGCTCAGACAGGTATTCGACTTCCGCGCGTTGCGCGATTGCCGCTTCAAGAATCTTTCTTACTGGCGTGGCATCGCTGACTAAGCGAAACTGCAACTGAGCGGAAGCTTGATCAGGGACAACATTCGGTCGCGTGCCGCCTCCGATTACGCCGATGTTGCAGGTAGTCGCGCCCAGCAGTTCATCCGCCGGCCAGGCACATTCGCGAATGCTTTGGAGTACGTCTAACAGTTTCTCAATCGCCGAGTCACCTTGTTCCGGATAAGCAGAATGCGAAGCTCGCCCTCTGGTTCGCAGGTTCAACCGCAACGAGCCTTTGGTCGCGCTCGCTAATTTGTTATCGGTCGGTTCGCCATTGATTAGAAATTCCGGCGCTCGTTCGAGCTTAAGACGATTAGCGATTTGGGCGCCCAGGCTTCCCTGCTCCTCATCGACGGTGAACAACAGGCCGATTTCCTCGACACCTTCACGGCGCAGACGATCGGCGGCTATGATTTGTGCGGCAATAATTCCCTTCGCATCGCAGGCGCCACGGCCGTAGATCCGTTGCTCATCTTCACTTGAGGCAATATATGGCGGGACGGTGTCCATGTGCGTCGAGAGCACAACCCGCGGCGACGTTCCGGTAGTCGCAAACACGTTGAAGCGCTGCGCAGCAACGGCTTGCATCTGGACCTGATAATCCAAACTCTCAAGGTGTGATTTCAGAAACAGCCCGACCTGTTGCTCTGCGCCGGTAACTGACGGAATATCGATTAGCGTGCGTGTTAGTTCGGTAACGTTCATAGCCGCCCTACCGTCTCGACAATTCCCCGCTAAGCTCACTAGACTCCCGGCGCGCGTCTTCACTATCTGAACTTTCGAAAAACTCTTTATGCAGCCGGGCCACGGTTTCGCGAACGCGGTTCTCAGCAACTGCGAACGTCAGATTAATTCGCGAAGCACCTTGCGAGATCAGCGAAACGTTTATATCGCTAATCGTCGAGAAGATGCGCGCCGCAATGCCCGGCGTCGTACGCAAGCCTTCGCCGACCACGCAAAGAATCGCACGTTTTTCTTCAATGGTAACGGAGCCAAGCTTTTCCAATTCCGCCACGATCTCCGCGAGCGATGTGGTGTCATCAAGCGAAAGCGAAACGCTGACTTCAGAGGTCGTCACCACGTCTACGGCGGTCTTGTGTTCGGCAAACACTTCGAAGAGCGCGCGGAGAAATCCATACGCACCAAGCATCCGCGTCGACGTAACTTGAACGGTGGTGACGCCCGTCTTGTGGGCGATGGCTTTCACGGTTTGCGGCGATTTCTTCGACTCTCCCACCACCAGCGTGCTGCCGCTTTCCTGAGCGCGGGAGTTACAGATACGCACCGGAATGCCACGCTCAATCGCCGGATGAAGAGTTTTCGGATGTAGCACCTTGGCGCCGAAGTAAGCCAGCTCGGCTGCCTCCTCGAAAGAGAGATGGGGAACAGTGCGCGCGTTTGCCACCAGGCGCGGGTCTGCCGTCAACACGCCCGGCACATCGGTCCAAATTTGAATTTCTTTTGCTTCGAGGGCGGCGCCAACCAGTGCCGCAGTATAGTCAGAACCGCCGCGGCCCAACGTTGTAGTCTCACCGCTCAAAGTAGAACCAATAAACCCTCCCAGCACCGGAACACATCCTGACTCGACTAAAGATTCCAACTGCCCGCGCGTGTTGCGAAAAGTTTCAGCCATCAGCGGCGTGGCGCAACCATAATCGTCGTCAGTGGTAATGCACTGTCTCGAGTCTACGTCGCGGCTGAGGACCCCGTTTTCCGACAACACTGCGGCTAGCAACGCTGCCGACATTCTTTCGCCGTAAGAAACAATTGCATCCTCAAGAGTTTTGCGACGCTTGCGATCCTCATTGGCAACTTCAGCTTCGGTAGTTGCTCTGGCGAGGAGCTCTCTGATCTCCGCGCGGCTTTGGTCGACCAGCCCGACCATTCGCGCACTTTCATCTTTCAGCAATGCCTCAATCACGCGCCGGTGCCGGTCGAAATGTTTCTCCAGGCTCGTCGCGCCATCTGCGTCACACTTCAGCGCTTGTTGGAAACTATCGAGCAACGCATCAGTAAAACCAGACATGGCCGACACCACCACGACCGGGTGCAAAGCCTGCCGGTCGAAAACGATGCCGGCGGCATTCTTGAACGCGGTGGCGCCCTCCACGGACGTGCCGCCAAATTTCATGATGGTCGGTTTCATTTGAAGCGGTTTAGTCTAGCACCCCACGGCACTTGACCGGGCAAGCTTAGTAAAGGTCGGCACGTTTTATTTGTATTAATTCCGAAAGATCTGAAAGCTCGGATCCGATCAATTGGGCGCAGGAATGGGAAAGAGATCAAACGGTATGGCCTTTCCATTTTCCCCGGCGAAAGACGAGGGCGCTGACGATTGCCAAAGTTGAAAATGCAATCATGATCGCCAGAAAAACGCCGCGTGGTCCCAGACCGAACACTTTGGCCAGCAGGTAGGCGAGCGGAAGTTCCCACAACCAAAAGACGAACAGGTTGATGATGGTTGGCGTCCAGGTGTCACCGGCGCCATTGAACGACTGCGTCAAGACCATCCCGTAAGCGTAAAAAACGAAACCATAAGCGACGATGCGCAAGCAATCAACGCCATAAGGAACGACATTGGGATCGGTGGTAAACAAACCAATTATCTGTCTGGCGAGCACAACGAAGATTACGCCGACGGTACCGAGGAAAATGAGGTTGTAAAAGCCGGCGGTCCAAACGGCACGTTCGGCGCGTTCCGGTTTTCCGGCGCCCAATGCCTGACCCACCATGGTTGCCGCCGCGTTTGACATGCCCCACGATGGCAGCAACGCAAACAAGATGACGCGCATGCCCACGATGTAACCGGCTACAGCGTGAGTGCCGAAACTGGAGATCGTTCGCACCAGGCCGATCCAACTTGCCATGCCAATAAACACCTGGAAGGTTGCCGTCGATGAAAGCCGCACCAATCGCGCCATGATCGCCGGTTCCAGGCGAATATGGCGGCGCCGGATATCAAACCGTCCTCCAGAACGGACCAACCGGCTAAGCGCGTAAAGCGCTCCCGCGCCGCGTCCAATGCTGGTGGCGATTGCCGCGCCCACAATGCCGAGTTTTGGGAAAGGACCCAAGCCAAAAATCAGACACGGTCCGAGCAGAATGTTGATGGCGTTTGCGAACCACAGTACGCGCATCGCGATCGCTGCATCACCGGCACCACGAAAGATCGCGTTGATCATGAAGAGCAAAACGACCGAGGCATTGCAGGCGAGCATGACACGGGTAAATCCGGCGCCCTGGGCGATAACCCCGGGCGATGCGCCCATCAGCGAAAGCAACTTCGGGGCGAGCGGTGCACCAATCAGGGCAATGACAGCCGAGACGATCAACGCCAGCGCGATCGACTGTACTGCCGCACGCGCCGCACCCTCCGGATTCTTTTCCCCAATTCGTCGGGCGATCGTGGCAGTAGCACCAATACTCAAGCCAATCGCCAACGCGTAAACCAAAGTCATCAGCGATTCGGTTATGCCGACGGTGGCCATCGCGTCTTCACCAAGATAGGAAACCCACTTGATGTCTACCACCGCGAAGATGCTCTCCATACACATCTCCAACACCATCGGGATAGCCAATAGAATAATTGCCCGTCCGATTGGTCCGGAGGTGTAGTCGCGATGCGTGCCGCGCAGCGCTTCGCGAATAGCCGACCAGAGTCCTTCAGCGACCGGCGAGTTAAGCGCCGGCTGGGAAGGGTCTGTTGGGTCTACTGGCTGAGCTTCTGAGTCTGACATTGCGTCGATCTCACACTAGTTCCCGCAAGATTATTCTCTTATTTGTGTGACTCTTGGTTTACGCTTGACTGGGACAGAAAGTGCTACAAATTCAACTCGCGAAACTGATGGTTGCCGGACGAAATATCAGGTGGGCAAACTTATCCAGACACTCAGCACTTATTACTTTTCTTCCGGAGCTCGTCCGAAATCATCCTGCAAGCGCACGATGTCATCCTCGCCCAGGTAGCCGCCGCGCTGCACCTCGATGAAGACTAGCGTATCGTCACCGGGATTCTCCACGCGATGCGCCGCGCCAATCGCGATGTCAATTGCTTCGCCGGCAGCCACGATAATGTCGCGATCGTCGAGCGTAACTTTGGCAGTGCCTTGAACGACCACCCAGTGTTCGGCACGCTGGGCGTGTTTCTGGTAACTCAATCTCTTGCCAGGCAGCACTTCAATTCGCTTGACCTTAAACCCGTCGGCCTCATCGAGTACCGTAAATGTTCCCCACGGTCGCCGGTCGAAACGTGGCGAGTTATCAGAATCATTTTCACCCATGCAGGTTCTCCAAACTAAAGTTTAACGAATGAGGCCAGTAGTTTAGAGTTCAAACTTTAGTTTGTGGTTTCATAGGCAAGCGAACGCAAACTAAAGTTTGAACTCTGAACTATTTGACCGGACGCAAACTAACAGTTTGCGTTATCTCAGTTCAAGCTGTTTGTTGATCTTGTACTTCAGGCGTCGAAGAGTGTCGTCAACCCGCCGCCGTTGCTCGCTTAGCTTTTAATGCCGTACGCTTCTTGCGGCGCTTGGGCTCAGGTGCATAGCGGCCGGTGCGTTCAAGATCGGCGATTGTGTAACCGGAGTCGAAGATCTCGCTTTGCGGAATGTGGTTGTCGGTGCTGTAGTCGAAGATTTTTCCATCAGTGCGAACATAGACCGAGCCGCGCTTGCCCTTCAAGTATTGTTCCGTGGTCAGGAGTGCGTAGCGGTGGCGGCTGGCTCCCAATGTTCCGGTCGGACGACAGGGAATGAATTCCTGTCCATCCGGCAGCCGGTAAACATTGAGATCGAGCAGGACACTGCGGGCATAGCTATGCGGTCGCGGCGCAAACCCTTCCGGCAAGCCAAAGCGTTGCTTCAGTGTCTCGTGAGAAACGTTAGGTTTGGCACTGGTTATTCGCGGTGACAAAACCTCGAGAGCGGGCGACGCGTCCGTTGACTGGGAAGCGTGTTTGGGCTCATCGGGAACTACCGGAAGGTTTTCGAAAGCTGAACTGGTGTCGGCAAGATATTCCCGGCAGGCTTGGCGCAATTGTTCCGGACCGTCAAGCAAGCCCTCGCTCATCTGCTTTAGAGTCGCGTGGCCCGCAAAGACAGCCTCCACTTTCTCACCTTCGGTCATCTCAGCCCAAAGTTGATCGCCGATGATCGACTTCGACATTTGAGGCCAGAGTCTACGCTTTTCTTATCAGCTTTCAAGAGCCGTCCAACGAACCCAGGGGAAAGAGAGAGAGGTAAACGGAAATCGGCGCGCCGCTTCCACCGTTTCGCATTCCGCCTTACTTTTTCCTCTCGGTTTGTTTTCACGCAGCTTGTACTGCAGGATTCGGAGCTTCCTGCGTTCGCCAGACGGCGAGCACTATGCCGGCCAGGGCACACCCCACAAACTGGTAACCAACGTTTATCAAATACAGACCAAGAGGTCTTTGTTCAAAGAGAACTGTGGCCAAATTCGTGGTGACGATGAAACCCAGCCATAACCAGAAAGCGGTTTCAATTCCGCCCCTGACAGTGACAGCCTTCGTATATTGCACAAAGTGGGCCAGGACGTAGACCAGGATCACTGAGGTCAGAAAGGCGATGACCAATTCTTTGGTGGGACTTTTCGCCTGCATTTGCTGGAGCTGTTCCGGCGTCCAACCCATGATCTTGATAAACCGGTTACCGAAAAGTAGTGGGGAGTACCAAAGTGCGCCCAGGGCAAAGTGGATTAGCGTCGCCACCAACACTGCAGGGTATTTGATTTTCAAGTTGTTCATCTCCTTCGGGGCTATTGAACTTATTGATTGTAACGAGATGCTGACGGTCCAGATGTGGGCGGAATTCTATACAGTTGTAGCTTCAAGTCAATGTTGTTCGGCGTAGGCACGCAGCTTGATGTCTTTGTGTCTCTGTTGGCGAAACTCATTGTTGAATCTGGTCAATGAAAGTCGTGCGAGGGCGACGCCGCTACGTTAAAAGAAAGCGCGCGAACGCTTTTTGCTTTCACGGAAAACACCCGGTCCTGGTTTTGTAGTTTGCCTGAGACGAGCAGAAACGGGTGGTCAACTATTACCAAACGATACTTATCGAACAATTGCGGCGTGATAATAACGTTGGCTACCCCCGTCTCATCTTCCAGAGTTAAAAAGACAAAACCTTTGGCAGTGCCGGGACGTTGCCGGACAATCACCCAGCCGGCCACGCTGATCAAGCTGCCATCGCGCCGCGTGGGCATATCGATCGCCCGGCAGGCACCAAGCTTATTTAATTCCGCGCGCTGATAAGCAACCGGATGCCGCCCAATGGTCAGTCCAGTGCCATGAAAGTCGGCCGCCATTCTTTCGGGCCGCGTCATAGGAACTAACGGTGAATTGCCATCCGCCTCATGAAGCTCTTCGTAAAGTTCTCCCGCGGGCCGCGCCACACGTTCAACTTGCCAAAGCGCATCGCGCCGGTTCGTACGTTTGTCCAAAGCCCAATGTCCAATGTCCAAAGTCTGTCCAGTGATAGGAGTTTGGACCATTGGTTGAATATTGGTCTCAGCACTTTCTTGTTTTTCTGACTTTGGACTTTGGGCCTTGGGCTTTGGACTTATTTGAATAAAATTCAACGCCCCCACCGCCGCCAGTTTTCTCAGTTCATCCTTGCGCAGCTCCGGTACACGATTATGTAAATCATCGATGCTGACAAACGCACTCTCGTCACGCGCACGAACAATTGAACGTCCCGATAGCTCGCTCAACCCCTTTACGTATCTCAACCCAAGACGTAGAACCAACTTGTCCAAAGTCTGTTTGTCCGTCCTGCTTTTTGACTTTGGACTTTGGATCTTGGGCTTGGGACTTTCTTCCGTTTCAATCGTGCACAACCAATCCGATCTGGTTACATCCACCGGTCTCACAGTCAGTCCATGTCGTTGCGCGTCCTTAACGAGAGTAAACGGTTGATAGAAACCCATGGGCTGGTTGTTAAGAATCGCCGCGGTGAAAGCAGCCAGGTAATGACACTTCAAATAGGCACTGGCATAAGCAATCAGAGCGAAGCTGGCCGCGTGGGATTCCGGGAAACCGTAAAGCGCAAACGAAGTGATTGCCTGCACGATCTCTTCCTGCGACTTTTGGGTGAGGCCATTGCGCGCCATGCCGCGGCGCAGTTTCACTTCTATCTCCCTCATGCGCGCTTCGGATCGCTTGAAACCAAAAGCCCGCCTGAGTTCCTCAGCTTCGCCGCCGGAAAAGTCTGCACAGATCATCGCTATCTTCAATAGCTGTTCCTGAAATAAAGGGACTCCGAGCGTGCGTTTCAAAACGGGTTCGAGCAAGGGGTGCGCATAAGTAACCTGCTCGCGGCCCTGCCGGCGTTTCAAATATGGATGGACCATGTTGCCCACAATCGGGCCAGGGCGAATGATCGCCACCTGCACCACGATGTCGTAAAACTTTTGCGGCCGCAGGCGTGGCAGACACGACATCTGGGCGCGACTCTCAACTTGAAACATGCCAATCGTGTCGGCTTTTTGCAAAGCCCCGTACACAACCGGATCGTCCTGAGGAAGCTGCGCCAGATCAACTTCTTCTTTGTAAGCGTCGCTAATCAATTGAATCGAGTCTTCCAACACCGCCATCATGCCGAGTCCCAGCAGATCAACTTTGATTAGCCCCAGGTCAGCGCAATCCTCTTTGTCCCACTGCACCACCACGCGACCGGGCATGGCGGCGGGCTCGAGCGGCACCACCGAGTTGAGTTGTCCCTGGCAAATCACCATGCCGCCGGAATGCTGGCCCAGGTGTCGCGGCAGATCCTGCACGCGTTCGTAAAGTTCAAAGAATTTTTTGATGCGCGGGTTTTTTAAATCC
>JANLYH010000206.1:0-3513 GCA_031365545.1 Pyrinomonadaceae bacterium | reverse complement strand
CTGCAGTAATGATTTTTCCGCCCAGACCCAGGTCGTACCACGCGGGGATGTTTTTCATCTCGGGGAAGCTTCCCTTGTAGGTGACCGACGTGTGCAGAATTTCGCCGCGTGCTCCTCGCGCAAAAACATCGATCCTGTTGTCTGCGGTGCGCGTGGCGTCTGGCCCTCCGGCGAGCGCGCCGCCGAGCGAAAGCCACGGACCCCAGCGGTCGCCGCTGATGTAGGTCTTCGTCCAGATTTGGTTGTTCTCGGCGCGCGCGAAGACGCTCATCTGTCCACTGCTGCGCGCGACGGCTGAAGGATCGGAAGTCATCCTCAGCCCGCCAAGGCTCTCCCAATCGTGCCACGCCCCCTGCTCGTCGCGATACTTGTGCCAGATGTAGTTATCGGTGCCGCGCACGAAGACATCCAGACGCTGCCCGCCCCACGAACATGCGTCGGGGCCGCCGTTGAGCACGCCGCCGAGTGTTTTCCCCGCAATGGCGCCAGCCGAACGATTAGCCCAAGCGCCGTTCGCATACCACGCCTGCCACAAGGCCCCGTCGCCTGCCCCGCGCGCGAACACATCCACCTGGCCGTTACCGCGACACACCGCGCCGGGATCGGAACCTAACACCGTGCGAAACGACTCCCACGCCGTGGAAGTAATCGGACCTGTGCGCTTGAAAAATAGCTGACCGCTGGACGCGCCGCCGGACCCGCGTGCGAAAATTATCATCTCACCGGGATTCGGCGAGCAGGCGTCTGGCGATCCCTGAATCACCCCGCCCAGAGAGACCCATTCCGTCCAGGATGATTTGTCGAACATTCTGTATATGACGGCCCCGCTCTGCTCGCGAGCGTAGATAAACACTCTGCTGGGTGGCTTATTTAACGGGCCGTCCTGGGCGTGCGCGGGAATCAGGGAGAAAGTTCCGACGATGGACCAGATTGTAGTGATCAGCAGTGCGTTCAGTAGTAGTGATTTCATTTTCACTGGTTCATCTCCTCGCGTCTGTTGCGTTCTCGCTCCGGGCGGCGGTTAAGAGAAAGAGGTCGTACCCTTCGGAGCGTCGACTCCCTTATGGCTTAATCGCCGCCGACTTCACCTGGCTTAGATCGACTTGCTCCTCCGACCCGTCTGCGAGCGTGAGGACGAGCGTGCCCGAGGCGGGCAGGCATAGGCGGTTGCCCGGCAGCGCGGTGGTCAGGGTCGCGACCGGCGCGACGGGTGCGGCACCATTCACTGCGCCGTCGACGCGGATGCGGTAAGTGTCAACGTATTCGGTGACGACCAGACGGAGCAGCAGTTGCTGCTGGCCACGCACATTGATCTTCTCAATCCTGCGTTTGCTTTCTCCACGCACGGGATCAAGGAACCCGCCTGCCAGCCGGCGCGAGTTCGCGTCGAACAGTTCGTAATCGAAACCGTGCAGGTTCGCTCCTTTGTCCGCCTTCACATCGAAGGTCAGCGTCACCTCACCCGGTCCCGCAGTGAAACTGTAGAAATACTCGGTCTTGTCGTTGGTCCCTTCGCCTTTGACTTCGTTCGCGGCAAACGGCGTAGGGCTGTCTCGATCCGTAGACGGGGGTGTTTGTGCAGCGGCCGACAGGGCGCATACGAAAAGAATCAACAAACTGATTAGCGACTTATTAAGTAACTTGCGTGCTTTCGGTTTCTCTTGTTTGGTCACGGTCATACTCCTTGAAATTAAGTTTTAGGCTTCCTTGAGAACTGGAGTTGGTCAACTCATTGGGGCGGCTTCCTGCCTGGAATTTTGACAATCGCCGGTTTCTGACCTGACTGAGTACTCTTGCCGGGGATCTTAACGATTGCCGCTTTCGGGTTCGCCACCGGCGGCTGTTCGGCGGCTGGCGCTGGCTCGGTCGGTAGCGATTGTCCGACCGCTGGAGTCTGCTGCTCGGTATTCGGGACCGTCGACTCGGTGGCGGGAGTTGTTTCAGTGGCAGGAGTTGTTGCTACCGCCGGCGTGGCATCGGGCGAGGTTGTGAGTTGGCCAAACTCGACGGCGCCTTCGAGCTTCACAGTGTAGGTCTCGATCCCTGGGTCTACTGTCACCCGCAGCGTCAAGGTCTGCTTCTCTTTGACTTTGACGCTCGAGGTTTTCTGTTTGGTATCGCCGGTGAGCGTTCCCAGGCCGGAGGTAAGGCGGCCGATACCGTTGCCGAGCAACTGATCGAGTTTTTCCTTGCCGCCGCCGAATCCGTCGTTCAGCAAAGTGCTCGTTAGGCTCTTGGCGTTTGCGTCGAACAACTCGATCCCGACGCTCGCACTCTTCGCGCCCTTCTTCGTTTTCGCCTCCAGCATGGCGGAGACCTGGCCCGGCCCGCCCTCGAAAGTGTAGTAGTTGACGATCTTCTGCTCGCCGCCCGCGCCCTGTATCTCGCCGGAAGTGAGCGGCGTCGGATTGGCGCGATCAGTAGATTGCGCGTTCGCCGTGATCGCCGACGCGACCAACATTAGAAAGATCACTAATAGAATTCGTCTGCTTTTCATCATGTTCTCTCCGGGCCGCTTAAGGCCGTTTCAACATTCGCGTAATCAAATTCTTCCTGAATACACCTCTGGAAGTCCTCGTTGCTGGTTCTTCTCTGCACTCTTGCGGCGCACTCGCGTTGTTTTCAATAGATTGAAAGCAAATCAACGAGAAGCCTTTCTCAGTCTCCGTAAAATGAAGTCTCTCGTTCTCGATCCATCTATAGATCGTGCGGGTGCTGACTCTGCGGAGTTGTGCTGCTTCATCGGGCGTCACCATTTGGACTTGCGCGCAACACGCTTCGCACCAGGCAATCATTGATTGGTTTCGGCGGCTCAGCACTACCAGCCGGTGCTTCTCGACGGTGATTTCGATTCTTCTTTTCGTTTTCGCCACCGCCTCTCGCTCGGGATTGAGTTGGTTGTCCAGAAATATTTTCCTGCAGTCGCATTGTCCAAAAGCGTCCTCTGGGATAAGATTTCGGCCGCGTTAGTTCTTTCGATTTCATCATCACTTGGCCTCGACGTGGGCACACTACTCCCCGGCACTAAAAAAGTCCTTTGCAACTCTTCGTTTGTTTCTGAGCGAATTCTCGTCGAGTTATGAGAGCGTAAATGACTACTAATTCCAGGCATTTTTACAGCTTTGGGAGGTTCCGAGTAGATCAGTCGGAGCGGTTACTGCTACGCGGTGAGGACGTCGTGCCGCTGACGACGAAGGCTTTTGAGATGCTTCTGGTGCTACTCGAGAACTCTGGAAGGGTGGTGACCAAGGAAGAACTGATGAAGCGCGTCTGGCCGGACAGCTTTGTTGAAGAAGCCAACCTCTCCCACAACATTTACAAGCTCAGAGAAGCATTGGGTCAGGGCAGCAGCGGTGAGAAATACATCGAGACCTTGCCGCGTCGCGGTTATCGGTTCGTGGCAAAGGTTACCGATGTACCCGCAGATTTTGAACTTCTGGTTCAAGAACATTCTCGGTCGCGCATTGTGGTGGAAGAAGACGACCAGCCGGAGAAAATGATTGCCGTTCAGAT